>DXHV01000008.1 GCA_019113165.1 Candidatus Desulfovibrio intestinipullorum
TCATACATAAGAGTAATCTCCTCTGTTAGGTGCTTGGCGGCTCCCACGGGGGAGATTACTTTTTTTCTAAGGCTCTTCAAATGGGGACAGTGCGAGGATGGGCTGGCAGGCTCCGTACGAGCAAGCTCGCATGGAGCCATCAGCCCATCCTTCGCCGACCGCCGCATAAGCCAAGCTTTTGTGAGTCCCCCGGCAAAGCCGGGGGTTTACCTGTGTTAATTAATTATACAAAATTTCAATATGTTATAACTTCAATAATCCACATCAATGTGGACTGTTTTCGCTCCTGGGAACAGCCGCGCACTGATGCCTGCAGCCCAGGCATTTTCCCATGACTTGCTGCGCCGGGCCTGTACCTGCCTGCCTCTGAAGGAGAGGGCCAGGACATGTCAGGCGCATAAGCCGTGGGCATGGGCAGACGCTCTGAGCACTCTCGGCATGGGATTGAGTCATGACCATGGGCGTGAAGGGTGGAAGGACCTGATTGGTGCACGGGATACCCATGGGAAGAAGCTCATGGAGCGCTTCAGAGGATGCCGTGAAGGGGCATGAGGAGCTTTGAGGGCCTGTGACCAGGGGTTAAGCCCACTCTCCCCGATATGGATATTAAAATGTCCCATAATGGTAATTATGTTAAGTTAAGAGACACAGGGGCACAGCACAGACCTCGCTCAGTTCCCGTATTCACGAGAAACGCTCGTCCTGTGCGCCATATCTGACATTTGTCCATGGCCTGCCTGTGGGGTTCAGGATGGCCTCCATGGAACGATCCTGAGTCTTCCATGGGCAGACCAAGGCACTCCATCCACAACCTGTGAGCCCCTCGTGTTGTTTTGTCTGTGGGCAAAGCGCTTCCCTGTCTTCGCCTGCACACGGCCCCACATGGTACACCGCCCTCTTCTCCTCCTGGATTTGACAGCTCTTGTTACTCACAAGGGCGTGTGCAAGACGAGCGTTCAGCTCTGGTTCTGCTCCATTCTTAAAATTTTAACATATTATAATTATTGTAAAATTTAGATTACAGAAATCCTCAATCAATTGCTTTCCCTGGCCGGAAATGCCATCATGATATGGGCTTCTCGTCTTGCGCCGACGGGCATCGATCATCAGCAAGGTTGCTTCACCGCAGCAAAAAAACAGGAATCCCCGTACCTTTCTCCGAGCGCGTTAACTACCCCGGCCTCAAGGCCGAGAAGGCCGAGGCTTGCAAAAGCCTGATTGACTCTGGTTGACAAGCCTCAGGACGTCGGAAGACGGACTTTTGTTAGTTGGGATTAGAGAGGCACCGCAGGATGTACCTCCTGGTCCGGCGCACTGCGGTCAGTCGTTCAATGCTCCAGGACTTGCGAGCTGTGCGGCTGACAGACAAAACCCCTTCCAGCATAGGACGTCGCTTCCTCCCCTGCATAAATGCAGTGGTATCCGCGACAGTATTTGTGGTGACAGACATATAACCCAGGAGACAAGGAGATCATGAAGAGGATTTTCATCGCAATTTCAGTACTGTCAGCAGTAGTAATGCTGATGGGATGCACTCAAAAGGTTCCGACTCCCGAAAAAATTGTAGACAAACGAGAACGAGTGCAGAGGATGATCACTCGTGTCTATCCAGATAAAACGGTGCAGGATGTTCTTTGGGCGGCTGACAGAGTGTTTCGACTTGCGGACGATAATTACGTTATCAGTCCCTCCCCTGACGGACTTCGGGCGGAACGGAACTGGAAGAAAAAGGAGGCGCTCCTTACTTCCGATTTCTCCAGAGCTACATCCTTTGGCTCGGACACATGGATGGTCACACCCAAACCGTTGCCACAGGGTGGCGTCAAGGTGACCGCAATGCACTCTATGCAAGCAGCATTTGTTTCTGGTTGTTTGCTCTTGCCTTATCCTAACAGAAGCGATGTAACTCTATGTCCGGAGATGCCAAACTTGACAACAACATCTGCAACCTATGATTTGTTTTTTGCTCGATTGGACTACTTGCTTGGAAAAAGAAAAGACTGGATAACTTGCAAGAAGGCTCAAAAGCTCTTTACAAATGGAGAGTCTAGTCTCTTTTATGAAAATCTCGACCCATTTTGTACAGATGCAAATGACCATACCCCGGACAGCCTTGCTGTTCAAAGAGGCGGGAAGGAAATCTTGCCCTGAGGCACTGCTGATCTTGCGAGCAGGCATTCACAGGCTGATGGTATCCCAGCCGAAACCATTTTAAGGGGAACGCCCATGCCGGACGTTCCCCCTAAAGCGTTCTTTCGTACTGTCTTTGGACGACTCCCTCTGGCACCTATTCGATGATATAGGCCTTCAGGATCTTGCCAAAGTAGGCAACATGATAGTCCCTGTTTGCCATGGGATTGGAGCTGTCCACATTTTCCGGGTACATAGTCTTCCTGATGTCCTCCGGTACGGCATTTTTATCGAGCAGCTGCCTGTAGAGCACCTTGCACTCCAGCGTCAGCGGAAGCTCGGCAATGCCAGGCGCACCAACAAGGTCGGATTCCACGAGGGTGAGCCCCATGTCCTTGATCTTGTCGAAGTCACGGCCGCTCCTGGAGCCGCAGTAGGCCGTAATCTTTTTTGCGGACTGGCTGCCCCAGGGAATATTCACGGTGAACTCCCCGGAGGCGTCGAGCTGTTCTCTGGTGAAGCGCCCTTCCCGAATATAGATCATGAACATGGGCAGGCTCCACATGACACCAAGGGTGCCCCAGCCGATAGTCATCGTATTGACCCTGTCGCCATTTTTGGTGGTCACGAGAATGCCGTGCCCAATGGCAGAGGTGATTTCCTTCGCGTATTCAAAGGGCTGAATTTCCTTTTTCACAGTCTTTTCTCCTTTTTTCAACAGGTTACGATATTCGCAGGTGTGCAACAGAAGGCCTGAGACTCTGTTTCAGACAGGTGCTGCCCTTGCCCCTGGCAGACCTCTCCAGGGGCACTGTTGCTTTTGCACCACCCTACTCCAGACCGCCATATTCGACCCTGCCTGCCACCAGGGTCGCCGTGACCTGAATATCCTTGATCCTCATGGGAGCCACGGCACGGGGATCCCTGTCCAGGATGACCAAATCCGCCATCTTGCCTGGGGCAATACTGCCCTTGTGGTCCTCTTCAAAGCCCTGGTATGCCGCATTGATGGTCACAGCCTTCAGAGCCTCCATCACGGGAATGCCCTGCTCGGCCCTGCCAAGATCAAGTCCCTGGCTACTCACGCGGTTTACGGCTGCCCAGACGAGGAGCAGCGGATCAATGGGGGTTACATAGGTATCGTTGTGCAGGGTGAAGGGGATGCCGCAGCGCAGAGCATCGCCTGCGGGGCTCATGCGTCTGGCGCGCTCCGGTCCCATGAAGATGTGGTAGTGACGATCTCCCCAGTAATAGATGTGCGCAGCAAAGAAGGAGGGAATGACGCCAAGCCTGGCCATGCGCTCTACCTGATCCTGGCGGGCCATCTGGCTGTGTATGATGATGTGACGGGCCTCGCGTTTGCAGGCTGCCTGGGCTGCCTCTATGGCATCCAGGGCCATGTCTATGGCTGCATCTCCATTGCAGTGCACGGCTGTCTGCAGGCCCATGCGGTGCAGATCCGCAATGCGTGCAGCCAGAAAGTCTGGATCATTGGAAGGATAGCCTCTGTAGCCGGGCTTACCAGGAGGACACTTGTGATAGGGGCTGGAGAGATAGCCCGTGTACGCCTGGATGGAGCCGTCGGCTGACAGCTTGGCAGCCCCGAGGACAAGGCGTGCGTCGCAGTCAAGGGCCGTCCCTGAAGAGGCAGTAGGAAAGACCTTCACATAGTCCTCAAGGCTGATATCCTGGGCCAGTGGATAGAGCACAAGCCGAACCTTGAGTAGGCCCTGCGCAAATGCCCTTTCTGCCTGAGTGATCCAGGCGGGGTCAGCAATCCAGCCCTCCTGGGCTGTGGTGCAGCCCCTAGCCAGATACATGGCAGAACCCTGCGCCATGCTGCGAACCACAGCCTCGTCGCTCAGGGGCGGGACCTGCGAGAGCACTGGACAGCGGCTGGCTTCTATGACCCCGGAAAGCGCCCCCTTCTGGTCACGCTGAAAGACCATGGTTTCCGTGTTCTGCACATGTTCATCAATGCCGGCTCTGGCAAGGGCCAGGGAGTTGGAGGCCGTCACCCAGCCGGAGATGTGCTGCAGCACTATGGGGTGCCGGCTGCTGGCCCTGTCCAGATCCCTTCTGTCAGGATGGCGCATCTCGGCGATATTGGTGTCATCATAGCCCCAGCCGACGATCCACTCTCCAGGGTTCGTCTCTTGCGCACGCCGGGCCAGAAGATCGACAATGTCCTCCATGTTCCGCACAGGGCCCAGGGGCACACTGCGAACATCCACCCAGGCTGTACGAATGCTCGTGTCGATGAAATGACTATGGGCGTCAATGAAGCCCGGCAGCATGGTCCTTCCGGCAAGATCCACAAGGCGGGTAGCCGGTGTACAGAGGCGCTGCACAGAGGCACGGGATCCTGCGGCAAGAATCCTGCCCCCGGCCACAGCCACGGCTTCCACCTCAGCAGGCTCTGTCATGGTCAGAATGGGCCCACCATAAAAAACAAGTTCAGCTTCCGATCCTCTTGCGGCAGCCTCTCTGGCTGTCTTCCCGGTTTTTATAGATAGCTCCATTTCGGCGAGCCTCCCTGTCTGAAATGCTTCCCCAATCCAAAGCAGCGCAACGTGTTCCCACACAGGGAATTTTTTACGTGGCCTGCGGGCTTTTCGCAAGAGACGCGGAGACGTGCGCACAGGAGAACGCATGAAGACCATGCAGGAATGGAAGCCGTTCGCCTCTCGCATGCCGGCATCGCATGAACCTGCACGCTGGATCCGCAAAGGATGCGCACAAAAAATCCCGATATGTCGGCAAACGAGAGACGACATATCGGGAAACCCTGCCCTTGTGGCAGCTTTTCGGGAGACTTACTTCTGCTGATCCTTGAGCATCTTCAGGTACTTGCCTGTGGCATAGGTGCCATCCTGCACCTTGGCAGCCTCTTCGGGGGTGATACGGCCCACCTTGGAGAAGAAGGAGGCCACGTCGATCTGATGCAGCTGGGCCTTGCTCGGCCCCTTGCTGTCATCAAAGATGGCCAGCTGCTCGTCCAGGCTGTAGACAGGATGGGTCTTCAGATCCATGAGCGCCTGGGAGCGGCTGTAGGGCTTGCCCACAAACTCGAGGTAAAAGCGGAGGTACTCGTCCAGGATGGCCTCGGGCGTGGTGCTCTTGAGCATTTCCACGCTGCGCTGATAGACGCTGAGGAACTTGACGGCCACTTCCGGATGGTCCTCGGCATACTTGGTATCGGCGATGAGCACGATGGGGTTGGACTTCTTGCACTTGACGATGTCACCGGCAAAGACCACACCGCCCTTCTCCTTGATGATGAAGGTATAGGGGGCCCAGATGGCCACGCCGTCGCCGATGTTGTTCTCAAAGGCGCCCAGGGCCTGAGCCTGATCCATGTTCTTGATGACCACGTCGCTGTCCTTGAGCCCCAGGACAGCGAGCCAGTTGCTCAGGGCGTAGTGGGAGGAAGTGAGGGTCGTGACCAGGAAGGTCTTGCCGCGCACGGTCTCGGGATCGCCGTAGACTTCGGGATAGTCCTTGTTGTAGCCCTTGATCTTGGCAATGGGGCTGTCTTCGCGCACGACGACGGAGGTGCAGTCCGCCGCCTCATTGTTGGCATAGGCTATAATGCTGATGCCGTGGCGCAAATTGCCCAGCATGGCAGGCAGGGCGCCGACAGCACCGAAGACCCACTCACCGGCAGGAAGCGCAGTCAGGATGTCCGGGCCGGAGCTGAAGAGCTTCATCTCTATATCCAGTCCAGCCTCCTTGTCCCAGCCCTTTTCCTTGGCATACCAGACGAGGAAGGTTTCATGTTCGTCCAGCCAGGCTGTCGGTACCTTCACAAGATCCGCTGCCTGCACAGGCAGAGCCAGCTGGACCAGACATACAAGGGCTGCCACTAAACTCAGAAAAAAACGTTTCAGTTTCAGCATGACACTCTCCGTCTCTTTTACTTATAATTGTTGAGGAAATGGCAGCCCATACTGCACGTTCTGCCTGAACATCGCGGGCTGCACATGACACGCAGCAGGAGACAGGCTCCTGCAGACAGGTTCTCTGAATTGCCCCTGCAGAGGGGACAGGTCCGGACCTTCTGTGCGCAAGGGTGTCTGATACTTGCATGAATTTGGGCAATTGTACAGGACTTTTGCCAGTAGCCCAGTAGCAGTCACACCTCGGCCATGAGCCAAAAGGAGTCCATTTCTCCTCATGGAGGAGCAGAATACGATCTTTCCGGCAAAAAACTAGTCCACCATACCATGGACTATAAAAAATTATACTTTTACATAGTTACAATTTGTAGCATTTTACGGAATTCACTCGTGGAGACATTTTGTCATCAGCAGACTTTCTTCTGCTTTGATATTTCAATGATCTGTTCTTCTACTGCACGAAAAAAATCGTATCCATCCAGTCGCAGCTTAACAAAAACGTAAAAAGGCATAGCTGATCGGCCTGCTGTGAAAATCACAGCAGGCTGTGGATGCTATGTTGGATTACTTCCGGGGCGAGCACGTTCTCCTCGGCTCTGTCAGCCTGGCACAATTTGACTGCCGAAAAATAGCTCATTCCTCTCCGTTTGCCTGTCTCCTGCAGAGACAGCATAGCGAGATAGCCTTGGGCTCCTGTTGTGGTTGCGAAGGATCCACTGACCTTTTCTCGCATCACCATACGCCGGATCGACTGTTCTGCCCGATTGGTGGCTGTCTGCCACGCCCCTTTTTCGTGCTGCCGCTCCTTGGCGGATGCCTCTTTTCTCCCTGGGAGAGAAGCTCTCAAATGTCTTTCTGATGGCCTTCTGCTTGTACGGCGACAAGCTGGCCCTATTCCAGGATCGGACAGCTTTACACGCCTTGTTGGCAAGAAGAAGCAGATCTATCAGCAGCAGCGCGCAGACGAGTCGTTGCGGACGTTGTGGCTTTCCTCACCCATTACCGTTCCCAGATAACCTTCCACACGGCGAAAATCTTCGACAATGGCATTCCAGCCCCGATCATAGTCGAGTGCCTGCAGGTCTTTTTCCAGCAAGTCCGCTATGTACAGTGGGGGCTTTGCGGAAAAATCAAACTGTGACGCATATGCGTCCAATATCTGGGAGAAAGAAAGCATGGAAATACTCCCATACAAGAAGGCCCTCCTGAGAGGGCCCGCTATGTATTCCGTTTCTCTGTCTTGTATATTTGGTGTTCTGTGTCGAGCCACAAAATCTTGAAAATGTTGTGGACGCGGACGCCGAACAGCCTGACTTTTGCTCCAAGGCGAATCTGCCATAGCGCCCCAGGGTCAATCTTGTGTTTCAAAAGATAGTCTCGTGCTCGTGCGTCAAGGACATCGTAGTCATCCCAGTTGTGATTGCTGGTATTTTCTCTTTCAATATCCTTGGTAACTACTCAGCTTCACAAATTCGAGCTAATATCTAGTAATTTCAAATGGTTATATTTATATTCTTACATTGGGCACCATGAGCAATCATCATGCATGTGTTAAAATAAACATGTGATTACAAATATTTATAAAATAAGCTAAATATGTTTTCTTTTTGGCCTGACTGGTTAATAGCCTAGAATTGCAAGACAAAATCAAGCTGAGTAGTTACCTGACAAGAAGCTCTCCCTTGGGAGAAGCCGTGACACGCGTCACTTGTGCCTGTACCTGTACCTGCCTGATTCAGGGAAGGCCCCTTCCTGCGGGGGCAGGAAAAGGACTCGCCCCCGGGCATAAGGGGGCGCAAGCCTCTTTTTTCTGGGGCTGCCCCGGAAAAAACCGAAAGAAGACGGAAGAAACCGGGGCAGTCCGAACAAAAGTCAGGGATTCGGACGAAGCATGGCACTAAAGGTCCAGCTTCACCGTATCGGGAGCTAGAAGCTGGGGGCTAGAAGCTGTAGGTGAAGCAGCAGGACACGCGGTAGTTGTCCTTGAGCTGGCTGTCCGCGGCTTCGTGCCAGGTGTCGCCGTCCAGATTGAGGCGCACGTAGGCCAGTTCCAGGCCAAGCTCCAGATTCTCGTAGATCTTGTAGCGGTTGACGAGGTTGGCTTCCCAGGCCGAGTCCGTGGTGGTCAGGTAGGCAGCGGGGCCGTCCTGACGGCTGGGCCAGGTGGTCATCTTCGCCTTTCTGGGCATTTCCTTGCTGTTGGTGCCCCAGTAGTAGCCGAAGCGGATGACATGGGTGAGATCCTCAATGAAGGAAATGTCGTCGATCTGGCCCACGACGCCCACCATGCCCGAGGGGTTGTGACCCAGCACCTTCCAGGTGACGGAGTCCATGTCGCCACCGCCAAAGCCCAGGGCTGTCACGCCCCAGGGGGTATTGAAGGAGGGCAGGCGTTCGGAGCCATTGTAGGGATTGCTGTCATCACCGGGGCCGTACCAGGCGATGATGCCGGGGGTGCCCCAGTCCAGCTTCCAGTCGGCCCTGGCACCAATATACCAGCCGGAACGCTTCGCCTGGAAGGTCCTGTCGCCGCCAAACCCCTTGTAATGCTTGACTTCGCCCATGTCGACCGATCCGTAGGCGCCTTCTATGCCTATCTTGAAGCTGTCGGTCAGGAAGAATTCCGCACACAGACCGGCCCAGAAGCCATCGCCCCAGGGCTTGCTGAGGCCCTTGACGTAATTGCTCTGGAAATCGGCGTAGTAGCCGCCCATCACCGGCATAAGACCGCCGCGGGGCACAACCTGGGCGGGCTCGGGGGAGGCGGTCAGGTTGGTCAGGCTGTACTTGCCTATCATGGCATACATGGCCCAGGGGTTGACGCGGAAGCGGTCGCCGCGGATGGGCACGCTCAGGGCAAAGACGTCCAGGTTGTCCAGGTGCTGCGTGTTGTCGTCCTGGAACAGAGCCTGGGAATTGTCGTTGTAGGGCCTGGCCCAGAAGAAGGTGGCATCAATATTGAGGTCGTCGCTCTTGTAGATGGGCGAGGACACATTGATGCCGGCCATGTCATGGCCGAACACGGCACCAAAGCCCCAGCGCGACAGAATGCCGGGCAGGCGCAGGTGCTGCAGGCCCATGCGGACCTTCACGTCCGTATTCGGAACCATCCAGTCCAGATAGGCATAGCGCAGCTCGACAATCTTGCCGTCTGCGCCCAGTGCGCCGCCACTGGCAGACTTGCCCCACTCGACATCGCCAATCTCAAAGGTCACCGAGCCGCTCAGGTTTTCGCTGGCTACGGCATCAATCTGGGTGCGGAAACGCTGCAGGGCGCCAAACCTGTCCGCACCGTCTACGCCCTTGGGCGTCACATTGGAGTACTGAAAGGCCATCTGCCAGACGCCCTTGACCCTGAAGTCCACGGCCTGAAGGGATCCGGGCAGACACAAGAGCAGAGCCATGACCAGAGCCATGACCGCTGCGCCCGGGACAAGCTGTTTCCCGAGGCAGGAAGAGTGAAAACGCGCCATCAAAACATCTCCCAAAACATGCTGAAAGGAACCAGACAGGATCTTCCATGTGCTCGCCAGCAACCGCATGTTGTGAGAAAGTACTTTTTTTCACTATCACAGCCGGCACGCTGAAAATGCTGCACGCGCAACAAATTTCACAAAAAACAGGTTTTTTTCGAAAAAAAAGTTTGTCCGTGTCCTTTGTCTCCTGCACAAGTTCCGGCAATCACAAAAGAACACCACCTGGTCCCTCTTTTCCCAAGGTGGATTCCTGCTTTTTGCCGCGTTCCCGCGTTCCCCTCGGGCAAAAAAACACATGACACAAAACACATGACACTGTTCAGCCGGAGGAATCCTGTGGCTGATCCGGACCGGACCCGAGCCTGTCATGCGCCTGCCGTGTGCCTTCAGGGAACGGCTCTGTCCCTGCACTGGAGACCAGGAGACGGGCGTCTTGCCATTCCATGCAGATGTTGTACAGTCGTTTCACCAGACAGGCTGGCATTTGTCCGCCCCTCTGCGGACGCCCGTTCCCGCACAAGGCAGCCTTTGCCCAAAGTCCACAGTTCTTCATGTCAGCCCCTGCGAGGATTTTCAGCGTGAACAAGATCATCATCGGTCTGCTTGCAGCCGTTGTCGTTCTGGGCATGGCCCTGGTCGTGCTCAATAATCAGCTCAATTCCCACCACTCCGACAGGGACCTGGCCACACCGCTTTCTGCCAGGGACATGCTGCCGGAAATACCGGATCTGCACGGTGTGCAGGCCCGGATTGACGAATCGGCCGAAAACGGAGCCGGACAGGGACAGCAGGAAGAGCCCAGACTCATGGCCCTGCCCAAGCTGCCCGATGCCATAGATCCTCCGGCCACCACCCTCAGAGCGCCCATCAGCACATCCACGCTCTCCCATGAGGAAGCCCCCGTGCAGCCCGCCTTACAGGCACCTGTCCAGTCTGCGGACACGCTGGCCATGAACAAGACCCCTGTCCGCAGCACAGCCGCCACAGCCCCTGTTGCCGCCAGTGTGTCCCCTGCCGCCGTTTCCGCCGCTGTCCAGCCCGTCGAAGAGCGCCCTGCCGCCGCAGCGCAGACGGGCAGCGTCCAGACAGGCAGTGTCCAGTCGGGCAGTGTCCAGACAGGCAGCATACAGGAGACCAATACGCCCAAGGCAGCCGACACGCTCAAAAAGCCTGTCAGAGACGAGCAGCCTGCCAGGGGCGAACAACCGGCCAGAGCGGAACAGCCTGAACAACCCGTACAGGCAGCCTCGACATCCGCCCCAAAGACCGAAAGGAAACCGGCCGGCCAGACAGCCGGGCAGAAGACTGAAGCAAAGGCCGAAGAGAAGAACGTTCAGAAAGATCTGCAGAAGGACCTGCAGAAGGCCGAACAGAAGGACAAGAAGGCCTCTGCGCAGCCCAGGATGGTGGTCCTTGTGCGCGAAAAGGGCGCAACCGTCCGCGTCTCCCTGCACACAACCATTGCCTACAAAACCATGCTGCTCACCAGTCCCGATCGCCTGGTTGTGGACATTACCGGCGAGCACAGGGATCTCAGGGCCCCCGGCATTCCGGCCAACGACATGGTCAGCAACGTGCGCCTGGGCCATTACCCCAACAGAACCCGCATTGTGGTGGATCTGAAGGAAGCCCCCAGGAAGCACCGCCTCATCCTTTCCGAGGACAGGGAGCGCCTGGACATACGCATCGATCAGTAATTCCTGCCCCGGCACCTCCAGCGCCCGGCAACACTCGCAATCAGTCCCGCCAGCGATCCGTCCCTGAAGATCGCTGTCCGGCAGAGAACGCCTGCAGATCCCTGTGGCTCCGTGCGGCTCTCTGATGCTCCCCGATCGTCTCTCTGTCCCTGCCTGTTCCAGAAGCCTTTCTGGAACAGGAAAGCCCTCCCGGTCAGAAAGCCTTCCCGGTCAGCCTGCCAGTCCATCTGGCGACAGACCGTCTCCTCGTCAAACCGGAAAAAGATACCCGCCCCCCGAACGCAACGCACAAGACGTACAACGCACAAGACGTACAAGGATGCCGTCCCATGAGCGCCTCTCTCCTGAACAGACTTTTCAACCGCAAGACGTCTGTAGACCGGCAGAAAGCCCTGTCCGAATTCACCAGCCGCTATGCCTCCTTCAAGAAACTGCTGCAGGCCAATGCCGACATAGCCAAGATTCTTGCTACGCTGGACACTGTCTACCATGGCGGCAAGCACCTGGACACCGATCTGATCCGCCACGAAGTCATGCGTGCCATCGTCTGTGTGCGCACCATGGGCGAATCCCTGAACCAGCTCTCCAATAACCGCTACCCCGAGCTCGACACGGCCACTGAGGCCATTGTCCAGCACATTGGCAAGGAACTGCACTCCTACACACCCGGTGACGTGAGCGAAATCACCCTGCCGCTTTCGGAAGTGGACTCGTCCATGACCTATTCCGTGGGCGCCAAGAATGCCAACCTGGGCGAGCTGCGCAACATGCTGGAAATGCCCGTGCCCAGGGGCTTTGCCGTCACCACCAGGGCCGGCCAGCTCTTCCTCTCCCAAAATCCCGGCCTCTTCACGAAGATACAGCGGACGCTGGAAGACATTGACATCGATCACCCGGCCACCATCCAGAAGGCCAGCGAAACCATACAGGAGGCCATTCTGGGCACCCCCCTGCCCGAAGAGGTGGAAAAGGCCCTGCTTTCCACCTACGACAGGGTCTTCAGGGACAGGGAATGCCGTGTGGCCCTGCGCTCCAGTGCCATTGCCGAGGACGGCGTGCAGTCCTTTGCCGGCCAGTACCTGTCCATCCTGGGCGTGACCAGGCAGTCCCTGCCCCAGGCCTTCAAGAAGGTCTTTGCCAGCCTCTATTCCCCCAGGGCCCTCTCCTACCGCCTGAGCAACGGCTACGAGCTCAGCACCTCGGGCATGGCCATGTGCTGCCTGCAGATGATCAATGCCAGGGCTGCCGGTGTGGCCTATTCCCGCCATCCCGTGAACCTGCGCTCCAACGACGTGCTCATCAACGGCGTCTGGGGCCTGGGCGAGGCCGTGGCCGACGGCTCCGCCCTGCCTGATCAGTGGCTGGTTTCCAGGGCCACCATGCGCATCACCCGCGAGACCATTGTGGGCAAGCTGACCAAGGTCGTGCTGGATCAGGCCGAGGACGGATCCATTGCCCCCCATGTCCATGAAGTGGACGAGCTCCTGCAGCATGTGCCCTGTCTGACCAAGGAGCAGGCTGCAGAAATTGCCAAAGCAGCCATCACCCTGGAGCACCACTATCAGTACCCCCAGGACATAGAATGGGCTCTGGACGAGGACGAGCGCCTGGTCTTTCTGCAGACGCGGCCCATGGGCTTTGACACCACCAGCGAGGATGTGCGCGCACCGGAACTGGAAAAGATCCGGCCCGTCATCTCCCAGGCCGAAGTGGCGGCCAGGGGCGTTGCCTGCGGCCGGGTCATGATCATGGATCCCGACGAGGACATGACCCACTTCCCCGAAGGCCATGTCCTAGTCATGACGCATTCCTCTTCCAATGCCACCGTGGCCATGCAGAGGGCCTGTGCCATCATTGCCGAAGTGGGCTCCCTGACCGGTCACATGGCCTCCGTGTGCCGCGAGTACGGTGTGCCCACCCTCATCAATGCCTCGGCTGCCACCATGCTGCTCGAAGACGGACAGCTGGTCACCGTGGACGCACTCAAGGGCCGCGTCTTTTCCGGCGAAATCCCCGAGCTGCTCGAACTGCGCATCAGCCGTCCGCCCGTGGCCAACACGCCGGCCACAGCCCTCATGCGCCGCATTGCCCCCCATGTCCTGCCCCTGCACCTCGTGGATCCGAGATCCAGAACCTTCTCGCCCGAAAACTGCACGAGCCTCCACGATGTCATGCGCTTTGTGCACGAAAAATCCTACAGCGAGATGTTCCTGCTCTCGGACTCCGTCACCGAAGGCAAGGAAAAGGCAGCTACCCACTTTACCGGGCCCATCCCCCTGGATCTCTACATTATCGACCTTGGCGGCGGCCTGAAGGATCCCCTGGCAGCACGGGCCGTCCTTGAGGATGTGACGAGCTTCCCCCTGCGCCTGCTGCTCGAAGGCATGGTCAACCCTTCGGTCCGGGCCCACGGTCCGCGGCCCGTGAACATGCGCGGCTTCATGTCCGTCATGGGCAACAACCTCCTGCGTTCGGACATGGCGGAACGCTTTGGCGATCACAGCTATGCCATTGTCTCGGACAAGTACCTCAACTTCTCCTCCAGGGTGGGCTACCACTACGCCATCCTGGACTGCTGGTGCAGTGCCACGGTGAGCAAGAACTACATCCGCTTCGAGTTTGCCGGCGGCGCCGCAGGCTCGGTCCAGCGCGAACGCCGCGTGCGCTGCATAGGCATCATTCTCAAGGAACTGGGCTTCAAGGTCAGCGTCATTGCCGACCGCGTCCAGGCCAGGTATCAGAAATACCCCCGCACGGAGATTGCCTCCAGACTCGATCAGCTGGGCAGGCTGCTCATCATGACCAGACAGATGGACATGCTGATGACAAGCGAGGAAGCCGTGACACAGTTTGCGTCCAACTTCCTCAACGGCGACTACCACTAGTTCTGCCAGTCCCTGCACTGCCATATCCTGCAGTCTTGCGGCCTGCTCCGGGCACTTCTGTCCCTGGGGCAGGCCTTTTTTCCCGTAAGGGGATCTCCCTGCTGCCCCCTGCCGTCGCGCTGCCGCAGGCTTCTGTCCGTTTTTTCCTGTGCCCCTGCAGGCAGCAGACCGTACCCGAAAGGCTTCTCATGAGTACACACAGCCCCACCTCCCCCACCCGGAAGGCAGATCCGGGCCTCATCAGCCTCGATTTCATCCTGCTTTTCTTCATGGCGCTCTTCAGCAACTGCTATCTGTCCATCTACTACTGCTTCGAGCAGTGGCTGGAGCACGTGTCCGTGGATCCGAGCTGGCGCGGCATCCTGCTTGGCGCCCTGTTCGGCATGGTCCTTGTGACACGCCCCTTTGCCACAGTGATCATGCTCAAGCGCAGCAGGCTGCCTGCAGTCATCGTCTCCCTCTTCATCTGCAGCGGCGTCCTCTTCTCCTATCAGTTCCTGGACCCCGCCTCGCCGTCCTTCGAGTGGCTTCTGCTGGCCCTGCGCATTGTGCAGGGCATCTTCCTCGCCATCTACTCCTCCTGTGTGGTGTCCGTGCTGGTGAGCTGCATTCCGCCTGGCCAGAGCGCCAGGGGCTTTGCCCTCTTCTCCTTCACGACCCTGCTCCCCTATGCCATCATTCCCACCATTGGCGAGTTTCTGCTGCCCATCGTGGGCAGCGAGCCAAGCCTCTTTGCCTGGACCTCCCTGCTGCTCGTGCCCTGTCTCGTCATGAGCTTCTTTCTCGCGCCCAGGCTGCGCCAGACGGACGCGGCCGTTGCCGGCCGGACGGCCAACTTTGCCCAGTACAGAAAGGACCTCATGCACAGCGTTCTGCACTCGGGCCTGAGCCTCGTCTTTGCCTCCATGTTCTCCTTTTCGCTTGCCACCTCCACAGGCCTCTTCTTCATGAAGGGCCTGTGCAGCCAGACGGGCGGCGATCCGGCCAAGTTCTTCTTCTACTACACGACGACCATGATCGTGCTGCGCTTCTTCTTCAGCAAGAGGCTGGACACGCTGCCCAGATACCGCATTGTGCCCATTGTGGCCCTGACCATGGCCTCGGGCCTGCTCATCATCGCCTGGGGCCCCCTGTGGGCCTATGTGCCGGCCACCATCCTCTACGGCATCTCCCTCTCCCTGCTCTACCCGCTCACGGCCGCGGCCATCTATGACCGCTCCACGCCGGAGACCAGGACCATCAATTCCAACTTCATGATGCTCATGTTCGATGCCGGCGGCCTGTTCTCGCCCATGATTGGCGGCTTCGTCATCTCCTTGGGCCTGGACTACCATGCCGTCATCACCGTGGCAGCCGGCATGGTCAGCATGAGCGGCTTCTTCTTCACCCTGGACCGGCTGCGCCTGCACCTGCAGGAAGTCCGGGCCAGACGGCAGGCCTGACAAAAAGGGACAGACCGGCATCCCTGTCCCGCACAAGGGCGCAACGCCGGGAAGAACACGACAAAAGAGAAAAGCCGCAGGCAGCCCCGGGCAACGGGGACTGTCTGCGGCTCGCTTGTTGTTCGCCATCGTCCTCTGGCCAGAGGGCTCTCGGGGCGCACAGGGCTGTTCGTTACCTTGTCCGCAGCACCATCTGATCGCTGGACTCAAGGCCAATCTGTATGATGAGGTCGCGCACGTTTTCAAGGGACGTGAGCCTGTAGCCGCCGCCTGTGGCCGTGAAGAGGCCGACCACGCGGTAGGTGTTTCCATTGTCGTGGTCACGGACAGAAAAAGGCAGGCGCATGCGGTCGCGGTCCACGCGCACCGGCACGCCCATGTCCCTGAGCTCCTTGCGGCCCATGGAGACCATGTCGAAGAGCGGCGAGAGCATGCTCTCGCTCGTGTAGCCCGGGACCTTCTGTCCGGCAAAGGCGCCGCTGCCCACGCCGTAGAGCACGAAGGATCGCACCTCGCCTGCCAGAAAGCCCGAGGTGAGGCTGCTTGTAAGCGCACCCTGACTGGCCAGCAGGGTGACCAGGGGCGGCAGCCAGCGGGCCAGCTGCTCGTCGCCTGCCATCTGCTCTATCTCGGCAAAGACCTGTTTTGCCAGGCTCTCTATGTCGGCCTGGCGGTCAAAGAGATCCGCGTTCCTGGTCTCCACGGCAAGCTCCATGGTCTCAAGGCAGCTGCGCGGATCCGTGCGGCTGTAGGCCGCGCTCGTCTGCGGCAGGAGAAGACACAGGATGAGGAAGCCCGCACAAAGCATGAGCCCCTTGCAAGGAAAGCTGCCCAGGCTCCGGGCAGCACGCGGGGCAGTGGTCTTCTGTGTGTCTGTGCCCGAAACCGACCCTGTCTGCATGATGATTTCCCCGTTTTTTGTCGTGCCTCTTTTTTGCCGGCACGTTCTGCCTGTTGAATGACGCCTGTTGAGTGAGCCTGTTCTGGATCCGTTGTGCACTTCCCTGTGCCAAAGGGGCCCTACTTGAGCCGCAGGGCCAGGCCGCAGCTCACCAGCTGCACCCTGTTCGCACAGGCTGCCAGGCGCTGATTGCTGCGGCCAAGAATGTCGCGAAAGCGCCTGGACAGAGGGTCTGCGGGGACAAGCCCGAGCCCTGCCTCCTCGCTCACAACGACAAGAGGCCTTGTCAGGGCAGGGAGTGCGGCAAAGAAGGCCTCCAGCTCCTGTTGCACGTCTTCCTCGCACTGGTCCAGTTGTGCAGGGCTGGCCGGAAAGGAGTCCTGTATGTCTTTATCTGGCGCATAGACCTGGCAGAGCATGCCGGAAATCCAGGAGCCCAGGCTGTCCAGCAGGAGGACGCCAGCCTCGGGGCAGGCCTCAAGGCTGGCGCGCAGCTGCGCTCCGGCCTCCACGGTCTGCCAGCCTGCCCCCCTGCGGGCTCTGTGACGGGCCACGCGCAGCTCTGCCTCGGCATCCATGGGCCGCATGGTGGCTATGTAGAGGCGGCTGGACGCCAGGCGTTCGGCACAGGCTTCGGCAAGCCTGCTCTTGCCGCTGGAGGCGCCGCCTACAAAGAGGGTTATGTCCGATCCCATGGTCGTACCGGCAGGTTCCGCTGCACGGTCCTACTGGCCCTGCACGGGCTGATGCACCCTGGGAGCAGACGGCTGCACCGGGCGCTCCAGGGCCGGCTGGGTGAGCTTGCGGCCGTTCAGCTCGGACGAGGCCGGCAAATTGGTCCCGTTCTTCTGGCCAGGCCCGGGTGCGACCTGCGGCTGCGGAATGTTGGGATTGGGCACGGCCTGGGCACCTTGTGCGGGCTTCTTCGCAGTCCTTGCCGGTGTGCCTTCGCGGGCTGCCACGGCACAGCGTCTGGACAGATCGCGCAGCACCGAAGCCGAGGTCTGCACGCTGGCCAGGGCCGAGGGATTGTCCTGCAGGCGACGGCCTATCCAGCGGGCCAGATAGAGGAGCGTCTCCTGATTGAGGGCCGAGGCGCCGTTGCGGCGTATGTCCTCGGCCAGGCGGTTCTGCTCGCTCACAAAGAGGCGGGTTGCGGACTGCAGCTCGGCCGCACTGCGCTGCACTTCGGCCTGGGCCTCGCGCAGGCGGGCGGCAGGCCCCTGCTCGCGGGCCTGCTCCAGTTCAAAGCGGGCGTCCAGACTGGCACGCGTGGCCCGGGTGACGGCCTCCTCGCGCTGGTTGAGGGCACGCAGCCGTCCTGCCAGATCGGGCAGGGCCGACACGCTCTCAAGCCCTCCGGCCAGCAGGGTGCAGCGGCTGCCCAGGGCCTGATAGAGGCTTTTGAGTTCGTTTGCGGACAAAGGCTTGTCCCTGCCCTGGGCATTGCGGGCAATGGAGCGCAGGAAGGCGTCCACGTAGATATTGTAGATGCCGGTGATCATGGAGGGCGTGAAGACATAGCGCAGCAGGGATTCCCTGGCCTGGGCGCCAAAGCCCTGCGGGGTCACGAGTCCGGTCATGCGGCTGCCGTAGCGCTGGTTCAGGGACTGCACGGAGACAGCCAGGGATCCGCCCTGCCGGCCCGGCACATAGCGGTCCACCACCCAGCCTGCCAGATCGTCCACAAAGACCGGCTTGATGCGCTCGTCCTCCACCAGGGGCGGCAGGGCTTCCTCGCTCTCGCCACTCTCGTCGGTCTGGCCGTCTGCGGCCGTATTCTCGCCAGGCTCCGTCTGCCCGCTGCCGGGCGTCGCAATGCTTGCCTGCACCTGCGAGCCGCTCAGGCCGGCATCCTGCCCGGTCTGGTCTGCCTGTGCCGCTTCTTCGGCCTCGCGCAGCCTCTTGCCCAGATCCTCGGGGATGACGCCGCCATCCCCGGATTCGTTGATGGGCGGAATGGGTGGCGCCACGTCCAGTTTGGGCATGAGGTAGTTGCGAAGGAAGTCCAGGGGCGTCTCGCGCACAAAGTCCATGACCCTGCCTGTCAGCTGTTCGCGTTCCCTGGCATCCATGATGTGCCAGCTGGCCATGGCTCCGGCCACAAGAAGCACAAGAAGGAGGAACAGCCACAGGCCGCATCCGGGACGACGCCGCGGCTTTGCAAAGAGCAGCGGCGCTGTCATGTCCGCATGGGGCTGAACCTTGACCGGTTGCCGGTCTGCCGGCGCGGGGGCTGGTCTGGGTGATGTGCCAAGCTTCACTGTAGCGTTCTCCTTCAACTTGTCTTGTTGTTCGGCGCCGGCTCAGCGGCACGTCGGCAAAGGGTCGGTGCCTGTTCGGTGCCTGATCAGCGACGGGCGATTCAGCGCCTGCCCAGCAGCGGGGCAAAAAGCTGCCCCAGGGCCTCGGGCACCCGCTCCAGAAGCTGCAGGACCCGTTCCCTGCCGCGTGTGCCCTGGGCAAGCCTGGCCTCCAGCTGGGCCTTGTCCTGCAAAAGCAGCAAGGGCTCCAGGGCCTCGGCCAGGGCCTTGTCATCGCCCTGGGGCACAATGGAACCGCTCTGGCCCACAAGCCAGGCCTGGCCCGGCAGATCGCTCACCACCACGGGCACAAAGAAGGCCATGGCCTCGGCCAGGGCCGAGGGGATGCCGTCCGCAGGCTGACCTGGCAGACTCTGTCCGCAGGCCACAAAGACGTCTGCGTCAAGATACAGGGAATTCATGTTGGCATGGGGCACAAAGCCCGGGAAACGGACACACTGCCCGAGATCGAGCTTTTTTGCCAGGCTCTTCAGGGCCTTGTACTCCGGTCCCTGGCCGGCAATGGTGCAGCGGAATTCGCGTCCCAGGGTGCGGACCCTGGCCAGGGCCTTCAGAAGCACGTCAAAGCCCTTGCGCTTTTCCATGACACCGCAGGCCACGATGTGCGGCAGCTTGCTGGCCTCGTGGATCTGGGCCACGGCCAGTTCCTCGTCCTGGGGAACCAGGGTCAGGGGATCCGGAATCCAGGCAAGCTTTGCGCGCAGTCCGGCCGGCACGACGGCTGTCAGGGCCTCGAGGAGCTCCCTCGTCGTGCAGCGCACAAAGAGGGCGTCTCTGGCCAGGATGCCGAAGGCCTGCAGCACGGATTCGTTGTGTTCCCGTGCGGCGGCAAGCCAGATGTCCGTGTCGCGCACGTCCATGGCAAAGGGCAGGCCGCTCATGTGGCTGGCCAGCCAGCAGACCAGGGGCGCCCGCACGCCGCCTGCGGCATAGAGGCATTCAACCCCTTCCCTGCGGGCCCAGCGGGCGAGATCCGTGCCCTGGGCCCTGGTCCAGCGTACCGAAGCGCGCCGGCGAAGGATGCCCCGGCACTGGGCAAAGTCGCGTTCTGCCTCAGGCGTCAGTCTGCCCGGCGCCACCCAGGCCCTGCGCACCGAGCCTGCCTGCAGACCGCCCATATGGCGCACCGGCATGGGCAGGGAATAGGACTGCATTTCCTTGCCAAGAAGGCTTCCGCCCTGCAGGGTGACCACGTGGGTGAGCAGGCCCTGCTCATGGAGCATGTGCGCCTGGGTGCGCGGCGCCTCGCCGCCGGCCTTGAGGAAGTTGGTGGCCACCATGGCCGTGCGCAGCCTGATGTCCGGGCCTTTGAGGAGGTCCGCGCCGGCATTGGCGCCCACATCGGGGATGCTGCGGCGCTGGCAGACCAGCAGGCCTTCTTCCAGGGTGTAGACCGAGTCGCAGAAGTCCGCCATCTTGGCGTCGTGGGTCACCATGACCATGGCCACGCCGCCGCTGTGGCAGAGCTTGCGGAAGTTTTCCATGATGAGCCGGCTTGTGCGCTGATCCAGGGCACCGGTGGGCTCGTCGGCCATGAGAATGCGGGGATTGTTGACCATGGCGCGGGCAATGGCCACGCGCTGCTGCTCGCCGCCGGAGAGCCTGTTGCTCGGGTAGTGCACCCGCGAGGACAGGCGCACGAGCTCCAGGGCGCGGATGACCCTGGGCCAGCGTTCGGCGGCAGGCACCTCCTTGTAGATCAGGGGAAATTCCACGTTCTCGAAAACCGTGGAATGGTCAAAGAGGTTGCTCTGCTGCATGACAAAGCCCAGGTTGTCCCTGCGGAAGGCGGCGGTCTCCTCCCTGTTCAGGGAGAGCACGTCCTTGCCCAGGATGGAAACCGTGCCCGAGTCCGGGGCATGCAGAAGGCCAAGGACGTGGAGCATGGTGGATTTTCCGCAGCCCGAGGGGCCCATGATGGCCACAAGCTCGCCTGGCTCCACTTCCAGATTGACGCCGCGCAGAACCGGGGCAAAGCCGGCATAACGCTTGCGCAGATCATGTGCGACAATGACTGGTGCCATATGCTCCCCCTATTCAAAGCGCAGGGCTGTGACCACATCCATGCGGCTGGCCTGGATGGCCGGGAAGATGCCGCCGGCAACGCCGATGATGGCCGAAAAGACAATGGATCCGATGCAGCTCAGGATGAGCTGCAGCAGGGGCACGGAGGTGCCCAGGGCCCAGACGCCGATGACCACGCTGCTCACGCCAAGGATGATGCCAAGGATGCCGCCTGCCACGGACTTGCACAGGGCCTCGCACAGGAACTGGGACATGATGTCGCGATCCGATCCGCCCATGGCCTTCTTGAGGCCCACTTCCCTGGTGCGTGCCCTGACAGCTGCAAAGGTACCGTACCAGATGCCGAAGCCGCCCAGCATGAGGGAGGCAATGATGCCAAGCCACAGGAGAGACTGCACCCACATGAAGGTGTCCTGCAGACGGGTGAGCTGATCGTCACGGGTGTACACGGTCAGGTAGGGCGCCGTCTGATTGGAGTGCACCACCTCGGGGATGAGGCGGGAGAGCCTGGCCACGTCTTCCCAGCCCGTGGCCCGGACAAAGAGACGGGTAATCTTGCCGTCGCCCCACTGCCTGTCTATGAAGGTCGTGTAGGGCATGAAGGCGGCCTCGGACCAGTCGCCCAGCATGACGCCGGAAATGACGCCTATGACCTCGATGACTTCCCTGCCCACGAAGAGCAGCTTGCCCACGGCCCGCTCGGGCCGCTCATAAAGGTTGACGGCCAGATCGCGGCCAAGCACGCACACCCTGCGGTGGCGCTGCATGTCGTCCTCGTTCAAGGCCCGGCCCGCGATCACGTCCACGGAAAAGGTGGGAATGAAGAGATTGTCCACCCCGTAGAGAAGCGTGCCCAGGGTGCGCTCGTTGCGGGTCTTGAGCTGGAAGAACTGGGCATTGCGGCTGCCGACACTGACGCTGTCCACGCCCGTGAGGCCGCGTATGCCGGCTATGCTCTCGGGCGAGAAGGCGCGCAGGGGCTGGCCGGGGTACTGTCTGTCCTCCATGGTGACACGGATGACGTTGACACCGCCCATGAGCACCATGTCCTGGCCCACCTTGTAGCGTATCTCCTGGCCGAGCACGGCCAGGGCAATGAAGGCGGTGATGCCGAGGGCAATGGAGACCATGACGCCATAGCTTTTTTGTCGGGTCACCTGGCGCAGGGAGACGCGGACGAGATCGGAATAGGCTATCATTACGCTGCCCCAAATAGATGTATCAGCAAGGGAAGGGGTCCGGGCAGGAGAAGGGGGACCCGGTGCGGGACCTCAAGGCAGGGAGAGTGAACAGGGGAGCTGCCGGGCCCCCCTGGAGCAGGAGCTCCGGCAGGGAGCGGGCTCTTTGCTAGTTCTGCCTGCGCTCTACGGAGACCACCCGGCCCATGGGCCCCACATTGTACCAGATGCCGTGCCAGAGGATGCCGCGGGCCGTGACGGTCTTCAGGAAGATGGAGAAGGCACAGAAGGAGGTGAGCCAGAAGGCCTGCAGCCAGCGCATGAGCGGCACGTGGTGGGCCAGCAGGGGACGCAGGCTGGAGAGGGCCACGGCCGTGGTGGCAAGATACACGCCAACACAGAACAATGTACCCAGGCCGAAGAAGCCTGTGACCCAGCCAAGGAAAGCTGCCAGGGTCAGGGCCGGCATGACAGCCATGTAGCCCAGCAGAACGCCCAGCAGCACCCACTGCGCGGGCACGCAGAACTTGAGGAAGAGGATCTGCCGATCCAGCCAGGCATGCCAGACATCGGAGGAGTGGTGCTCGGCCCTGGTGCGCAGCAGGGCGGCCGGGCAGAGGCTCACGGCCACATGGCGCTTTTGCAGGTAGGTTGTGAGCGAGCAGTCGTCCACCACGTTGGTGGACCAGAAGCCGGCAATGTCTTCCTGCTCGAAGGTGTGGCGCTCTATGGCCATGGCGCCGCCCCAGGGCTGGGTGAAGCGGGAGAGGCCCTGCATGAGGCGCATGCAGAGCACGCAGAAGGCATAGGCCAGGGTCACGAGTTCCTCGTCCCTGGGAACCACTTCGTGATAGCCTGTGGCAAAGACCGCCCGGCCCCTGGCCACGGGCTCCACGAGCCTGGTCAGAAAGTCCGGGGAGGCCAGATGGGTGCTGTCGCAGAAGGCATAGACGTCCACACTGCTGCCCAGATGGGCCACGGCCTGCAGGGAGTTGTGGTTTTTCTGGCCGCAGCCTTCGGCCTTGCCGGCCACCACGTGATCCACCTGAACCCTGTCTGCGTATTCTCCTGCCAGACGATCCACAAGCTCTGCGGCAGGCTCGTCGGCCGTGGCCGTCACGAAACAGTATCTGAGGCTGCCGGGATAGCTCTGCTCAAGCAGGGAGCGCAGGGCACGCTCCATCTGCGGATGGGTGCCTGCACAGGGGACAATCAGGCCCACGCTGGGCCAGTCCGGGCACTGCGGCACGGGATCCTGGGCCCTGTTGCGCAAATTTCTGCCGGCCAGGCCCAGATAGAAGATCAGGGCAGGTCCGGCCAGCACTGCCAGAAGAAAAATCAGCCACATAGCAGGCCTCCTTTAGGGCAGAGGTGCACAGTCATCTGTGACCGGCGCATTGAGGTGCCTGTGCCCCTTGTACTTGAACTTCATTCCATTCTTGAGACGCATGCGGCCCTTCACGGTCTCTATGTCCACGTAGGTGCCGGTAAGCACATGCCCCGAAGCGTGCCTGGCCTCGAACTCATTGCCTTCCGCATGGCCGTAAAGATGGTAGACATCGGTCTGGCCGTTGCTGTGGGTCAGAAGAAAGACGCCGCGCAGGCTGCCGTCCGGCCGTGTGCACATGCCGGCTCGAAAGGTCGCGGACAAAACGGATCCGGTCCACACCTCGGTGCGCTCCCGCCGGGCAGCAGGACTCTGGTCAGCCGGGCTCCGGGCCGCTTCCTGTGTGGCAGGCCCTTGCACGGCTGGTCCCTGCGCGGCATCGGAAACTGCCGGTGCGGCCCCAAGGAAGCCGAGGGCAAGAAGGCAGGCCAGGGGGCCTGAAAGCGATGGACGGAACAGTCGGGGGCGGTTGGGGAGAGGAAGCTTTGGCACGGAACACATCACCTCAAACAAAATGCCGCACAGGGCATGCAGGGCACGAAGGCAGGGCTCTGACCACGCGGACAGGCGCACAGGAGAACGCCTCCTGCACGCCCAAAGGGCCCTTGTCTCGGGGACTAGAGGACGTGTGCGCACAGCCTGTCAAAGAGATTTTCATGGGCACGCACCATGCCGGCAAAGGAGAAGTGCTCCTCTGCCCTGCGGCGGTTGGCCTGGCCCATGGTGTTGGCAAGGTCGCTGTCGCCAAGAAGGCGCAGGATGTTGTTGGCCAGGGAGGCCGTATCCTCGGGCTGGCAGAGCAGGGCATTGACCCCGTCCCGAACCAGGTTGGGGATGCCGCCCACTTCCGTGGCGCACACGGGCAGGCCGCTGGCCATGGCTTCCAGGATCACGTTGGGCTGTCCCTCGCGTATGGAGGAGAGGGCAAAGACCCTGGCCTCGCGCAGATGGGGCCGAACGTCCTGGGTGCCCGGCAGCATCTCCACGCCGTACTGGGCATTGGAGGCAGCCACCATGGCATTGATGCGCTCCTGCCAGGGGCCGTCGCCCACTATGCGCAGCCTGGCCCTGGAATTGGCGGCATACACGCGCTCAAAGGCGCGGATGAGGGTGGCATGGTTCTTGTCCTCGCAGAGCCTGGCCACGCAGACAATGAGCGGATCCCTGTCGCCAGGCAGGGGGCCCTCAGGCGCAAAGCGCACCGTGTCCACGCCATTGGGGATGTAGGACAGATGCTTGTGCGACACGCCCAGGCCCTGCAGCACTTCCTGCAGTTCCTCGCTGTTGCAGACCATGTGGTCGCACAGGCGCCAGAGCCATTTCTCGTGCTGGCGCACGGGCGCTCCGCCGCCCCGGGCCGTGCCCAGGATCCCCAGGGGCCTGCCCTGCACCTTTTTGAGCCAGCTGCCCCAGATGCGGCCCCAGATGTTGGGCATGGCCGTACAGGGCACGATCACGTCGGCATCCAGCTCCTTCAGCACCGGCAGAAGACGCAGGAAGAAGAGGCTGTCCACCTTCCTGCCCGAGCCCATGTGGCGGACCTCTATGCCGGAAGCGCGGGCCTCGTCGTCCAGATCGGTCTCTCCGGTCAGGGTGAGCAGGACGGGCTTGAACCGGTCCCTGTCCAGACGCTGCACAAGCTGCAGTGTCTGCCGCTGCGTTCCGCCAAAACACAGGTCTTCCATGATAAATACGATGCGGCGCTGCGCCATGGTCTTCCGCCCTCCTGAAACTTCCTCTGGCTGCCCTGTACGACAAGGATATGTGCCAAGCATACAAGCCTTTTTTTGCAAATACAGCTCCTGCCCCGGACCTTTGCCCCAGGGGCGGGCACTGGACCCTGACAGTGTACGATGCTGACACAAAGTTGGCAAGGTGCAAACTAATAACAATAATCCAAAGTGCTTAAAAAGGCACTTTCAGTCCCGTACCATTGCTTTAGATGGACTTTTTGTCTATAGAGAAGGCATGTCTGACTCCAGCGTTTCCACGCCTTCCACCACCTCGCCCGCCCCGTCTTCCGGCGCACCTGCCATGGGCCGGGTCCTTTCCGGGGACAGGCCTCCGCTCTCCGTCGTCGTCACCATGGACGTGGAGGAGGAGGGGCTCTTCAGCGGCCGCTATCAGCGCCGCAATCCCGGTGTCCGCAATGTGGCCGCCCTGCCCGTGCTGGCCCCGCTCAGCGACGAGCTGGGCTTTCCCCTCACCCTGCTCTGCTCCCATGCGGTCTTTGCCGACAGGGAGGCCTGCAGGACCCTGGAGATCATGCGCGATCGCCACGGTGCCGAAATAGGGGCCCATCTCCACCACTGGAGTACACCGCCCTATGAAAACGAGGAGCTCTACTGTCCGGGCACACCGGTCCGCACGGACAAGGTGGACCAGGAGCTTCTCGAAGCACGGCTGACCAGCCTGCTTGCGGCAGGACAAGCCTTTCAGGGAGCTCCTCTCACGAGCTTTCGCATGGGACGCTGGGATCTCAAAAGCCCGCTCTTTCCCATGCTGCAGCGCCACGGCATCAAGGCCGACTCCTCCATCTGCCCCCTGCGGGCCTATGCAGGCGGAGCCGATCACTTCCTGGCGCCGACCACGCCCTACTGGGCCCTGGGCAGGGAAACGCCCTTTCTCGAAATTCCCATTACCCAGATTCCGCTCCTCTCCTGTCTGCCCGGACTCTGGCAGACCCTCTACAAGGGATCGGAAAAGCGGGACAACTTCCATTTTCTGGCAGCCCTGAGCGCCTCGCCCTTCTGGCATTCGGATCCGGTCATGCGCGCCTGCGTGCGCCTTCTGCGCCTGCGGGGAGGGACCGTGCTCTGCGTCTTCTGGCACTCCACGGAGATTGTGGCCGGCTGCTCGCCCCAGGTGCCGGACGAGGCGGCCATGCACAGGGTGCGCGCCCGCATCTTCTCCTTCTTCACCTGGCTCAAAACCCACTTCCCTGTCCGGGGCTGCACCCTGACCCAGGTCTTTGACGAGGCCTGGCAGGCACGAGACAGGGAAACGGGGCCTGCCTGGCCCGCACGGGCCGAACTTGGCCCCCTCCCCGGCGACTGGTAGACCAGAGGACACCGTTCAGCCGGCAAGCAGGCACAGAGTGCCCTTCCTCCTGTTCCCTGTCCTGTCCCTGTCCGAGGAGACGACGCCCATGCACGACGACATCCGCTCTGCCAGCCGGCTGCTGGACTGGTACGCAAGCGCACAGGGTGCCTGCTTCAGTGCGGCCGCACAAAGACTTGTCACCTGCAGCCTGCAGCGCTGGCCGGCCCTTGGGCGCAGGCTTCTGGAAGTGAACTGCGCGGCAGGGGGCCTGCAGCGGCCGCTGCGCCGCATGGGCTTTGACGTGACAGGCTGCGAGGGCAGTCCGGCCCTGCGCAAGCACTTTGCGGACAGCCTGGGATCGCGCTTTGTAGTGGACCCGGCCAAGCCGGACCTGCTTCCCTATGGCGACGCGTCCTTTGACTGGGTGCTTGTGCATCTTGAGCACGGAACGGACCACACGATTCTTGCCCAGACCCTCAGCGAGGCCCGCAGGGTGGCCCTGCAGGGGCTGGCGGTTTTAGTCTGGAATGCCCACTCCCTGGGGAACCTGGGTGCCCAGTCCGTTCCGCTCACGGCCCATCCGGCCCTCTCCGTCTACATGAAGCTTGGCCAGTGGGAAGGAAGCCGCTGCTGTGCCGGCGCCCTCTTTGCGCCCGTGCGCTGGTGGGAACCGTCCCGCCCGGCAGGCCGGGACAGGTCCGACAGCGTTCCCTGTGTCGTTCCCTCTGTCGTGCAGAGCGAGATAACCGCCTGCCTGAACCAGCTGCGCGAAAAAGTGGCGCGCTGCACGCCCTGCGCCCTGCTTGGCTCCGTCTGCCTGCTCAGGCTGGAGCTGCCGCCAAGCTGTCCGCTCACGGCCAGACCCCTTCCCTTCCGCAAGGTCCGCTTTGCCGGTGGCCGCCTTGTGGGCAGCTGCAGCGACAGGGTCTCGGAACGGCCGAACCTGCGCTCGGGCGCCCCGGACCACAAGGCTCAAATACAAGATTTTTCCTAATCCAAAGGCCCTTCTGCCGCCTGCCTACCCCTGCAGGAATGGCACAGGGGCATTCCACCTGCTGCCACCCACAGAAGGCCTGTCGGAATGATTTTTCCAAGCAGCCTGCCCTGAACCAGGCTGAGGGAGCACCCTGGAGCACTCTTTCCCCTGATAGGTTTTGATGGCATAGTGTTCTCGTTTTTCCAAGGAGGCATGCACCATGCAAACACTCAGTCGATCCATTCACCTTTCTTTGCATATTCACAAGGACCCTGATGCCATGGCAGAGCGTGCGGCGCACATCATCTCCGAGAAGTGTGATGAGGCCGTCACAGAGCGGGGTTGCTTCAAGATAGCCATTTCCGGGGGCAAGACCCCCATTCCCCTCTTCCGTCTGCTGACACGCAAGGACTGGGTCGATGCCCTGCCCTGGGACAAGATCTCCGTCTTCTGGGCAGACGAGCGCTGCGTGGCCCCCGATGATCCGCGCAGCAACTACGGCATGGCCCACAAGGAACTGCTGAGCTATGTCCCCTGCACCCAGTACTACCGCATGCGCGGCGACCTGGAACCCGTGAAGGCTGCTGCCGACTACGAACAGGTCCTGCGCCAGGAATTCCGTCTGAAGGAAGGCGAAGTGCCCCGCTTCGACATGATCCTGCTGGGCATGGGCGATGACGGCCACACCGCTTCCCTCTTCCCCAATTCCCCCGCGCTCTTTGCCAATCAGCGCCTGGTCATCGATCAGTACGTGCCCGCCCGCAAGGCCGACCGCCTCACCATGACCCTGCCCGTTCTCAACAATTCCCGCTGCTGCCTGTTCATGGTGACAGGCATGGAAAAGCACGCCGTGCTGAGCCGTGCCCTCAACCTCCTGGACAAGCCCGAGCTGCCGGCCCAGTTTGTGCATCCTGCCGTGGGCGACCTCATCTGGGTTGTGGACGAAGCAGCTGCCACCGGCAGGGAATAGCCCTTTCTCCCCTTCATGAGCGCGTGGATCCCCCGGCAGTCCCAGCCGGGGAGGAAGCGCGTTTTTTTCATGTCCTGTGCCATGGACACGACAAACAAAGGCGCCCGCTCCTGCCCTGGACAGAATCCCTCTTTGGGGATTCCCGCCAAGATAAAGGAGACGGACGCCTTTTTTGTGCTCTCTTGCTGCGACTGTTGCCTGGCCGGTCCTCCGGGCAAGTTCCGGGGCCAGGCCTGAGGGGGTCAGGTATCGTTCGCTGAGGGGGCAATATGATGTGATACAAAATTTGGCGATGGCTGTAGGGGGAACCCGCCTTGCGACAGGACAATGCACCCAGTGTGACTGCGGCCAGGGGCTGAAAAAATGCCTTGCCCGGCATCCTGCGCGTTATTCCAGAATACGGCTCAACATCCTGCGCAGTGCCTGTCTTTCTGGCTGTCTGGTGAACAGGCACATGAAAACGCACCCATACCGCGACAGGAAAATGCATCCAGTGTGACTGCGACCAGGAGCTGCAAAAATGCCTTGCCCGGCATCCTGAGCGTTATCCAGGAATACGGCTCAACATCCTGCGCAGTGATTCTCAGAATTGTCTGAATTTTTCAATTCATTTTCAGAATAATAAAAACTTTTTCATTCTTGTCTTCTTCCTTCAGAGAAGTTTGTATCATTCCTGTTCAGACATTGCAAGCCAAGACTTGTACAGACTGCTCTTCTGAAAATGTTCAATATGTTGAGCATTATTCCATATAAGGATCAATATAATGAGCATTCTCTTCAAAAGTTTACTGAAGCACATTGAAAAATTTTTCAGAAAAAATTTCTGCTGGTAGCCACCAGCACCAGTGCCGAAGAGCCTGGACAGAGGATGAGCAGAGGATGAGCAGAGGATGAGCCCGTTCGAGGCTGCCGCCTCTCTGTCCTCAGCTGCTCAGGATGTTAAGCAGTATACGGGTGTAAGGCTCAATATCCTGGGCATTGATTTTCTGGACAAACCCGAAACTTGCTCTTTTATTTCAGATCAAAAAAATTTTTCAATATTGTTATTTCTTCATCAAAAAGAGCTTCTACCTCTTTTCCAAAAATAGTGCAAGCCGCTGTTTGCATTGTCTAATTTCTGCAAATTATCCAACATATTCGGCAGTCTTCATGAATACTGTTCAATATGTCAGCTATTTTACAAAGGAACAGACTCTGATACATCGAAAAAATTTTTTCGGAAAATTTTCTGGCAGAGGACAGCTGAAGCCGCTCACGCAAAGGTCTTCCGTGACCTTTCCCAATGGAGCCTGGAACACGGCAAAGGGCATGGCAAAAGGCGCCCGGTTCTTCCCTCTGGCAGGGATCCTTGCCAGGAGGAAGGACGGACGCCATGTCCTGACGTTCGTGTTGTGACCTGCGCTGGCCTTGCAGACAGCAGTGGTCCCGGGAACTGTGGTTGCGCTATTCCCCGGACTTGGAAGGACTTGCCGTCTTGCGCAGGAGATTCAGATTGAGAATCCTGACTTTTCTGCCCTGCACGGTGAGAATCTGCTCCTCCACAAGCCTTGAGAGCACCCTTGAGAGCGTCTCCCTGGCAATGCCCAGCATGTTGGCCATCTCCTCGCGGGAAATGGCCAGCTCCAGCTGCATCGTGTTTTCAATGAGCGCCCTGTGCAGGATGTAGCGGCTCACCCGGCGCTGGGCGTTCACGCCGTGATTGCTCACCTTCTTCACGAACATGCGCAGCCGCAGGGAAAAGACGCCCAGAAGCTGCAGGGCAAAGTCCGCATTGTCCTGCACAAGCCTTGTGATAGCCTCGCGGCTCACCCGCAGCACAAGGCAGTCGTCCAGGGCCACCGATGTGGCCGGATGACTTTTCTGCCTGAACATGGCGACAATGCCCACCAGACCCTTGGCCACCACAACGTGAATGAGGTGTTCCCTGCCCGATGGTGTGCGGTGCACGATCTTCACCTTACCGCGCAGCAGGATGAAAAAGTGGTCTGCCGGGCTGTCTTCCTCCAGGAGCACTTCCTGGGGACCGTACTCCTGCATGACCGTCCGCGAGGCAAGCCAGCTCAGGCTCTCGTCCTGCAGGCCCTGAAAGACATCCATTCTCTTGAGCTGCAGGATGATGCCCGACTGCGGGCAGTCCAGAATGCGCATGGTGGACCTCCTGACGAGCCTTGTCCTCAAAAATGCCTGAACCGCAAGGCTCCCTCTGCTCATTGCAGGGGGAGCTTTGCGCAAAACAGTACAGTGAGGACCAAGGTGTCCTTGGAAAAGCTGGCAGAGAGGCAGTGCGGACTTTCCGGGGGACCCGTTCAAAACAGGAGAAGAGCGCAGTCAGTCTGTCAGTAGTTGTGAGCTGTCCGGCAGCGGCGTACTAGCCCTGCAGACAGTCCTGAATATCCTTTTCGGGTGTGGTGACGGGCTTGATGGCAAACTGCTCCACCAGGACATTGAGGATGTCCGGGCTCACGAAGGCAGGCAGCGTGGGTCCGAGACGAATGTCGCGCACGCCCAGGGCCAGCAGACTCAGGAGAATGGCCACGGCCTTCTGCTCGTACCAGGAAAGGATGAGGCTCAGGGGCAGCTCGTTCACGGAGCAGTTGCAGGCCCTGGCCAGTTCCAGGGCCAGGGCCACGGCAGCATAGGCGTCGTTGCACTGACCGATGTCAAGAAGCCTCGGGAAGGCGCCCAGGGTTCCGAGATCCTGGTCAAAGAAACGGAACTTGCCACAGGCCAGGGTAAGAATGATGGTATCCTGGGGAGCCATCTTCACAAAGTCGCTGTAGTAGCTGCGGCCAGGGGCTGCACCGTCGCAGCCGCCCACAAGGAAGACGTGGCGCAGGGCGCCGGACTTCACGGCCTCAAGCACAGCAGGTGCAGCCGCAAGCAGGGTGGCCCTGCCAAAGCCCGTGAGCACCTTCTTGCTTTCTTCGTCCTCGGCAAATCCGGGCATGCTCAGGGCCTTGTCAATGACAGCCTTGAAGTTGTGGTCCGTGCAGTGGGTGCAGCCGGGCCACTGCACAACGCCGGTGGTGAAGATCTTGTCCGCATAGCCTGCAGGGTTCTGAATGCAGTTGGTGGTGAAGAGCACGGCACCGGGGAACTCGGGCAGTTCCTTGCGCTGGTTCTGCCAGGCAGTGCCGAAATGGCCGGCCAGGTGGCTGTAGGCCCTGAGCTTCGGATAGGCATGGGCAGGCAGCATTTCTCCGTGGGTGTAGACGCTGATGCCCGTGCCCTCGGTCTGCTTCAGGAGTTCCTCGAGATCCTTGAGATCATGGCCGCTCACAAGGATGCAGTGGCCCTTGCGGTGTCCGAGGCTCACCTCGGTGGGCACAGGGTCGCCGTAGGTGGTGGTATTGGCCTTGTCCAGCACTTCCATGGCGCGGATGTTGAGACGGCCGCATTCCAGGGCCAGCCCGAGCCAGGCGCCAAGATCGCGTTCCACGCCGTCGCCAGGAGCAGCGGTGAGCAGCTCGGCTATCTTCAGCACAAGCTCTGAGTCGTGTTCGCCGAGCACGGAGGCGTGGTAGGCGTAGGCAGCCACACCCTTGAGGCCGTAGAGCAGGATCTGCATGGCAGAGCGCACATTGGCATCCTCGCTGAACTGGCCGGGATCGGCGGCCTGAGCCAGAAGCTCGTCAGCAGAAGGGGTGGCTTCGGCACAGGAGCACGCCTTGAGCAGATCTTCCCTGCACTTCAGGGTGCTTGCCACAAGCTCCTTCAGGGAAGCCTCGTCAAAGTTCACATTGGTCAGGGTGGTAAAGAGACCGCTCAGCAGCAGATCTTCGGCTTCCCTGGTGGGCAGGCCGGCCTTGGCGGCTTTCTGCAGGGCGGAAGAAAGAAGACGCAGGGCGCTGACAAGGCCATCCTGCAGATGGGCGACGGCATCGGTCTTGCCGCAGACACCGAGTTTTGTACAGCCGCATCCCTTGGCGGTCTGCTGGCACTGATTGCAGAACATGATGTAATCCTTATGATATGGTTGAAAAAATCAAGAAAGAGGTTTGATTTCAGAGTTGTTTACTACGAATTATGGGGACAACTGACGTCCTGAGGTTCAGGGAAGGTACGGTACAAAAACGCCCCGGCACCCTTCAAAACCATGAACAGAGTGTGCTCCTGGCGGGCACATCCGGCCCTGGAGCTGCCACGCGAGGATTGCCTCATGTGATCAGATCACGGCTGCGCCTCATGTGGAGGACTCTGTATGGACACAGTACCCCAAACCAGTCAGCCTGTCTGTGACAAATATCCTCTGGACACAACTTTTTCATGACAGGCCTGCCCCTGTCTAGCACTCAGCAGTCCGGCAGTTCAGTGGTGCGGGGAAGCGTGCACATTGTGTCCCGGCCATCTTGTCAGACAAAGCGCAATAGCGTAGAAATGCAAGCATACTTCTCTCCCCCTTTTTGCTCTCCCGAGGGACATGCCGAAAACCCTGCGCCCTTTCTGGCCAGGAGGCCAGCTGCCCCCCGATTTCATGCAAGAGGTCCTCTCGTGAAAAACATCTTTCTGTCCCTTGTGTGTCTTCTCTCTCTTGTTCTCTGCCCGGGAACAAGCCAGGCCGAGAAGGTCACGACGGACTACTATACTGTCGACATGCCCGACAGCTGGCAGAAACTGCAGGAAAATCTCTCCAATTCCATTTCCATCTACGTCTATGCCACCAAGAGCAGGGACTGTGTCGTCACAACCGTCATTGGCAACAATGGCGGGGCAGACCTTGAAACCATCACCAGCTGCTTTGCCCAGCAGTACAAGTCCAGGAAGAAGCCTGTTGTCAAGAACAACATGGGCACCTTCTCCTTCAAGGACACCGAAAATGAAGACGGGTATGCCTACATTACCACTCAGGACGCCCTCTACATGGTCGTCACTGCCTCGGGCAATCTGCGCAAGGCCAGAAGCTTCATCAAGGAATTCCAGAGCGACGACTACAAGGATCTCATTCCCTACCTCTAACCCCTGACAGGCTGATGCCTGCAGGTCTTCGGCAGCAGCGGCAGGGCCGGCCTTGCGGCCCGATGCCCGGCCTGCCCTCCACCGTTTCCCTTCCGCCCCTTCCTCAGCAAAGGTCTTTCCCATGCAAGCTGAAATCATCTCTGTCGGTACAGAACTTCTCCTCGGACACACGGTCAATACAGATGCAGCCTTCATAGCCAGGGAACTGGCTGTGCTGGGCATTGATCTGCACAACGTCACAGTCGTCGGCGACAATCCCCAGAGGCTCAGGGAAGCCCTGGCCCAGGCCATGAAGCGCAGCCAGCTGGTTATCACCACTGGTGGTCTCGGGCCCACCATGGACGATCTGACCAAGAAGGCCGTAGCCGATCTGCTGCACCGTCCCATGAAGCTCCATGAGGCAAGCCTTACCCAGCTCAAGGAATACTTCGGTACCAGGCCCATTGGCTCCAATCAGGAAAGTCAGGCCTACTTCCCGGAAGGAGCCCAGGTCTTTGCCAACAGCATTGGTACCGCACCTGGCTGTGCCATCACGGCGGAGAACGGCACCCTCTTCATGCTCTTCCCCGGACCGCCCCGCGAACTTGAACCCATGTTCCGCAACGAGGCCATGCCCATGCTGCGCAAGAAGATCGGTTCGAGCATTGTCTCCTTCATGGTGCGCACCTTTGGCCAGGGCGAGGGCGATGCCGCCCTGAAGCTCGGCAAGCTCTGCGCCCAGACCAATCCCACCGTGGCCACCTACCTCGGCGCCCACGGCGAGGTCTTTGTCCGCGTGACGGCCAAGGGCGAAACCCAGGCCCAGGCCAAGGCCATGGCCCTGCCCACCGTAGCCGAGGTGCGCGAGCGCCTGGGTGACGTGGTCTATGGCGTGGACGTGGAAAGCCTTGAGGAAGTGGTCATCAACACCCTCATCAAGAGAAAGGAAGAAGTGGCCACGGCCGAGTCCTGCACGGGCGGTCTGCTCTCCAAGCGCCTCACGGACATCCCCGGTTCCAGCGCCGTCTTCCGCACAGGCCTTGTGACCTATGCCGACATTACCAAGACACGCCTCCTTGGCGTGCCCCAGGAAATGATTGCCCGCTACGGCGCCGTCAGCCGGGAAGTGGCCTCGGCCATGGCCGAAGGCGTGCGCATGCGCTCTGCCGCAGACTACGGCATCGGCATCACCGGCATTGCCGGCCCTGGCGGCGGCACCCCGCAAAAGCCCGTGGGCACGGTCTGGATTGCCCTGGCCACCAAGAACAAGTGCTACGCCACCTGCCTCAACCCAACAGGACGCTATGCGGGCCGCAACGTGATCCGTCAGCGCAGTGTGGGCAAGGCCCTCGACATGCTGCGCCGCTGCATGGAAGGAAAGCCCGTGGTTCCCGAAGAATAGACCGGGTCGCGACCGCACTGTCACACTTTTTTCAAATTTTCTTCATTTTTTTGTTGACAGGGGCCCGGTCCAAGCATATAAGGCTCTTCGTTGTTCGCGTTCCCCAATAGCTCAATCGGCAGAGCGGGTGACTGTTAATCACTAGGTTGGCGGTTCAAGTCCGTCTTGGGGAGCCAAAAAAGAAGATAACAGGGCTGCAGTTTTTGACTGCGGCCCTTTTTTTGATCCGAAGAGACAAAGTGACATGCAATCCTGTACCAGAAGCAGGATGCGGAAAAAGACTGGAAACTCCAGACTGATGCTTGTCTGACTGCTCGCTCCAGAGGGGCTCTGTCCTGAAGCAATCGTCGTCGCTTCAGGGACAGAGCCCTTCTGGAACACGTGCCGTTGTGCCTGAGAGGAGCATACGAAGGCCACATGCCCCTTCTCGCAGGATCCTCATCACTACTGCATGTAGAAACCTTCCATTGTGCCACGCATGCCGCACCACATCGATTGATGATGCACAACTTCTAGGCCGTGCTTCAGGACTCTGATGCCGACATACGCATCAGGATCCTCGGGGATATCGGAGTCGGTACTTCTGCAGATCAGCATATCGTCCCTGAGCGTGCACAGACCTGAAAATTCGCATGTATGGAAGTGGCGGGTAGTCACCGTTTCGATCGCAACAGCCATCTTGCCCGACTGATCGGGAGCGGAAAGCTGCAGCTCGCCAGAGGCATTCTTGTCCGTGCTCAAATACTCGTATTTCCCGGGAGCAACCCGTACAGAGGAGACCTGCCTTGCTGCAGCAAGCGGATGCCCTTCCTTGAGCACTTCCAGACGCAGACATTCCTGCATGTCCTCCAGCCAGATCTGTTCCACCTGCCAGGTCACAGAGACCTGCTGCCCGGCAGCGTTGCCAAAGAATTTTTGTGCCTCTTCTTCTGATGCGCCGATATACACGGGATTGTCTTCACCCTGGACCTGAATGCCAATGGTGTTCAGTCCTTCCTCGGCTTCAAACCAGCCAAGATAGGTTCCGGTGACTGTCTGCACATCTATGACCTTGTTCGGGCAGGTCACTTTGCTTGCCGCCTGAACGGGCGCACCTGCGACAAGCAGGACAAGGGCCATGCAGAGCGCACTGCCGAAGTTTGTCAGCCAGTTTCTGTCCATACCTCTCCTCCATTTCCATGTCATTGCCATCAGCAACAAATACCTCAAAAGACGCAGACGACCGCAGAGGGATCGCCTCAACAGCCCTTTTCGTCGTCAGATACCATGCCTCATCTTGTTTCCAGAAACAGGAATCTTCCTCGGCGAAAGACAAAAAAACCCGGATTCCTGCCAACACATCCTTATTCAGCGTGCCTGCTCCGCAAACAGGAAGACTTCTTCGCCCAAACTCTGCACCCGGGCCATGGTTCCGATTCACTGCGAGTTGTGATGCAGAGGATGACGCTTCCATCAGGCTGCCATTCTGTGTTCTGTCCCTTGTTCTCTCACGGCTGAAATGTATCAGCTCCGGGATACAAACAAAAGCACTTTTGAGGGCGTAATCCATTCTTCCCGGCAAGACATGCAGACACTTCATGGCATCTGAAATTTTTCGGAAAATCCATCCTGACCTGTTGACAGCCACGCGCTTCGCAGCGTATAAGGACTTTTGTTGTTCGCATTCCCCAATAGCTCAATCGGCAGAGCGGGTGACTGTTAATCACTAGGTTGGCGGTTCAAGTCCGTCTTGGGGAGCCATAATGAAGATAATGGGCTGCAGTTTCCGACTGCGGCCCTTTTTCTTTACCCAAGTTTTTTTTCAAAATGCCTGCACCTGTTGGCAGGCAACAAGCCAAGGAGCAGTCCCATGTTTCGACCCCTGCGCCGTACCAGACAGGAACTCCCCCAGGACGTCTGCCAGCGTCTGCTTGCAGAAAATACGTATGGTGTCCTCGCCGTGCTCGGAGACGAGGACTATCCCTATGCCGTGCCGCTCAACTATGTCTGCCGGGACAACTGCCTGTACATGCACTGTGCGAGGGAAGGCCACAAGATTGATGCCCTCAGAAAGTCCCCCAGGGCCTCCTTCTGCGTGGTGGACGCCCATGAAATCGACACAAAACTTCTGACGACCCATTATCGCAGTGTCATTGCCTTTGGCACCGTGCGCATTGTGGAAGACAGGGAGGAAGTGCGTGCTGCCGTGAGCCATCTGAGCCTCACGCTGGCCCCCTCCAATCGCGCAGGCCTGGAAGAGGAACTGCGAACCCTGCTCGACAAGACCACCATTCTCGAATTCAGGATAGAGCACTGCACGGGCAAGGAAGAGAACACCCTTGCCGCCGCCCGCCGCAAGGCGGCCCAGGAAGCGCAGGCACAGGAGTAGAGCGCAAGAGCCGGCGCAAGGCCGCAAAAGTTCCTCTCCCGGGAGCACCGTGTCCGCAGGGCCGGCAGGGCTTCTTGCCACCCCTGCCCTGTCAGGGTAGAGAGAAGACAGGGAACAGAGCCAGCGATGCCGCCCCTGTGCGCTCCAGTCCCGGAAAAGCTCCGGCCCGATCCGATCTGATCAGGCACGCTTGGGCACGATCGGGGCACGGTCCGATGAAGCGGTTTCAGTTTCGAATGGTTCCCTGTTCCACTCTCTCAAACTCTCATTCCGAAATATATCACCCCCAGGTGACCCGGAAGGAGGTACCCCATGGCCTATCTCCTGCGCTTTATGAAACTGGCCGGCCTGCTCTTCCTGTTCGGCCTTGTCATCCTCTTCTTCCAGTTCAACATCTTTGCTCTGCAGCTTGCGGATTCCTGGTCCCAGGGCACGGGCTGGGTGGTCTTTCTTGTGCTCACCCTGGCTGAACTCGCAGGCTTTCTCCTCCTTGGCTACGCCTGGTTTCCCAGCAGATCGCGGCTGGTCCTCAAGGCTAATCCAACCGCAGAGGAACAGCAGGCCTTCTGTGCGGAAATGCACAGGCGCCTTGCCGAAAACAGCATCATTCAGGCGCACAATCTGAAGCCCTGCGATCCAGACTTCATTGCCAGGGCCCTGGAAATCCTGGATGCCCGGGCCGACGAGACCATACGCTCCGATGCCCGCAAGATCTTCCTTGGCACAGCCCTGGCCCAGAACGGCCGTCTGGACGCCCTCATTGTCTTCATCGCCCTGGCGCGCATGGTGTGGCGCATTTCCACCATCTACAACCAGCGACCCACGCCGGCAGAAATCTGGAGTGTCTACACCGCCGTCTCCTCTTCGGCCTTCGTGGCCTTCACCCTGGACGCTCTGGATATTCCGAGGACCGTCACCGAGGCTCTGAGCAGCCTGGTGCCGGCCGTGGCGCCCTCCATGGCCGGCTCCTCCATGCCCATTGTGGGCATGAGCATGCATCTCTTCACCCAGGCCATGCTGGACGGTGCGGCCAACGGCTTCCTGGCCATACGGGCCGGCGTGCTCACCAAGAATGCCTTCCGCTACTCCGGTCTGGACAGGGATGCTGCCCGGAGCCTCTCCTCAAGGGAAATCCGCTCCACCATGCTCTCCCTGTCCAGGGAATGCCTTGGGGACATTACCAGCGGCCTCAAGGAACAGGTGAAGGACATGGCCGGCTCGGTGGCCGACAACTGTGTGGAAAAGACCCGCAATGCCGCAAGATCCGTGGCCTCCTCCGTTACTGACGCGGCCTCCAGTGCCGGCGGCCTTGTCCTGCGCGGCGGCGAGGCCGTGGTCGATGCCGTAAGCACAGGGGTGGGCTCCACGGTGGACGCCGTCACCTCTACAGCCTCCCAGGCTGCCTCCACAGTGACACGGACCACGGAGACGGTCACAGGGGCCGTGAAGGACACTGTCTCTTCAGCGGCCCATACCGTGACCAGAACCACGGAAGCTGTCACCGGAGCGGTCAGAGACACGGTCTCCTCGGCGGCCCATACGGTCTCGAAGACCACGGATGCTGTCACCGGCGCCGTCAGGGACACGGTCTCCACGGCGGCCCACACGGTCTCGAAGACCACGGATGCCGTCACCGGCGCCGTCAAAAGCACGGTCACCGGCACTGTGGATCTTGCCTCGGATACCCTGCGCTCCGCAGGTCATGCCGTCTCGCAGGGCGGCGCCGCCGTGCGCCGCACCGTGCAGGAAGGCAGGGACACGGCCAAAAAGCTTCTTCACGGAGCAGGCAGCCTCTTCGGCTCCGTCCTGCCCCACAGGAAAAGAACAGGCCGCTACACGGCCGACGAGGAAGCGGCCCTGCGCCTGGCCCTGCTGTGGTGCGAAGGCCGCCTGAGCGCCGAGCGCCTGGCTGCCCTGGCAGGCTTTGCCCATCAGCAGAAGGTGTCCCAGGGCCTGATGGTGCTCTTCAGCGCAGAGCCCGATCTCGATGCCCTGTCGCCATGGCTTGCAAAGTGGCGCGGTCAGGAAGAAGATGTGCTCCGGCTCATGGACGAGCTGCACCTTGTTCCCGAAAGCCCCGCGGCCTGCACCTGGCTCGGTGAACTGGGCGCCTTCCTGGGCCTTGGCACCGTGCTGGCAGACAGGCGCCTCTAGGGGGCTGCACCTTCGCGGCCTGTCCCCGCCCGTCGTCTCCCGGCGTCCGGGCCGCACGGTCACCCCGGACACAAGTGCCCGGCCTTTTTTTGGCCGGCTTCATCCCTATACCGCATTCAACAAACACCAAAGGCGTGCCTTCATGTGGTCTTCCCAACTGCACCATCAGATATCCCTGGACATTCTGCCCCTGCGCCGCAGGGGCGCCACCTTTACCTGGAAAACGCTGGACGAACTGCGCGCAAGGCTCATCCGGGCCACAGTCTACCACTGCGGCGCCGGGCAGGAGCTGGAAGACCGGCTGGCTGCAGCCCTTGCCGAAGCAGAAGAAACCTGCAGGCCGAGCTTCTTTGATGCCGAAAAGAACATTCGTCCCCTGCCCCAGGCCCATATGCTGCTGGAATGGACAGGCAAGGGCGGCCAGAAGACCTGTGCCCTGCTCACGGACAAGATGGCCTGCGTGGAGCTCTACATCTTTCGCTACAATGAGGAGCTGCAGCGCTGGCGCTGGCCCCTGCTTGGCATGGCCTACGGCCCGACCTTTGACGACAACTGCCGCATTGCGGTCTATGAACCTGCCCTGCTTGCCAAAAGCAGCGCCGCAGCCCAGAAGGCCATGCTGCAGGAGCATGTGCTCGACGCCCGCCTGGCCCTGGTCTGTCTGGAACTGGTCCGCAGGGAGCTGGTCCAGCCCGAAGGCAGCACTGGTCCCACGGCCAGCGAGCTGCAGGCCAGGAAGCAGCCCAGGGACGTTCTGCCCACGCCCTCGGCCCTGGCACGCTCCAGCCGCACCCGTCACGAAAAGGGCGTGACCGGCAAGGGCGCCCACAGAATGTAGCAGGACGCAGGGCACAAAGGCGCCCGCGCCCCCTGCCCTTCATCCCTGATCCGGACCTGATCCAGACCTGATCTCAGGACTGCCCCCACTACTGCTCCCATCCCCTTCTCTCATCATACCACCTGCTCAAGCGAGGATTGTCCCATGTCCGACGATTGCATCTTCTGCATGATCTGCGAAGGCAAGCTGCCTTCCTCCAAGGTCTACGAATCCGATACCCTCTATGCCTTCCTGGACCTGAACCCCGTGCACAAGGGGCACACCCTTGTCATTCCCAAGAAGCACTGCGAAAACATCCTTGACTGCGATCCCGCCATCGGTCAGGACGTGCTCACGGCCATGCAGCGCATTGGCGAGGCCCTGAAGAAGGTCACAGGCTGCACAGGCATCAATGTCATGCAGAACAACGGCCGTTCTGCCGGCCAGATGGTCTTCCACCTGCACTGGCACATCATTCCCCGCTTTGACGAGGACGGCCTCAAGCTCTGGCCCCAGGGCAAGTACGACTCCATGGACGAAATGAACGCCACGGCCGAAAAGCTGCGCAAGGAACTTGCCTGATTGTTCCGATCCGGCCCCTCTTCAGGGCTGATACGCCACGATCACAAAGACCCTGTCCGCATGGACAGGGTCTTTGTGTCGGCAGGTGCCCGGCGCGAGGAGGGAGAAGCGTCCCTGTATTCGGAAGGACGGGCGTCTCCTGCCCGGGCACGACAGGGGACAGGGAGGGATCACCCGTCAGAGAGAAAAACTCCTTTGCTAGAACACAATGCTGCCAAGCCAGGCTTCCACATCCTTTCCGGCCGAAGCGGCACTTCTGCCGCGCACGGCCAGACCTCTGAGCACTCGGGCCTTTGGACAGAGCCTGCGGATGTCGTCCTCGCTGCGGCCCATGCGGCTGCCGCCATGGGTGCAGAAGGGCGCAATGGTTTTGCCGGAGAAATCGTACTTCTCGAAGAAGGTAAAGAGCGCCATGGGCATGGTGCCCCACCAGTTGGGATAGCCCACAAAGATGGTCCTGTACCTGTCCATGTCCGCAATCTGCGTGGCGAGCTCAGGTCTGGCCTGCTGCTCCTGCTCCTTCTTGGCCTGATCCACGCAGGCATCATAGTCCTCGGGGTACGGCTGCAGCGTCTTGAGCTCCACGAGATCGCCGCCCACCTGACTGTGGATGAGCTGGGCAACCTTTCTTGTATTGCCGCTGCGGGAAAAATAGACCACAAGGGTCGAGTCCCTGTCAGCTGCCAGAACCTCGCCGGCAGGAGAAAGAAGGGGCAGCCCGCCCATGAGGGCACAGGCGCCGCCAAGCTTCACAAAATGGCGTCTCGAAAGAAGTGGGGTATGGGTACTCATGGCATGCTCCTGAAAAAAAGCGTCTGTCCGAGGCAGGCCCGGGGATGCGGAGGGCCCGGAGGGACTGAATGGATTGAAGGGACTGAAAGGTCTGGCGTGGCACGTCCCGAAGGGTCCGGCTTCCGAAGGATGCATCAAATGTTTCTGGTTCACCGGCTTCCCTGAATCTTCTCCATTGTAGGCGGGCACAAGGCTCGAACAAAAGGGGCAATCGCCTCCCTTTCTTGCCTATTCCTGGCAGGGGATCTGCTGCCCCGGGCCAGGCGTTCCGCCGGGCAGCCGACCGGGCATCGGACAGGTCAGCCGGCAGCAGGGGCGGCTCCCTTCGGCAGGACAAGAGAGAACTACTTTGCCTGGGTCTGGGCGTCACTGTCTGCACTTTGTGCACAATGCCGGTCCCTGTCCCTCACGGAGGGCGATTTTGCCTGCACAGGCCTCTTTTCCTGCTGGCAAGTTGCGCATTTCTTCCCTTCCTGCATGCTGCAAAAAGACGCTTCACTGCAGGCAGACAGGACAGGTACAGAGACACTACCTTCCGAAGACCATGATCTTTTTTTGCCTCTTCGGGTACTTGACGATCTCACAAAAGACAACGTAGAAAAGAACGATTCCACCCCGTGCACAGGACGGACCTCCGTGCCCAGGGGTGGATCGACACCGCACAGGCTTAAGGCCCGGGCGAAAAAACTCCCTCACAGAACTCAAGCCAAGGAGGCGGCGCGTTCTTCCCTGCCCGAACACAGGGAACATGGGCGCCGACATATGATGACCCCCGACAATGAGGGCTCCTCAAGCCCCCGATCTCCCTCTGTGCGTTCCCTGAATGAGCCCCCTTCCGTGATTTCCTTCACCGGGCTGCCCGGAACGCACACCGCCCCACAGCACAGAACGCACAAGGGTCATGCCCCTTCTCCATCCGCAGGACGTAAGCACCATACCCACTGGTCCCTGAGCAGGAGCAGAACAGTCCCAGGGCAGCAGCCTGCCTCTGCCGCCCCTACATACAGGAGCGGGAACGCATGATCTTTGGCAAAAAGGAAGCGGAAGACCCTCAGAAGGCCAGTTCCGCCATACAGGTCACATCCCAGGAATCCGGTCAGAAGCTCATGGGCTTTCTCGAACGTCGTCTGCTTCTGCCGCCGACACTCCTGCACCGCTGGATACGCACAGGCCAGGTCCGCCTCAACGGATCGCGCACCCAGCCCTTTGTACGCCTTGCCACCGGAGATTCCGTGCGCATTCCGCCCTTTGCGGGCGCCCTCTCCAAACAGGCCAAGGCAGCCAGGGAAAAGCAGGAAAGCCGCAAGCCCCCGGTGCTCTCCCAGCGTGCGGCCACACGGCCGCAGGAACCGCAGGCAGCCCAGCCCGGACGACTTGAAGTCCTTGCCCGGGATGACGAATACATGGCCATCTTCAAGCCTGCCGGCCTGCCCACGCAGCCAGGCACAGGGCACGTGGATGCCGTGACCACCAGGCTCAGACACATGGAACCGGACGCGCCCTTTGCGCCCACGCCCGTGCACCGTCTGGACAGGGACACCTCCGGCATCCTGCTTGTGGCCAGGACCTTCCAGGCGCTCAGAAAGGCCCACGAGGCCCTGCAGCTGCGCCACGGCATTCACAAGGAATACCTGGTCTGGGTGCACGGTGTCTGGCCCCATGACAGGGACATCCTCCTGCGCCATTACATGAAAAAGGGCCAGGTGGGCAATCAGGAACGCATGCTGGTCTCCTCGGACCCGGACCAGGGGCAGGAAGCCCTGCTCGTGGCCAGGGTCGTGCAGAGGACTGAAAAATACAGCCTGCTCCTTGTGCGTCTGCTGACCGGGCGCACCCATCAGATCCGCGCCCAGCTGGCCCATGAGGGTTTTCCTGTGGTCGGCGACGGCAAGTACGGCACACAAGGATCGAAGGACGGTCATCTCCTGCTGCACGCAACCCGCCTGTGCCTGCCCGATGGCCGCGTCTTCACCTCCCTGCCCAGATGGAAGGCGCCCTTTGCCGTGGACAGCCTGCCGGATGCCATCGAGACCATTCCCCACTAACATTTTTTCAGACTCTGCCCCGGGCAGGGATACACCACATTTTTTCTTTTCGAGCTTACTGCAATGTCATCTCTTCCCCAAGTCGTCCTTGTCGGACGCCCCAATGTCGGAAAGTCCACTCTCTTCAACAGACTTATCCGCAGCAATCGCGCCATCACCCATGACCGTCCCGGCATCACACGTGACAGGCTGGAGGGCATTGTCCGCCGCAAGAACAAGCCTGAATACGGTGTCATCGACACCGGGGGCGTCACCCTGGATGAACGCTCCGTTGTTCAGGAAGGCCCGGAAGGTATCCGCGGCTTTGAGGCGGAAATCCTGCAGCAGGTGCACACTGCCACTGAAAAGGCCGCTGTCATCGCCTTTGTTGTTGACGGCAAGGACGGCCTTCTGCCCACGGACGAATATCTGGCCAACCACATCCGCCGCCTCAACGTGCCGGTCTTGTGCGTGGTCAACAAGGTGGACGGTGCCGAACTCACGGACAGGCTCACCAGCGAATTTCACGCCCTGGGCTTTCCGCTTCTGGCCGTGTCGGCCGAGCACGGCCACAACCTGAACGAGCTGGCAGACACCCTGGGCCACATGATTCCAAAGGAAGCCTTTGTGGAGGCTCAGGAACCGCCGGTTCTGCGCCTGGCCATGCTGGGCCGTCCCAATGTGGGCAAGTCCTCTCTTATCAATGCCCTCTCCGGCGAAAACCGCATGATTGTCTCCAACGTGGCCGGCACGACACGCGACAGCGTGGACGTGCGCTTTGCCGTTGACGGCGAGGACTACGTCTTTGTGGACACGGCCGGCGTGCGCCGCAAGACCCGCATCACGGACACTGTGGAGAAATACTCGGCCAACTCCTCCATCAAGTCTGCGGGCAAGGCCGACGTGACCCTGCTCACCCTGGACGCCATCCAGGGCATCAGTGCCCAGGACAAGCGTCTCATGGACATGCTCAATACCCGCAAGATCCCCTTCCTCATCCTGGTCAACAAGGCCGACCTCCTGAGCAAAGAGGCCCTGACCAGGGTCGTGAAGGAAGCACGGCAGCTTCTGGGCTTCTGCAGTCATGTGCCCATTCTGACCGTCTCTGCCCTGAGCGGCTACGGACTTGATCAAATTCTGCCCATGGCCAAAACGCTGCATGAGGAATGCCAGGTGCGCGTGCCCACAGCCCAGCTCAACAGGGCCATGCAGACGGCGCTTACCACCCATCAGCCGCCTCTGGTCAAGGGCGTGCGGGCCAAGTTCTTCTACCTGACCCAGGCGGAAAGCGAACCGCCGACCTTTGTCTTCTTTGTCAGCGACGCGGACAGGGTCTCGCCGACCTATGCCCGGTATCTGGAGAGCAGCCTGCGCCGGACCTTCAAGATCCGCTACGCGCCCATGCGCGTCAAGCTGCGTTCCAGTCACAAGAAAGATCGCTAATCAGACGAATCACTTCAGAAGGACCGCTCATCAGACGAATCGGACCTGATGCCCCTGCAGGAAGAACCGGCAGGCCAGGATATTGTCGGGCCTCCCTTGTTCCTCAGGGGAGGCCTTTTGCTTGTCCTGAACGCTTGTCCTGAACGGATGCGGCCTGCAGGCGCAGGCCGTCTGCCAGCCGCACTCCTTCTTTCCATGAGGTTTTTCATCTACCGGGAAAGCTACGAGATCCGTTACGAATAGGAGCCTGACTGTTCCCGGGGCTTCGCCGTACCGCCTGGGTCTCATTGCCCGAAACATCTCGGATACGGCCATCCAGGACTCAGGGCTCTCGCCAGACGCCGCCAGCTTCACCGCTCTCCCCTGTCTCCAGAGGCAGTGACGCATGGCGAATGGATGCAACAGCCGCACATGAGCACCCCGTATGACCGTGGCCAAAAGAAGAAGCCCGTCTGCCTTGAAACAGGGAGACGGGGCCTTACCTTTTCAAATCTGTCTGGGGCCTACTTCTGTGCCGGAGCCTGAGGTTGCGCAGGGGCCGCAGGAGCCGGTGCTGCCATGTTCTGGGTCGGGGCAGGAACAGGAGCAGGAGCAGGGGCTGCCGCACCCTGCTGCAGGGCAGGCGCAGCGCCTTCCACCACCTCGGAGTCGCCCACCTTGACGGCGTATTCGCTCACTTCCTTGGGCGGATTGAAGAAGACCACTGTAAAGGGCACGGTGCCCTGGGGCTGCACGCTGGCATTGGTCAGGGCAATTTCCTTTTCGTTGGACAGGGCGGCCAGCATTTCCGCTTCCGTCATGACCTCAAGCTGGGTATTGGAGAGGCGGACACCGGCCTTCTGCAGCCTTGTGTCAATGGTCTTCCTGTCCTTGCCGATGAGGGCTGCTTCCACATGGATGTTGCGGCGGACCACGGTATCCTTGTTGACAACCACGCCGTCCACCACCAGCAGGCGGCCTATCTTGTCATTCTTCACAAAGTACTGACGCACATCCTGAAGGATGATCTTGTCGAGTTCCGCAGGCGCTCCGGCCTTGTCCACTGCGGGAGCAGCGGGCTTCTCGATGCCAAGGAAGCGTTCCTGCAGGCTTTCCACCTGGGCCCTGAATTCCGGAAGCGTCTTCCAGGCTATGGAGAAGGCCAGGCCAAAGAGCATGATGAGCATGATCCAGAGGATGCCGCTGCTTTTCTTCTTGGGGGCCGAGAGTTCCGGCAGGTTGCTTTCCCTGGGCATCTTGGAAGAAGAAGTGAAGGACAGGGGGGCCTCCTTTTCTTCCCTGCCTGCAGATGCAGCCTGAACCTGTGCAGGCTGGACCTGCTCTTCGGGCTGGGCCTTTTCCCTGGGTGCCTCGAAGGTAAAGACCTTCTTGCACACGGAACAGCGCAGACGTGCGCCATCCTTCACCCCGTCGGGCAGCATGAAACGACTATTACAACCAGGGCATGTTACCTGCATGATATTCTCCACAAAAAACTGGTGCTGAAAGCTGTGAATTATGAGGAATGCGCAAGAGAAGGGACATCATCAGGGAAGCGGCCAGGAACAGAGGAGGTGCGTCTAGTCCGTGCTGCACTCGGCCACGCAGATGTCCGGCAGGGCGCGGAAGCGTTCGGCGCAGTCCAGTCCGTAGCCCACAATAAAGCCCTGGTTCAGCTCAAAGCCGGCAAAGTCCACATGGACATCTGCCACGCGGCGTTCCTTCTTGTCCACCAGGGCTGCCAGGCGCAGACTGCGGGGGCCGCGCCTGCGCAGTGTGTCCAGCAAAAAGGCCATGGACTTGCCGCTGTCCACCACGTCTTCCACGATGAGCACGTGCTTGTCCCTGATATCTGCCTCCAGATCGCGGACAAAGTTCAGCGTGCCGGATTCCATGCCGTCAGCATAGCTTGAGAGGCGGACAAAATCCAGCGTGAGATTCGTATCGGTGATATGACGAATGAGATCGGAAAAGAAGACCACGGCCCCCTTGAGCACGCAGACGGCCACCAGGGGCTCTTCCCCGTACAGGGCACTGATCTGTTCGCCCAGTTCACGGACGCGGTTTTCAATACAGGAATGCGAATAGACGGGTGTCAGCCGGGTAATCTTCACGCCCTGCCTCCCTGTTCCTGTGCGGCACGGGCAGGGTTGTCCACGACCTTCAGGACGGCAAATTCGTCGCAGTCGGGGTACTTGGGGCAGTGCACGCAGTCTGCCCAGATCTTCTGGGGCAGCACATCCTTGTCCACCGTGGCAAAGCCCAGATGGTTGAAGAACTGCTCCTGGTAGGTCAGGGAAAAGATCCTGTAGAGTCCCAGGCGGACGGCGTCCTGCACGCAGGTCTCCACGAGCCTGCGCCCCAGTCCTGTTCCGCGCATGTCCTCGCGCACAATGAGCGAGCAGACCTCTGCCAGATCCTCCCACACCGGCGCCAGGGCCGAACAGCCCGCAAGGGTGCCGTCAGGAAGCTCGGCCACAAAGAAATTGCGGACATGGCCGTAGAGATACGTAAGAGCTCTCGGCAGAAGCTGTCCCTTCATTGCCGCCTGCATGAGCAGGCCGTGTATGGGTTTCACATCGGCAATGAGCGCCTTGCGTATCACAATATTGCTATCCATGTTCTTTCACCAAAAATCGGCGCGGATACCCCCAGGGTCACCTGGGGGAGGAAGCGCCGCCTCCGTATCGTACTTCGGTTAAAAAGGTTGTGCGTCGTTCCAGGAGACGCAGTTTTCTGCAGTGGATACTCTTTGAAAGGACAGTCCCGTCAAGTGTG
>DXHV01000084.1 GCA_019113165.1 Candidatus Desulfovibrio intestinipullorum
AAAAGCGTCATGAAACAACGGACAAAAAGATATCCCGCATGCAAAAGGAGGGATAAGCGGACGATGACAGCCACTCTGATACGAAGGTCCTGTTCCCTGCATCGGACTTTTTCTTGTGATCTCCCTGTTGCCTTCCTTGTATGCAGTTCTTTTTCTGAAATTTGTGCAGGACTTGCAAGAAGGAACATCTTGTCCCTCATGGGCCTGCGGGAGGCCTGAAGGAGCCGCTGGAAAAAAATCGGCCGTCCGGGCTGGTCTGCAAGGCCGCCCGTCTGTCTCCCGTCTGTCTGGCCTTGTGGCCCCCCTGCTCTCCAGGGCGCGAGGGAGCACGATCCATGAAAATCGTTTGCGACCGTTTGCGACTGCCGGCTTGCCAGTCCGGCCAGGAGGCAGTACAAAACAGGGCCATGCGTACCTCAACTTCTTCCTTTCTTGTCTGGCTGTGGCCCGTCCTGCTCATCTTCCTGCCCACCTGGATTATGAATCTTGTGAACATGGGCGATGCCGGGGCGCATCTTGTCTGGAATCCCCTGGCCATAGCTGCCTTGTGGGGAAGCTCCATGCAGGCCCTGCTGACCTACAGCCTGACCTTTGGCTGCGGCGCCCTCTTTTCCCTGGGCCTGTGCCTGTGCTGGTTTGTGCGATCCCCAGGGCTCGTCCACGGTGTCCTGCTCTTTTGTGCTGCCTTCATGGCCGGTCCCACCTGGAAGACCCTGGTTACCTGGTGGTATGCCCTCTCCTGATTGAGGATATTGGGATGAAGCTTCCAAAGGGCACGAACCTGCCGGGCCAGATTGGGCGCGGCCTCTTTCTTGTCAGCTGCATGGGCCTTGCCGGTGTGAGCGCAGCTCTTGGCATGGTCTATGCCCATGTTCTGGACTGGACCATGATGGGCATTGGCATGCTCTGCCTCACGCCAGTGCTTATTGTGCTGGACATTGCCACCATGGCCGTGCTTGCCTGGAGCAGCGTGCAGATGCGCCGCCTTCGCATGATCCCTGATGGCCCTGAGACGGCCCCTGCCGATGCAAAGGCTGCCTTGAAGGAAACGCAGCTTGTCCGCCTCACCTCCCTGGCCCTGGTTCATCTCGTGACCGCAGGCCTGGCCGTCTTTCTGCTCACCGTGCCGGCCAGCAGCATCTGGAGTGCCGGCCTCACCCTGCCACGACTGCGGGCCTCCTTTCTGGCCCTCTCGGCCTTGAGCCTGCTCATGGCCCTGGAACTGCCCTATACCATGGTCAATGCGCTTCTGCCCCTGGTCAAGAGTGACAAGGAGGACAAGAGGGACAAGGGCACAAGCAGGACGGAAGAGGACTTCAGCTTCCGGAAGAACGACTAAGATAAGGCACAGCTGAAAATCAACGGAGACTGCCAGCAGGAACAGACCTTGCTTCCTGCAGTGAAGAGAAGAACGCCCTGAAGGCCATGGTACTACGGCCTTCAGGGCGTTGCTGTCTTCTGGCGTCTCTGGGAAAGACGCATTGGGGAAAGACGTCATTCGGGAGGACGTCATGGGGAAGGTCCTCCCCGGGGATGTCTCACTGGAAGGACGTCACTGGGAAGGACGTCCCAGGAAGATCGTCACTGGGAGGCCGTCCCGGGACGCTGGTTCTCCCAGGCGATTGGTCGGGATGATCGTTTGGGTCGATCGTTCAGGATACTCCCGGACGGGGCGTCCAAAACGAGACGTCCGGGTGCTCCAGATGCTCCGGGCTCACTTAATAGCCCAGGGCCTGGCCGTCGCTGCGCGGATCCGTGCCGCCCTGCAGGATGCCGCTTTCCTGGTCAATGAGAATGGCGCCGGCATGGCCCATGGTGTCGCTGTAGTCGGCCACGTACTCCACCACATGGCCCCGGGCCTCAAGATCGTGTGCCACGGCCCTGTCAATGCGGGCTTCCAGCTTCACGGTATTGGACGAGGCGCCCCAGGTGCGGCCGTAGAGCCAGCGCGGCGCATCAATGGCCTCCTGCGGGGTCATGCCAAAGTCCAGAATGCGCGTGACCAGGGCTGCCTGGGTCTGGGGTTGGCCTTCGCCGCCCATGGTGCCGTAGACCAGGCGCGGCCGGCCGTTTTCCAGAATCATGGGCGGATTGAGGGTGTGCATGGTGCGCTTGGCCGGTTCCAGGGTATTGGGGTGTTTGGGGTTGAGGGAGAAGAAGGATCCCCTGTTCTGCAGGAGAATGCCCGTGCCCTCGGGCACAATGCCGGACCCGAAATCGTTGTAGATGCTCTGGATGAGCGAGACCGCGTTGCCTGCTCCGTCCACGACGCCAAGCCAGATGGTGTCGCCCTTTGGATCCAGGAGCGAGGCAAAGTCCCGGGCTTTTGAGCGGTCCATGCGGGCAGCCTGGCTGTGAATGTAGTCCTGCGAGAGCAGGTGTTCCAGGGGCGCCTGTACAAAGTCCGGATCCGTGACATAGCGCTCGCGGTCGGCAAAGGCCAGCTTGGTGGCCTCTATGAGATAATGGTAGTAGTCGGCACTGCCTTCGCCCAGGGCCTGCATGTCCAGGGTGGCAGCCAGGGCCAGAATCTGCAGGGAGCTCACCCCTTGCGTGTTGGGGGGCAGGTTGCAGGCTGTGTACTGGCGGTAGGGGGTGGAGAGGGGCTCCACCCAGTCGGCCGTATGCCGGGCAAAGTCTTCTTCTGTGAGCAGGCCACCGGCATCACGCAGGCCTCTGACCAGGGCATGGGCGAGCTCGCCTTCGTAGAAGGCGGCTGCCCCCTGATCCATCAGGATGCGCAGGCTGCGGGCAAGGTCCGGCTGGCGCAGCCGTGTGCAGGCCCTGAGGGGCTGCCCTTCTGGCAGAAAGAGTTTGGCAAAGCCCGGGTAGCGCTGCAGACAGCGCTGCTCTGTGTCCTGCGTGTCCGTATCCACCACAATCCAGTCGGCCAGGCTCTTGCTGACAGGAAAGCCTTCTTCGGCATACACAAGGGCATCGCTCAACAGCTCGTCCAGGGAGAAACGGGCCTGCCTGTGTTCCTTTGCATAGCCGAGGGCCTTGTCCCAGCCCGAGACCACGCCGGGCACGGTAATGGCTGCCAGGGGCCCCCTGGAGGGAATCTGGCTGAGGCCCAGGTTTTCATAGACGGTACGAGTGACCTGGGAGCCTGAGCGGCCGCTGGCATTGAGGCCTTTGAGTTCCTTATCGGCTGCATTGTAGATGAGCCAGAAGTTGTCGCCACCCAGAGTGCACATCTGCGGATAGACTACGGTGAGCACGGCTGCAGCCGCAATGGCCGCCTCAATGGCACAGCCGCCGCTGCGCAAGATGTGCAGGCCTGTCTGACTGGCAAGATAGTGGGGGGTCGTTATCATGCCCCTGGTGGCCAGGGGATTGTAGAACTGGGAACGTGGCATGATCGCTCCTGATGAGATGAGGAGATGGGGAGGTGGAGTGGACGAGATCCGGATGCGGAAGGAACGCAGAGGGACAGAACGATGCGGAAGGGAGCAGAAGAACGCAGCAGGGCGCGAGAGGAGACCGGGAAAAGCGCGAGGCTTGTGCAGGACAAAGCCGGACGCTTTGCGAGGCCGCAAGCCCAGCCGGCCTGCAGGCCAGGCCCCTTGTCCTTGTGCCCCTGTGGCAGGGAATCGGGCATATTCCTTTGTGAAAGACAGAAAAAAGGCAGGCATACCCGATACCTGCTTATTATTGTGCCAAAAAAAATACCCTGTGCGGCAGCACATGGCAAGATTGTGCCGGATGCTGCCCCACAGGGTGGTTGCTGTGTTCTTTATGCTGAAAAGCCCTGGAAACTACTTGCGGGCTGCAGCTCTGGCGGCTGCGCGTGCCTCATCGGACATGTGACAGGGACGGCAGTTGGTGAAATGCGGGAAGTCCTGAGGTCTGGCTTCGGCCATCCGGGTATGGCAGCCGTAGCAGGAGCGGTCCGTGCCCTTGGCATGGAAGGCCTGGAAGCGGCTTTCCACTTCGGTGCTGCGGGCATCTTCAATCTGATGGCACTCGTTACAGGAGACGTAGTAGCCCGTGCTGCCCTCGGCATGGTGACAGGTGCGGCAGGGCACGTTCATGTGGGTGCGGTGATTGAAGGTCACATTGAGCAGGGGGGAGACGCCGGACTTCAGCACAATGGGCTTGCGCATGCCCTGGGCAATTTCCTTCACTGGATCGGTCGCGGTATCCGCTGCAGCCTGTGCGTCAGTCTGCATGGTCCCGGCCACAAGAAAGCTCACTGCTGCCAGTATGAGAAAAAGTTTTTTCACAATAGGCCTCCTCAGGCTTAAGGTGGGGCGACACGCCAGTGCGGTAATCGAAAGAAACGTGCCGACTATTAGCAGGAAACAAGAGATTCTTCCTTATTACTGAAAGAACAGTGACAAGGCAAGGCCAAAGGAAAAATTTCCCATGCCGTGCGGGCACTTTTTCCTGCTCTCTGTGAAAAAAAAGCCGGACGCTTGTCCAAAAGATCTCTGCCCTGTCTCGGCCCTTGCTCTCCAGGAAGCTTCCAGCTTTCTTTCCCGTCTCTGGCCCGTCTCTTCTGCGGCCCGCATGACAGGCCCCTGCCTGCACCCGCATCTCAGGGAGCTTCTCAGGTTCCCCGTCTGTCCGGGCATCAGTGTGCCGGAGCCGTTCACAAAGCCGGCAGCTTTTTTCAGGGCCGGAGCTTTTTCAGAACAGGCTTTTGACAAGGGGGGAGCTCTGTGGAACAGTGCCCCTTGTCGACAGTGTTTTCCTTTCCCCTCAGGCCTTTTGCCGAACGTCAGGGGAAGAGGCCGTCTGGTCGTCTGCTTATCTGGCCAGCTGGCCAGGTCCGTCCTTTTGTCTGGCCGTCTGTCAGGCCATTCAGCCCCTTTCTCATGTCCCCACCCAAGGTGTTTGCCCATGGCACGACTTCCCTGGCAGCAGGCACAGTATGCCTATTTTGCCCACAGGGACTGCGAGTACTTTCCCTGTCATCCCGGGGCAGATCCCGACAACTTCAACTGTCTTTTCTGCTACTGCCCGCTCTATGTCCTTGGCCGCTCCTGCGGGGGCAATTTCACCTACCGTGCAAACGGGGTCAAGGACTGCAGCCTGTGCCTCTTTCCCCACAAGAGGGAAAACTACGAAAAGGTCGTGCTGCGCTACCGGGACATTGTGCAGGTGATGCACAAGGCGGACGACCCGGCTTCCTGACAGAACCTGACAGGCCTGCCCAGTCTTTCAGGCAAGCCTCGGGCTTGTCACAAGAAGCTGCAGGCTTGTTTCTCTCTCTTCCGTCCTCTTGATTTTCCAAAGCATGCGAGGTGCCGTGTGACCCTGAAAAATGCCGTGGCTTCCTGCCTTCTGCAGTATACCAGCCTGCAGGGCAGGGCATCGCGTTCGGAATTCTGGTATTTTACCCTGTTCATCGTGCTGGTCAGCACGGCCGTCTATCTCGTTTCCCTGCTTTTCCCGGAGCGTTACGGCCCCATCATGCAGAGCCTGGTACTCATGGGCCTGGCCATACCGCTCTTCAGCGTCTTTGTGCGGCGCATGCACGACATAGGCGCCTCTGCCTGGCGCGCCCTTTTTTTCTGCATCCCGGTGGTACACCTCATCTGCCTGTACTGGGCCCTCAAGCCGGGCGAGGACGGGGACAACAAATACGGTCCCTACCCGGAGTAAGGGGCACACTGTCAGAGAGAGCCCTGTCTGGCCCTTTTGCCTGTACTAAGGTACCTGTCTTCTTGTGTTGAACGTGTGTTCACAAGCAGGGTGTTTTGAAGACAGTTGACCAAGATAGCAGCCTATGACTTCGCAAATTCCTTCTGAAGACACTCTGTTGGCAGTACTGCAATCCTATCCCTTCGGGCTGACAACATCTCAATTGAGAAGCTCCTGCCGTCGCAGAAAGCTCTTTGACAAGGTCGTTCCTCTGCTGGAAGCCCTGGACAAGCTGCAGAAAGACGGTCAGATCAAATTTGAGGATTTTCGCTGGAAGGCTGTTCGACCCTATGCAGGAGCCGATTTCTGGAAGGATGACCTTCGGAAGACTGATGTCCGGGAAAAAGACTTCCGCGAGGGCGACCTCCTTTCTCCTCAGCGGTCTGCAGATCAGGAAGACGCTCCATGGGCGTTGTTCCGGCGTCTGCTGCCCTATTACCGCGAGTGTCTGCTGGCGGAAGATAATGCTGCGGATCCCCTGGCCCGTTTGAGCGATTGCAACAGAACATTCATCTTCCTGGGAGATCACCTTGCCCTGCCAGAAGCAGATGCCCCGTGGAGTCATCACATCTTCAAGTCTCCACGGATTGGGGAATTTGTCTCCAGCATCCCTGTCTCTGGTTCAGACAAGACGCTGATTCTTGGTTATCCTCTTTATGCATACAAATACAATAATGATGGAGAAAACGATATTCTCCTCAGGCCTGTATTTTACTTTACTGTAGAATACAATTCAGATTCAACATTTCTCAGAATACGAATTAATCAGAATAATCCAGAAATAAACAAACAGTGGCTCGAATATGCCTTCAAAAAAGATCAGGAACGAAAGGTAAACTTCGTTTCAGGTTGCGGTTTTCTCAACAGGGATGATGCAAACGGAGTGAGTGAGTATGCCTCAGGTCTGGATCTCCTTGTTCAGCAGCTGACGATTTTCTTCAGCAAGGATCTGCGGGAGCGCCTGGACTACCGGGACATTGCAAGGGACAGCCTTGAGGAATCCTGCGCATGCGGTCTCTACAACCGTTGTGTTCTCATGCTGGCGAACAGGACACGCTACTGCAAGACGCTCTGCAATGAGCTGCAGGAAATAGAGCAGATGCCTGACGAAGTCCTCGATGGTACCTCTCTGGCTCCTGTTTTCCGGAAGGACAGCAGCAGTCCCGAAGCAGAGGCAGCGCTTGTCCATGAAGCCCTTGTCCCGGAAATCTTTCCCCTCAATGCAGAACAGCGCTATGCAACGGCTTCACTTTTGCGGAGTCCGATCAGTGTCATTACCGGTCCTCCGGGCACGGGAAAAAGCCAGGTTATCAGCACAGCTGCCTGTGCACTGCGGCTTGATGACCAGAGCATGCTCTTTGCAAGCAGGAATCACAAGGCCATTGATGCGGTCGTCACCCGCTCCGAGTTCATTCGGCGCTGCAATTCCAAGGATGACCCCAATCTGCGCTATACGTTTCAGGATGCTGTCAGTGATCTTCTCGCCGTACCCCATTCGGAGAGCGCAGATGCAGACTGGCAGCGGGCTGAAAACGGACTGTCCGAACTGCTGCGTCAGCGCGGAGAAGCTGCCGTGCAGGCTGCCGAATACGGACGCCTCAAGGAGGAGCTTGAGGCAACGGCCGTCCTTGTCCTGTCTTTGAAACAGCAGCTCTCCATGAGCTGGGATACGGATTTTGACGAGGAATCCGACCGCTTTCTTGCCGGTTTTCCCGAAAGGGCGTTCAGGAAGATCCTGAACGGATGGCAACAGCTTGCCGGCAGACAGCAGAACCTTTCCCTTTGGGATCGTGTGCGCTGCGTACTGCTCGGGCCGGCCATCCTTCAGGTCCGCTCCTTTCTGCAGCAGTGGCCGGACTGCCCGCAGATGCCCCTGAGCTGCGGGACAGGGTTTCTGGACTACGTGTTTCGCTATGGCCCACAGCTCAGGAACCTGAACGAATTGTGGCAGCAGGCATCGCATGGCCGGGCCCTGGAGGAGCAGATCCGCCAGCTGCCTTCCTTTGAACAGCTGACCGGGCGCATGGCTGAGCTGACTGACCATCTGAAGAAGCTCACTTCAGCAGCCACGGAAAGTGATGTTGCCCGCAGAGCCGGCCTGAAGAACGATGTGGATCGTCGGGAGTTTTCCAGTGTCAGGTCCGCATTGAAAGCAGGTCCTGTCAATGCTGCCTGGAAAAGGGACACAGACGGGCTGGTGCACAAGTATGTTCCGGTTATTTTGCAGGGCATCCCCTGCTGGGCTGTGACCAATCTTTCTGCAGGTTCGCACATTCCCCTACAGGCAGGGATGTTCGATCTTGTCGTCGTGGACGAGGCCAGTCAGTCCGATATTCCTTCAGCCATCCCCCTGCTGTTCAGGGCCAGGAGAGCTGCCGTTGTCGGTGATCCCCAGCAGCTTTCCCATATTGTCACGCTCAAGGAATTCCGTCATCGCATGATGATAGAGCAGGTGGGCCTCACCGCCGAAGATGCCCGTTTTCTGTATTCAAATTCCCTGTACAGCCTTGTCGCTGGTTCACAGGCTGCCCGTCCGGTCTTTCTGGCTGCAACGTATCGCAGTGCCCCTGGTATTGCCGGCTATTCCAATGCGCTCTGGTATGAGGGGCGTCTGCGCGTGGGAACAGATACGGACAAGCTCCGCCTTCCGCCTGGCAGGAAGGAAGGCGGGATATACTGGACCGATGTTCAGGGGGAAATTGTCAGCGATATTCATGGCTGTTACTGCCAGGACGAAATTGGGGAGATTGTCCGTCTGCTGCGCGTCCTGCTTGTGGACAATTCCTACAAGGGCACAGTGGGCATTGTCACGCCGTTCCGCAAGCAGGCCAATCGCATTCAGGATGCCCTGGAAAAGGCAGACACGAATTTTTATCAGGCGCTGCAGGGGGCACTCTGTCATGTGGACACAGTGCATGGCTTCCAGGGAGGTGAGCGCGACGTCATGTTTTTCAGCCTCTGCGCCGGTCCCGGTATGCCCAGGGGAAGCCTGAATTTCCTTACAAATTCTGGAAAGCTGTTCAATGTCGCCGCAAGCCGGGCGCGAGCCGTGCTCCATGTGGTGGGCAATCGGACCTGGGCACGTCAGTGCGGCATACGCCACGTGCAGCAGCTTGCCGCCCCCGGACAGCACTGTCAGCCCGAATATGAGGCAAAGGGCCCCTGGGCTCCCTGTGAATCCCCCTGGGAGCTCAGGCTGTACAAGGCCCTGCGCGAGAGCGGACTTGATCCCCGTCCGCAGTTCTGGGTAGGCGGTCGCAGACTGGATCTTGCCCTGGTCGATGCGGACAGGAAGAAGTATGTCGATATAGAGGTGGATGGCGAAAGCTATCATCGCCGGGAAGATGGCAAGCGCAAGACAGATGATGCATGGAGAGATATGGAACTGACTGCAAAGGGTTGGACGGTACGCCGTTTTTGGGTATATGAACTGCGAGACAACATGTCTTTGTGCCTGGAAAAAATAAGGGAGGCATGGGGGGACAATGGATCCGAGCAATAATGACAGCAGGCAAAGCTCTTCAGAGGAGAGATCGCAATTAGCCAGATTTCTGGACACAGGTTCATCCATCTATATTCTTGGTGGTTGCCTGGTGCTCATCTTTATATTGACCCTCATTTCCGGGTGGAAGGTCCTTACTCTTGGGGCAGAAAGGGAACAGGTCCGTCAGGAGCGCGCCTTGCTGGAACGAGACAAGGCCGCCTTTGCAGAATGCTCCGGGCTTGTGCCGCAGCTGGAACAGAAGAAGCATGCCCTGGAGCAGACCGTTTCCAGTCTGCAGGGACAGGAAACGGCGCTGGAAGAGAGTGTGCAGATACTTTCTGCGAGGCATGCGAGCCTGGCGGAAGATGTTTCCAGCATGAAGGGAGAACAGACAGAACGGACAGCCCGGATTGCTGCCCTGCGCGAAGAGCATGGTCAGCTGACCACCGTCGTGGCACAGGCACGCACGTATGCCGATACGGCAGCCACAAGAATTGCTGACCTGAAGGCCGAGAAGGAAGAGCTTAAGAAAAGCGTTGCTCAGCTGGTCAGACAGAAGGGGGAGCTCCAGGGCGAACTTGAAGGACTGCAAAGCAGGCGCAAGCATGAGCAGCAGCTCCTGACCCAGATGACAGAGGACAGGGAGGCCATGGAAGGACTGAAGCAGTCCGTGGCAGCCGTGGTCCAGAACATGCAGGCCTCTGCAGACACGGCAAGGGAGGCTTCGTCCACCTATGTCCGGCATGCAGAAAGTCTGCAGACAGCCGCTCAGAATCTGAACAGGGGCGCGTCTTCCCTGCAGCAGCGCCTGAGCGACATGGAACAGCAGACAAAGGCTCTTGCGCAGCAGGTTGGCAGCAGCAGGGAGTCCGGAAAAGCCCTGCGTGCAGAAGTGGAGGCCGTGGGCCGCACGGGAAGCATGCTGGCGAAGAACCTGGAGAGTATGCAGGAGCAGATGAAGACACTCATGGCCCTTGGCCAGCAGCTGCAACCGCTGACCACAAGCCTGAGTGCGACCATGGACAAGGTGCATGAGCAGGCAGCGAACCTGGAGCGGAGTGCAGGAAAGGCCCAGGAAGGGACAGCCTCTTTGGCAGGCAGCACACAGCTTCTTGAGCAGAGTGCGAAGACGGCCTCTCAGACACTGGAAGGACTTGTGCAGGGTATGCAGGAGCAGGCCGGATCCCTGAGTCAGGCCGTGAGCAGGACCGCTGCCGGCGTGGAAGAACTCGTGGCAGCCATTCCGGCCATTGCCAGCAAGATTCAGGACCTTTCCCAGACACAGCTGTCACAGGAACAGCTTGTCCAGTGTGTTCAGAAACTTCAGAAATCTCTGGCTGTTCTCGAACAGATGACCAGACAGACTGAGCAAAATACAGAGTCACAGCCACAGCCAGCCAGTACAACAACGACTACAGGACAGAGCAATGAATAGTTTACCAATAGATTTTGTTTCATCAAGCGTATGGATAGTGTCAAGTGCACTGAGTCTTGTGCTTCTTCTGGTCGTGATTCTGTACCATCTCTATCTGCGCAGCAAGATAGGAGCCATAACCAAGGATGGCAGGGATGCCGCAGCACTGGCTGCTCACAAGGAATCGCTCAAGGCTCAGATAGCGGAGCTCAACAACCGCTACACTGAACAGAAAGAACAGCTGGAAACTCTTGACAGTGAACGTGACAAGCAGGAAAAGGTTCGTCAGAAACTCTTTGATTCGTATGAAGATCTGGCATCCTTGAACATGGAAAAAGAAAACCTGAATGACAAAATACTAACTCTTAAAAAGAGTGTTTCTTTGGAAGAAAAAAATCTTCAGGAAATCAAAAATACTGCCAAGGAAAATAACGAAAAGATTGAACAATTGCAGGAGCAGAACAATTCAATTAAAAACGAAATTTCAAGGAACAAGGAAGAACTTGCTGAATCAGCTCATAAAATGGAAGCAGTACGTCAGGAATTGAACACTGCCTCTCAGGAACTCACCTCCTTGAATCAGGACAGGAAAAAAATCTCTGAGGAGCTCTCTTCCCTGAAGAATTCCATTGATAACGAAAAGACGGCTCTTGAAGAACTCAAGAGCACTATACGGGCACAGGAAGAGAAGAAAGCACAATTGCAGAAAGAAAATACCGAGATAGAAAACAGGATCCAGGAAAATGAGGGTATGCGCCAGGAGTCTGCTCGGAAAGCAGAAGAAATGCGCCAGGAATCTCTCACTGTGTCCAGAGAACTGGAAGCAATCAGGCAGGAAAGAGAAAAGCTCTCGGATAAGATAAAGGATTTGCAGGAGACGATTGCCAGTGAAGAAAGCACTCTTGAGACTGTCAAGGACAGAAAAAGGGACAAGGAATTTGAAATAACACAGTTCCAGGACAAGCTTGATACAATTAAAAAGGAACTTCAGGAATATGACGAAAAGCATCAGGAGTATGTGCACGAGAAGGAAGAATGGCAGTATGTTCGCAGAACCCTTGACGAGATGCGTCAGGAGGTTCAGTCGCTGACAGCCTTCAAGGCAACCCTGGAAGTGGAAATTGAAAAACTGAAGGGCGAACTGGCAGAGAATGGCGGGGCAAACACTCAGGATGGTGCAGCAGACGCCTATGCGGACATTATGGAAGTCGATCCGGTCTGCCTTGCTCCCGACGAGTTTGCCGGGGCCGGTCAGGTCAGGGATGAAGTGAAACTCTTGCATGAATTTCGCGACGTTCTGGCCGGTGAAGGGTATTATTTCCCGGAAAGGGTCATCAATGCCTTCCATACTTCCCTGAAGAGCAATGTACGGACACCGCTGACCGTCCTTGCCGGTGTGTCGGGTACGGGCAAGACGCTCCTGCCCATTCGCTATACGGAGTTCATGGGACTGCACAGGCTGGTCATAGCCGTGCAGCCACGCTGGGATTCGCCCCAGGACATGTTCGGCTTCTACAATTACCTGGAAAAGCGGTACAAGGGGACCGAGCTCTCGCGTGCCCTGGTACGCATGGATCCGTACAATTATGACCAGTTTGCCTCGTACCGGCAGGCACGGGACGGCATGCTGCTGGTGCTGCTCGATGAAATGAATCTGGCCCGTACCGAGTACTATTTCAGCGAATTTCTCTCCAAGCTCGAGCTGCGCCGTCTTGTGAAGAATCCGTCCGTGGCAGAACAGCGCCATCAGGCGGAGCTGAATTTTGATGCCGGCCCTGGCGGACGTCCCTTTACGGTCTGGGTACCGGAGAATGTCCTCTTTGTCGGCACCATGAATGAAGATGAAACCACTCAGGCGCTTTCGGACAAGGTCCTGGACCGTTCCAACGTGCTGCGTTTCGGCAAGCCGGCAAGTGTTCCTGCACACGAACGGCATGCCATACGCAAGGCGTCCCAGCGCAGAGAGTATCTTCCCTTCAGCACATGGCAGAGCTGGATGCGTTCTGCCAAGGACAGGCCGTGGGAATCCGAGGTCAATCAGTGGATTGACAGGATCAACGAGGCCATGAATGGCGTTGGCAGGCCCTTCGGCTTCCGTGTGCGCGAGGGCATGCTCTCCTATGTGGCCAATTACCCCGGCATTGATGATGGTCATCGCTACAGGCTCGCCTTTGCCGATCAGATAGAGCAGAAGATTCTCCCCAAGCTGCGCGGCATAGACATGAGCGAAGCGGGCACAACCCTGAGCCGCATTGCCGAAGTCATCCGCAGTGTTGGTGATGATGCCCTGGAAGAATCCTTCCGGGAAGCCCAGCAGGAGAGCGCACGCATGGGGCTGTTCACCTGGCGCGGTGTCACTCGGGCATTCGAGGATGACTGATGATGACCGGACATGTCTGGCAGGTACGTCTCTGGCCATGGGCTGCAGACAGCCGTAACGAAGAGGAAGTCCGGATTGTGAGCGATGACGCGGAGCTGTCCTTTCCCTTTTACGGCAATCCCCTTCTGGAAGTGCCACAAGGCGTCGAGTTCCTCCTGCCTCGCCGCAATGAACGTTTTATTCCCCAGGGGCCTTCGTACCCTGCCGGTCAGGCAAGCTATGTCCTCTACGAAATGCCTCATGGCGTCTTGTCCTCGCCGCTTTCGTCCCACACGGCAAGCGGGCAGACGCTGACCTTCATGAGCTCCCGGGGGCAGCTCCCTCTGCGTGTGAAGGTGAGCGAGGCACAAGCCCAGCAGTCGGAAGGGCAGGACTCCCTGCTGGCCAAGACCGTCATGGCCTGGTGCCAGGCCTTTGACGACTGGATTGACCTGAGCACCAGGGAGGGCACTGCACTGAATTCCTGGCAGAACGTTCGCCAGTTTCTGCAAATTCTCTCGGGCGATGCCAGTGAACCCAGAATGGCCCTGATTGTCCAGCTGGCCGAGGAACTGCGTCTGCGACTTGAGCCCATCGTGCGCATGGCCAGAAAGATATTGCTGAGGGAACGGGCCCTGCTTTCCGTGGATCGCATCGCGGAGACGGACAGTACCTGCCTGCGCTGGTACATCCGTCAGCCAGGCCGAACCATGGAACAGAAGGCTGCCATGCACCGGCAGCGCCTTCTGGGCATCGCACGCCAGGAGTCCTTTGACACGCTCGAAAACCGCGTCCTCAAGGATTTTCTGATCCGCTGTGCCGGAACAGCCCAGAAATACCTGATGACGGAAGCGGGAACCCTGCTTTTCCAGAAATCCAGCAGGGCGCAGGCGGTGCGACAGTTCCAGAACCTCTGCAGTATGCTGCTCATGCATGAAAACCTGCAGGGTGTTGCTGTGCCTGCATCGCGTGTGCGTCCGAATTACGTCCTGCAGAACGATTTCAGGTACCGCATCATATGGCACAGCTATCAGCGCCTGCTCAGACAGGAAGACGAGCAGGATCGCTCCTGGGACTGGCAGTCACGCACCTGGGCGGACATAGCCCGTCTGCTGACCGGAGCGGCCCTGTCCTCCATGGAAGAGGCTTCAGAGCCACAGCCTTCGGGCCTGGAGGTCGTTCCTCTGCTGCAGTCCTCGCCGGTCATCCTCAGGGAACAGCACATCGGATGCAGGATACAGGCCGGCAGCGAACCTGGCCCCTTTATCGTTCACATCCGGCAGGAGCAGTGGGCGATGGAGCTTGTGCATGCAGAACAGGCGGCCTTTCATGACGAGACCAGGGATCTTGGCCGTACCGGCGCACATCTCTACATCGTTCTGAAGCGTATTGCCTCGAAAAAAAAGAGTGTCATCCTTCTCTGGGCTGTGCACACGGCTGCGTCCCGGCACGAGTTTGACTGGAAGGTCCTCTGTCGCTCGGCAAAGCGTTCCCTGGACCGCTACGAGATCATTCTGGGCGATCACAGGGCGTTTTTCCCCGCTCTTTCCGGAATTGTCATGGCCAGCTCCCTTTCTGCCCGGGATGTCCGTCTTTACAAGTGTGACAGAGGACTGTGCCTGTTTGAAATTCCGGCAGATCCAACCTGCTGGTCTCTGGGCATGGGCCGCCTGATCCCGGGATTGAAAGCGTGCATAGAGGAAAGCATACAATGACAGCAACTGTAGGAATATCAGCTTTTGGCCTGCGGGATGTCACGTCCGATGCGGACGGCCATCTGCGCTCTGACGGGAGTTTTTCCCCGGCCGGTGTGCTCTTGCCGGAGGAGATCCTGGGCGAGGTTCTGACAGGAGCGTCTGCAAAGCTGCAAAGGATCCACACGGGACTTTCCTGGCCTCTTGAGGCCAGGGTTCCCGAGGACGCACCCCTGAGGCGGGCGCCCGTCTCCGTCCTGTGGCGGGCGATGGTGGAAAGCGGCGAGCGTCAGGCTGTGTGGAAAACAGCTTCCAGCTACGATTTTTCCATTGGCAAGCTGCTCGCGCACTATATCCGGGACTTGTGCAGATCGGCCGCTGCGCTGGACGATCACTCGCAGGCATCATCCTCTGATGCTGACAGACAGGCAGTCATCGCCATTCCCAATACCCTGGACGAGTCAGGACAGGATGATCTGCTGCGCGAGTGCCTCAATCTTGGCATGCCCGAGCCGCTGCTCATCTGGCGCCCCGTGGCGGCAGCACTGGCCTGGCTGAAGGACATGGAGCCATATCTGCTGACCAGGATAAGCGCAGAGCAGCAGTCGGACCATATTCACGTCCTCTATTTCGGAGCTGATGCCCTGGAGTGGACCACGCTGCGTCTGCGCCGCTATTCCTACAAGGGGAAGGACTATATCCTCCCTCTGCGCGATCGTCCCACGGACATCCCTGCGCTGACAGGTCTGGATCTGGCTGCCAATCTTGTGAACAACTTTTGCAGTCAGGACGATCGGGGCGCCTTCTGGCAGGTATTCACAATTTTTCCGGAAATATGGCAGGCCCTGGCAGCAAGCCCCCTGAACAGCAGGGAGTTGCCCCGTCCCTGGTACAAGGAGGGGGCCTGGGAGTTCTGGCAGCCTGACACGGCCGATCTGCTGAAAAAGATATTTTCTGCTCCTGCAGGATCCAGTCGGACCCTGCGCAGTCTGGTCAAGAATTCCTGCCCGCTGCAGGCACACAGGGAAGAGGGCAGGGAAAAGTTTTGCAAGCGGGCGGAGCAGGAGGTGGGCAAACTTCTGAGAGAAGCCCCAGGGGGCAAGCTGCATGGTGTCATTGTCTGCGGGCCCTTTGTGCCCGGGGACAGCACCCGGCGCAGCTGGGTCCTTCCGGTGCTGGCCCCGTTACAGCAGGCGATTTCCCGGATTGCGGACACCCCGCAGCCGGACAGTCTGTGGTGGAGCGCAGGGCATGAAGCCATGGCTTTGGGTGCAGCCATCTATGGCGAGCGCAGGAGCAGGGACATCCCTGCCTATCTCGATACCATGCCGCAGATTTCCCTGTTTACTGAGACAGCCGGGCGACAGCAGTGGCATCCCCTGCTCAATGCCCAGGAGGTCCTGGGTGGCGAGGATTTTGAAGACACCATCAGCGGCAAGTTTGTTCTGCCGGCGAATCAGAAGGAGCTGACCATTCTCCTCTGCAAGGGACCTGTCCCCGGAGAGGATGCGAGCAACGACTGGAAGCAGTACAAGGACCTGACTCCGTGCCGTGCACGTGTCGTTCGACACTGGCTCCGCACCCGGTGTGACTCCTACAGTACTGCCTGCAAGATGGTGCGCTTTCTTCCGCTCTGGGCACAGGACTATGCTGTTGCACATGCTTCCCGGCTCTTTGAAGACAGCACGCCAGCAAGACAGGTGGCACTGGAAGAAACGCCCTACCGCAGCAACAGAGTCGAATTCCCTTCGGCACCCGAGGAGGACGTTCTTCTGGACGTGCATGTCAGCATGAAGCCTGCCGCTGGTCTTGCACGAGTTGTATTCATTCCCAGGGATGTGGACTTTGAGGCTGGACGCAGAATCAGGATGAACTACGCGACCATGCAGGCCGCCCCGGCACCGGAGCTGAAGCACAGCTGGCCCGCTCTGCTGGAAATAGCCGTCCATCCGGACGACCCTGCCCTGTGTTTGGCACAAGGGGAAAAACTTATTGCACAGTTTGAAAATGCAAAACCTGTTTCTGCATCTTATATTGATATACTGGATACTCTCTGTAAAAAATGTTTAAGAGCACAAAATAATTATAATTTATATACATACAGTACTGCAAAATTTTACCTGAGATCCGTTTCGGAAAAAGGAACATGCTGTACAGCTCGGGGAAATGAAAATTTATACAGGATACAAACTAAAATAGAGAACGATTTCGAGCAAAAGAATCGTCTCTCTGAAATTGGTACATTTATTTCACGTGTGACATGGATGATGGCGTCTACTCCAGAAAATGTCAAAGATTTCCTGAGAGAGAAACTCAGAGGGCACATGCTGATTGGTAAAGATATAGAAAATGCCAGCAAATGCTTTGATTCTGAAGAAGATATCAGACTCCTCTTTGAGGCCATTGTGCGCATGGGGCGCACCAAGTTCACAATACAGTGCGTCAGAAGTGCAAGCCGGGTGCTCCGTTACCGGGCAGCGGCTGTGAACGCGCTCGATGACAAGACTGCCTGTATTCTGGCGGGATACACTATAGATCTTATGAAAAATGAGGCAAAAGAATATAATTTTAAACAAAGGTTCTTTCAGGGAGCTCTATTGCTTTTGTATCTTCTGAGATATAGAAAAAATAGTGATGTTTTTTATGATAAATTTATCATTGACAAATATTTTACTCGTTGTGAAAAGCTTATTCAAGAATCTATACAATATTTCAATGGTATTGGCAAAAGCAGGGATGCCGAGAAGCGCGAGAAGGCATTGCAAACCTTCCACGACTTTGTAGAGCAAAGGGCAACGGGCAGTTACCCTGGCGCTGTCATGGACCTGGCTGAAGACGATTAGACGTCCCTTTCAGGCAAAGGCTCCCGCTCATGCAGGCTGCCGACGCGTACACAAGGCACCGCGAGGAAAGACTTCCTTCGTATGGACAAAGCCCTGTCAGACCCCGCATCCGGGCCTGACAGGGCTTCGTTGTTCGTGAAAGCTCAGCACTCCACAAGACGGCATCTGGCAACACATTCCTTTTGTGCAAAGGCCACGCCCCAGCAGAAGATTCTTGCTCCAGGCTTGCAACAGGGCACATCGTATTGTTCCAGGTAGACCCGTATCTGCTCAATCGCCAGCCTGGTCAGGTTTTCCAGAACATCCTCCCTGCCCGTCCTGATCGCCATGACAGCAGCATCCTTCCTGTTGTGATGGAGCACAATAAGGTAGCTCTCGGCAGGACCTCGCTCGAAACTGAACGCAGCGTCGTACTGAAAGGCCTGGAAGAGCCGCAGGACAAGGGTATGGTGGAAGTGAGCGTAGTATTCCTGGTAGCCTTCGGTCCGGCTGCAGAGTTGAGCAAGCCTGCAGCTGACTGCCTCTTCCCCGGACGACCAGAAGGCCTCGAAGAAGGCCTGGTCTGTCTGCTGAAGGGTTTCGGTGAAGAAATTGTCCACGGAAGAGGCCAGCCAGGTGTGCAGTTCCCTGTTCGGCAGCACCAGGGCTGCCTGTCCGGGACGCAGTGTTCTGCCAGTCTCGGCAAGCCAGGCGTCCGGGCATCGTGTCAGATAGCCTGTCTGATGGAGGAGGCTCCACAGATGCATTGGGGAAGACTGTTCTCCACAGCTGGCACCTCCCTCAATGGTTGCGATGACTGGCTCGCCTTTGGCAAGAGCCCGGAGCTTTTCAGAGATCGGCAGATTGGTCTCCTCAAAGAATTGTTTATGAAGAAAGTTCTCACTCGTGTTCATCCGGTAACACTGGGGCGTATGGCTGGGATTGTCGGCATACTCTGCCAGATACTGCAGAACGTTCCAGGGACAATAGAGTTCACTGCGTGCACCGAACCGGTAGCCGCCATACCACTCCCTGAGAAGGGGCGCTTTATCGGGGATGCCGGCCTGTTCAAGAAGAGCATCGACCTCTGCAGACGTGAAGCCGAACTTGTCGGCAAATTTGGTATCGGAAATCCCGTAGCATCGGACAGTGTTGAGATCCGAGAACAGGCGCTGCCCGGGTGTCTGCAGACAGCCTGTCAGAACGGCAAGAGCAAGATCCGTGTTATCCTTCAGAGCACGAGAGAAAAAGTCGCGCAAGAAGCCTGCCATGGGCTCCTGGTACCCATACTGCCGGGCTCTGGTCAGCGGGTCATCATAGTCGTCGATGAGAAGGATGGGAGCGCTGCCCCAGTGCTTGACAAGAAGGCGACACAACAGGCGCAGTGACGAGGAAAGAAAGGCCAGATCGCCCTGTCGTGCTGTCAGAGCCTGGAAATCCTTCTTGTTCTGTTCTGTCAGCTGTGGGCTGTCCGCGAGATAGGCGTGTTCGTCGCACAGTTCGCTTATGATGAAGCGCATGCCCTCCAGGGCCCTGGAAAAGTCCCCAGTGCCCACATCCTTCAGACTCAGGCTCAGGATTGGAAACTTGTTCATCCATTCATCGCACAGCGTGTGATTGTACTTTATGGCGAGCCCGTCGAAGCTTCTGGTCCCCTTTCTTCGGATATCGAAGAATTCCTTGAGCATGCTCATGGTCAGGGTCTTGCCAAAGCGCCTGGGACGGGTGATGAGAGAGACCGTTGGCCTGTTCGACACCAGAAATTCTGCTATGAAGGCTGTCTTGTCCACATAGCGCAACTGTCTTTCGCGCATTGAGCGAAAATCCACGCAACCGATTTCTATGGGATAACGAGGCATTTGCTGTCTTTCTCCTTACGTTCAGGCAGAGGGAAAAGCCGGCAGCCGCAGGACAGGACACAAGGGACAGGAGTCTGGCCGGCGCTCCCTCTTCTGCAGTTCCCGCATAGGGGCTCCTTCTGTTCTCCTTGTGCGACCTACCTCAGGAATTTCTCGAAAACAAGATTTTTTGCGTAGTTGCACAAGGCCCTGTGCACTCGTTCAAGGCTGTGCAGGAGCTTGTTGGGGGCAGGATTGGCCTGACTCCGGGTGGAACCATCTGCCCTGTCCTTGTGTGTCCAGAGGGAAGGGGAAGCAGGAGTGGATGTCCTCAAGAGAGGGCCGGCGCCCTGCTTTTGGCTCCCTGCTCTTGTGGAGCAGGACAGTCGGGATACCGCCCTTACAGGCTGTCCGCTCCCTTGTCTGCTCCAGACTGCTTGTTCTCGGGCAGGGTCTTGTTCTTTCGGCCGATGCTCGTCAGAAGGCCGCTTATGACCAGGCCGCAGCCGGCAAGGGCCGAAGGCGCCAGGCGCTCGCCTGCCATGTAGCCGAAGATGCCGCCCCACACGGGCTCGGCCGTATAGATGAGGGTGGCCCTGCTTGGCGGTATGGTTTTCTGGGCCCAGACAATGACGCTCTGAATGAGGGCCGTGCTCACGCCAAGGCCGCAGGCCGAGAGCACCACAAACCAGGAGAACTCCGGCAGGCCTTCTCCGGTCACGGGCATGAGGGCAAAGGAGAGCAGGGCCGTGACCGTGAGCTCCACCAGGGCCAGGCGCCTTGTGTTGGAGCCTGGCGCCACCATGCCCGTGCAGACAATTTCCAGGGCAAAGAGCAGGGAGCAGAGGAGGGTGAGCATTTCGCCCCTGCTGCCCTCAAGATTGATGTTGAAGCCGCCCGAGAGCAGAATGACGCCCACAAAGGCCAGGGAGAGGCTCACAAAGGAGCGGCCAGAAGGGCGCCGCTTCATGAGCAGCCACTCGATGAGCGGCACCAGGGGGACGTAGAAGGCTGTCAGAAAGGCTGATTTGGCCGCATCAAGGGAGGCCAGGCCTGCTGTCTGCAGGGCAAAGCCCAGAAAGACAATGCAGCCAAGAAGCACACCGCCAAGAAGTTCCCGTCTGGTTATCTGCGCAAGCAGGGTCCAGGAGAGGGCAAGAAGAATGAGGGCTGCCGAGCCGAAGCGCAGACCCACAAAAAAAAGAGGGCCACAAGCTTCCATTGCCATGCGGATGACAAGAAAGGTGGCTCCCCAGATCATGGTGACAAAACACAGGGCGAGTTCTTGCTGATATCTCATGTGCCAGAGGGTGATGGACCAGAAGGTGATGCGCCGGGATGAGACTGGCGCGCTTGAAGGCCATGCCGGGCTGGGAAGGCCTGAAGAGCAGAAGGGTGTGACGACACGCTGGCAAGCCTGCTTCGCGTGAAGGACATCACAGTTTCTTGCGTGCAGTGCTTCCTCTCGTTCCTTGTGCCGTTTGGGGGCAGGCTGCAGGGCCGAAATCAGGGAAAAACAGGTTCCAGAGGACGTTCTTTGAAGAAAAACGTCCGGGAAGAGCCTTGTAGCACGCAGGCTGAACCTAGCGCAAGAGCAGGGCAATCACGGCCAGCACAAGGAAATAGACGAGATACATGATCCTGGAATCTCGCGAGGTCTTGCGTTCGACGCAGCGGGATTCGGCATAGATGTCGCTGTAGGCGGACGTGGACATGGTGGTCTCCTTGAGAAACTGGGGCCCCGGTATGACTCCGGTATGGCCCCGTGCAATGGGGGAGGGGCTGGGAATGACAGGTGAGAGCAGGTGCCGGCAGAAATGTTCACAAGATTGTCACAAACTTTATGAAAAGCACAGTCAATTTTAGTGCAGGGAACTCTTGAACCGTTCGTCTGGAAGAAGACTAGTGTATATTTTGAAGAAAAGCAAGATGTATTTTACAAAAATATCAAAAAAAATAGATGAATTTGAAAGGCATTTGCAATTGTATTCTCGAAAAACAAAAGGAAAATCACTTGCAATTTTATTGAAGAAGAGAAGCGTTTTGAAATTCAAATTCAGGATTTCTGCAGAGGGCCTGCAGGCGCACAGGCACAAAAAAAGCCCCGCACAGGGCAGGGCTTGGCACGCACCATCCAGGTCCCTGCAAAAGCCGGGCAGGGGGCTGGAGGTGTCTGTTTTTTTCGGGAGTTGTTCTGGAAATGAGCCTTTTTGCTAGCGGCGGCCGTCGCGAGGGGGCGGCGGGGGACGGTGATCGTCTCTGCGCGGCGGAGGTCCGGGACGGCGATCATGGGGCGGAGGAGGCGGGGGCGGACGGTGCCCGCGGCAGGCGCCCAGAAGGGTGGTGCCGCCGAGAAGGGCGCACACTAAGCCGATGAACTGGCGTCTTTGCATAGGACAAACTCCTGTATGAAGGGGAATGACAGGAAAACGGTATCCTTTTTCCCGCAGACTGTCCATGGGATGAAAGGAATGGCGATCGCTTCTGGAAGAGGGAGATGCAAGAAGGAGTCCAGAGAGGATCGGTTGACACAAGAGAAGTCTTTTTGTAGGGAAGTTTCAGCGTTTATGCCCAGCATACCTGCAAAGCGAGCGGCTGTTTGAGCACACAATTGGTGTTGCCAAAGTGTACACATGTCTTTTTTGTATGCAGGTGGTGGGGCACAGGAAGAGAAGAGGCGGCCTGGCACAATGGGCATGCGACCCAAAATAGCGACCACAGGCTCCCGTATCGCACGTACCGACCCTGATTGTGCCTGGCCTGGCACTGGTCATGCAGTCATTGAGCAGGACGAAGTGCAGCAGACAAACTGTTCATCCATGTCTGCTCTCTAGCCCAATAAGCAGAAAATTGTTTCTGCTTATCTCAAATTAACAAGCAATATATTTCCAGTAAAATTGAATTTCATCATGCCATCGCTGCCCTTGGTACAGAGCAAGGGCACGATACCGTCATCACCAACAGGGGGATCTCGTCTCGGCGCAAACGTCGAGCTCCATTTTGTCCCAGGCAAAAAAATAAATGGAAAAAAATTTCTGCTTAATTCGAGTTAACATGCAAGATATTTCATCTTATTCTGTGAATAATCTCCCTTGTTCAGCCAGGTTATGGAGGGTAGCGATACTTGTCATCACTCCGGCCTGTAGGCCTTGTCACGGTGTGCGTATTCAGCTAGGTTCTGTTTCGATGTGGGGAGATAAGCGGAAAAATTTTTCTGCTTACTGTCAATTAACAGGCAATATATTTCTGGTTATTTTATGTCCAATATTCTTGTTATCCGCTCCATTCGAAAGCTTGGCAGGGACATCAAGTCTGCACGTCTCCGTCGCAGGCTGCCAATGTTCCTGGTTGCCGAGCGTGCCGGGATATCCACCAGGACCTTGAGCAGTCTTGAGAAGGGAGAGCCTGGGGTGAGCATAGGGAATGTGGCTGCCGTCATCGTTGCCCTTGGCATGGGGACCCCTTTCTCAACCATACTTGATCAGAAGAATGACACCTTCGGGCTTTTGCTTGATGAAGGGCGTCTCCCCAAACGGGCCCGTCTTCCCAGACAAGAGACTTTCCATGAATGAACAGTACAGCATCTATCTACAGCGTGAGCGTCTGGATTTGGTTGGCACTCTGAGGCTGAACAACGTCCGGGGGCGTGTCTCTTCAGTCTTTACCTACGATCCCCAGTGGCTCAGTGCACCGGGTGCGTTTGCTCTGAGTCCTGATCTGTCTCTCGACCAATATCCCAAGGCGTGCAGTGGGCTGTTTCTCTGTTTCCAGGACTGTTCCCCAGATCGCTGGGGGCGGGTGCTGCTTCAGCGCCAGGAAAGGCTGGCTGCTGCCGCAGAAGGACGCACGCCCCGAGCTCTGCTCGAATCAGATTTTCTGCTGCGCGTTGCGGATCATACGCGTCAGGGGGCCCTGCGCATTTCAGCTGATGGTGGCAAGACTTTTCTTGCCGAGTCCGGTCCTGATTCAGTCCCGCCCCTCGTATATCTGCCAAAGCTTCTTCATGCGGCCCAGCGTGTCAGCAAACAAACAGAAAGTGCTGACGAACTTCGACTCCTGGTTGAACCAGGCTCTTCCCTTGGCGGTGCCAGGCCCAAGGCTTCTGTTCTCGGAACTAACGGAGAACTGTATATCGCCAAGTTTCCAAAGCAGGAGGATGAGCGGGATATTCCTCTCTGGGAATATGTAACCTATCAGCTGGCACACAAGGCCGGCCTGAAGGCGCCCGAGGTACAGCTGCACCATATTGCAGGCAAAAATGTTCTGCTTGTTCGGCGCTTTGACAGGACCTGTGGTCTGCAGGAAGGCCAGCAGGTCACAGGGCGTATTCCCTTTCTCTCGGCCATGAGCCTGCTCCAGGCAGAGGATGGGGATCACTCAAGCTATGCCGATATTGCAGCTGTCCTGCAGGCAGAGGGAGCAGCTCCCAGGGACGATCTGCAGGAGCTCTGGTCGCGGATGGTGTTCAACATGTGCGTCTACAATGTGGACGATCATCTGCGAAATCACGGTTTTCTTCGCGAAGTGTCGGGATGGAGGCTCTCGCCTGTCTACGATCTTGAGACTTCGCATCCGGGCGAAAAGTCCGCCATGCTGCATACAGCCCTGATCGATGAGGAATGTGACCTGAATGTGAACACTGCCGTGGAGATTGCCGAATTTTTTCGGTTGCGCACAAGCGAGGCACAGCAGCGCCTTGCTCAAATACGTGAAGCCGTCTCCTCATGGAGACAGGAAGCTCTCAAAGTGGGCGCCAGGGCAGCGGAAGTGCAAGTGATGAAGGATGCCTACGAATACTGCCTGTGATACCTGTTTGGGAAGGTGCGAACTCAGGCAGCCGGCTCTTCAGTTCAGCACCCGCTTGATACTGGCCGGATTGCCGGCTGCCAGCACATTGTCGGGCAGGGAGTGCACAACCACGCTGCCTGCGGCCACCACGCAGTTGTCGCCAATGGTGACGCCCGGGCAGACAATGACCCCGGCCCCGAACCAGCAGTTCTGTCCAATGGTTACCGGGCAGGCATACTCTTCACTCCGCCGACGAGCCCGATAGTCCAGGGGATGCTGCGGCGTATAGATCTGGCATCGCGGACCAAGGAGGGTGCGACTGCCGATGGTCACAGACGCTGAATCAAGGACGGTGCAGTCCGTATTGAAAAAGACGTGGTCAGCAAGATGGATGTTGCTGCCGTGATCGCAGTGGAAGGGCGGATTGATGACGGCCGTGTCGGGAAGATGGGGGATGAGTTCCTCAAGGAGAGCCCGGCAGGCCTGTGAGCGCGGCTCAACAGTCTGCAGGCGGGCGCACAGGGTGCGGGCATGGGCCAGACTGCGGCAAATCTCGGGGTCCGAAAAATCGTAGAGCTGCTGCGAGAGCATTTTCTCGAATTCTGTCATTGCTTTCCGTCCCCCGAAGGTTCAGCCCCCTGAGCTGCGGATTCTGGTCTCTTGTTCGCCGTGTCTGCCGGCTGCAAACGGCGCTTAATTTGGGCCGGATTGCCGGCTGCCAGACAGTCCGGCGGCACATCGCTGGTGACCACGCTGCCGGCAGCCACAATGCTGCGATCGCCTATGCGGACGCCTGGGCAGACCGTCACGCCGCCGCCAAGCCAGCAGTCCGCACCAATGTGCACGGCTGCTGCCTGTGCTTCCTTGTGCCTGTCTGTCGGCCCGTTCCTGGACGCCAAGTTGCTGTCCGGATCCAGTATGGTGGTGATGAGGCAGTTGGGACCAATGAGGGTGTGGTCGCCGATATGCACCGGAGCCTGATCCAGGATGGTGGCATTGTAATTGATAAAACTGTGGTCGCCGAGATGGATGTTGCTGCCTGTGAGGCAAAAGAAGGGCAGGCAGACTTCGGCCGCTTCGCCCCTGTCAGGCACAAGCTCCTGCCAGAGGGCTGTCTGCAGGGCCTGGTTCTCGTCCTGGGCTGCCTGCAGAAGTCGGGCAGTCAGTTCCTGGGCCCGGGCTGTCACTGGGGACGAGTCCGGGCAGGAATCAGAGACAGGTTCTGCCTTGTCTGCCGCCATGTCTCCGTCGCCTGGGAGAAGGGATCGGACCACAGTGGCCGGAATCCCTGCAGCAAGCACATGGGCCGGCAAATCCTTCGTGACCACACTGCCTGCCGCCACTATGGTGCTCTCGCCAATATGCACCCCGGGGCAGACAATGACCCGGGCGCCCAGCACACAGCGGGCCCCAATGTGAATGTCAAAGCCGTACTGGGCATTGGTGCGGCGCAGATCGGCCTGCAGGGGATGGTGGGGCGTGCAGAGCAGGGAGCCTGATCCTATGCGGCTGCCTTCCCCGATGAAGACGGAGCCTGTGTCCAGGATGCAGCAGCTGGCCGCAATGTGCACCCCTTCTCCCACATGGATGCCGCAGCCAAGGTCGCAGAAAAAGGGAGGATCGATGCGAGCCGAGGCCGGAAGGTTCGGGAGCAGCTCCTCAAGCACCTGACGGCTCTCTTTGTTTGCTGTACGCAGCCTGCAGCACAGGGCCGCGGCCCGAAGGAGTCTGGCCACAATTTCCCTGTCGCCGCACTTGTAGAGCAGGCCTGCCCGCATTTTCTCGTATTCGGTCATGATGTCTTGTCCCCTGTTGTCTCTTTTTTGCCTATGCCTACTGGTCCTTGGGCGGTACAATCTTCACATACTTGAGGTAGGACACAAGCTTGTTGTACTGGCCCATGAGGGAGATGTGCAGATACTGCTTTCCTTCCTTGACGATGTACTGCAGGATGGGAATGTTGTGCACGGTGGCCGTAAAGGTGTAGGCGTTCTGCTCATTGTCCACGGGCTTGAAGTCCGTGCTGCCCAGCTGGGTGGCAATGGCTTTGGCAAAGTCGTGGGCCGATTTGGAGGTGACCCCTGAGAGAATCTGCATGGCCGCGTCCCGCTCCACGGAATAGATGCGCACGCCGTCCTCGGCCTCTTCCATGGGCAGGACACCGGGCAGGGTGACCGTGAAGCGGCACTGCTCGTTGCCAAAGGTGCGCACGGTCGTGGTGGGCAGGGCCGGCTCGCCGCGGCGGTGCAACAGATCCTGGCCGCTGTTGAGGGCCAGCCTGCCGTCTCCGAGCAGCTGCCAGTGCACCCGGCACTGGGTGCCATCCTCCAGGGTCAGGGTGAGCTGCGGACCTTCCTCCTGTATGGTGCCCCTGAGGTTGCGGCCCGTGCCCTGCAGGGAGAAGTGCTCCTCGCGAATGTCCAGCAGACGCCTGGGCTCAAGGGAGGAGATCCACTCGCCCTGCAGCTCCCTGTGCGGCACCACCGGCCTGAAGGTCATGAGCGGCCCGTCGGCCGGAGCCTTGGGCAGGCTCCGGCAGGTCCAGGGGAAGATCTGCTCTTCGGCCTGAGTCTGCGACCGGGCCTGCGTCTGCGACTGGGCAGAAAGGACGATCTGTGCCCGGTCTTGTGTCGTGTCCTGTGCCTGACTCTGGGCCCAGGCGGGCAGGGGCGCCAGAGGCATCGCCAGGACCATCGTCAGCACGAGCGCCAGAGCACGACAGCGAGCCGGAACAGGGGCAGAGACAGGCCCGGAAACAGGGCCGCAACTTGAGGGATTTATGCAGGAATAGTCGAACAGCATATGGAGGAAAATACTCCCTGGTTTGCATTGGGAAGGGCTGGGAAGAGCCAGGACCAGAAGACAAGCTGACAACTATCTTTTCCCATGGGCCAAAGCAAGCGTCCTTGTCTTTGGAAAAGGCCGGTGAAGAACAGGTGACGCATGGTGCACGCCCCTCATAACCCGGCAGTTTTACAGAGCTGTTTCGCCCGCTTGCCCGCCCCGGTGTTCCGGGCTACACTCCAGACCTCCCAAGACTCACAGACCCGACAAACCCCAAATCCCCTTCAAACGAGGAGCCTCACCAACGTGCCACGCGCAGCCAAGTCCCAGACCACAAGCAGGAGCAGCCATTCCGCGTCGTCCGCATCTTCGACGAAAGCCAGAACGGCAGCCAGACCAACGTCGTCCAGAACATCTGCCAAAACGTCTGCCAGCACCTCTGGCAAAACCGCTTCCAAAACATCTTCCAGACCACGCAGCCTGCCCAAAACCGATCTGAAGGCCATTGCCGGCAGTGGCGGCCGCATTGTCTACCTGGCCGAAAAGCACAGCATAGCCCGGGCCCTGGCCGATGCCCTGCCTGGCCGCAGCGAAAACAGGGGCGGCTACATACAGTGCGGCGAGGCCCTGATAACCTGGCTCTCCGGCCATCTGCTCGAACAGGCGCCGCCTGAATACTACGATGCCCGCTTCAAGACCTGGAGCAGGGCCACTCTGCCCATTGTGCCAGAGCGCTTTCAGCTGCTGGAGCGCACGGACAGAGGCATTCCCGAACAGCTGAAAGTCATCCGGGCCCTGCTCGACGTCTGCCCTGTGGCCGTCAATGCCGCGGACTTTGACCGGGAAGGCCAGCTTCTGGTGGACGAGGTGCTGGAACTTGTGCACTACCGGGGCCGGGTGCTGCGCCTGCAGACCAGGGCCCTGGATCCCACAAGCCTTGTGCGCGAGCTGGGCCGCATGCGCGACAACGAGGAGTTTGCGGGCCTGCGCGAGGCAGCCCGGGCCCGTTCCCAGCTGGACTGGCTGGCCGGCATGAATCTGACCAGGGCCATGACCCTGCACGGCCGAAGCCAGGGCGCAAGCTCCGTGCTCTCCCTGGGGCGTGTGCAGACGCCGACCCTGGCCCTTGTTGTCGAGCGCGACCGGACCATCGAAAACTTTGTGCCCAAGCCCTTCTACAAGCTCTCCTGCCCCTTTGCGGCCGAAAAGGGCGTCCTGCAGACCGTTCTTGTCCTGAACGAGGACATGGCGGGCGTGGACAGCGAAAAGCGGCTCACGGACAAGGCCGAGGCCCTGCGCCTGAAAGACCTTGTGAGCGGCAGGCCTGGGTCTGTCACCCTGGTGGAAAACAAGCGCGTGCAGGAGGCAGCGCCCCTGCCGTATTCCCTGACCGATCTGCAGAAGGAAGCCTCGGCCCGCTTTGGTCTGGGCGCCAAGGACACCCTGGCTGCCTGCCAGCGCATGTACGAGGCCAAGTTCATCTCCTATCCGCGCACGGACTGCCCCTATCTGCCGGAGGAACAGTTCAAGGACGCCCCCGCAGTCCTTGAGGCCGTAAGCCGCTTCGAGGGCTTTTTCGACATGGTGCAGGCCTGCGACTGCCAAAGGCGCTCGGCTGCCTGGAACACGTCAAAAGTGTCCGCCCACCACGGCATTATCCCGACCATGGTGGCCGCCTCAGGCCTCTCGGATCGCGAAACCAAGGTCTATACCCTCATCTGCCGGCGCTATGCCTGGCAGTTTCTGCCCCCGCACATCTTTCACAAGACCAGGGCAGAGGTGGCCTGCGAGGGCACCCTGTGGCGGGCGAACGGGCGCATAGAGGAGAGTGCGGGCTGGACGGCCTTCAGGAATGCCGGGCCTGCCAGCGCAGCCCGCAGGACAAAGGACGAGGAGCAGAACAAGGATGTGATCCTGCCCGAGGTGCACAAGGGCGAGGCCGTGCAGGCAGGTGAGGTCAGGGTGGACGAGGCCATGACCACACCGCCTGCCCGCTTTACCGAAGGCACCCTGGTGGATGCCATGGAAAACATACAGCGCTACCTCAAAGGGGCAAGCGCCGATGATCAGAGCATCTTGAAGAAGACCGAAGGCCTTGGCACCGTGGCCACCAGGGCCCAGATCATAGAGACGCTCTTTGCCAGGGGCTATCTGACCAAGCAGGGCAAGGCCGTCTGCTCCACGCCCCTTGGCCGCAGCCTTGTGGACGCCAGTCCTGCCTCCATACGCGATCCGCTCATGACGGCCGACATGGAGCGATCCCTCTCTCTTATCCAGGAAGGCCGCCTCAACCCCGGAGACTACGTGGCCGCCTATGCCGCCACGCTGCCCACAATCATCGAGGAGATCTTTGCCATGCAGGGTGGTTTTGCCCAGGTGTCTGCCGCGTCCGGTCCGGCCAGTTCTTCCAGCCCGGCCAGTCCGTCGGGCGCCTCCGCTTCTTCAGCAACGCCCGGGGCTTTGGCATCTGGCGGCCTGGGCGGACCATCTGCTCCTTCCCATCCGTTCGATCCGTCAGGCCCCGCCGATCCGTCAAGTCCTGCCGGCCCGTCCGATCCGGCCGGACAGAATCCGCAGGGAGCAGGGGGCGCAGGCCCGATCTGTCCGGTGTGCGGACGCGAGCTGGCCAGAAAGCGCACCCGCAAGGGCACCTGGTTCTGGAGCTGTACGGGCTTTCCCCAGTGCCGCTATGCCTGCGACGACGTCAACGGCCAGCCCCGCATGGATCCTGCTCCGCGGCCTGGACGGGCCACGGGACGAGCTGCGACCCTGGGCGCAGCGCCCGGTCCCTCTTCTGGTCAGGTTCCTGACTTGTCTTCTGGCCAGACTTCAGGTCAGTTTTCTGGCCAGGCCGGTGCGTCTGGCGACGCCGTCTGCCCGCGCTGCGGCCGGCCCCTTGTGCAGCGAAAAGGGCCCAGAGGCCTCTTCTGGGGCTGCACAGGGTATCCTGCCTGCCGCTTCACAGCCAATGATCTCTCCCAGGTCCAGGGCTCCGCTCCTGCGGCAGGGCCGGAGAGCGCAGCCCGGACAGGTGCAGCACAGGGCCCGACACATGGGGCTGACCCTTTGCAGGAAGTCGCCCCGGACAATCTGGCGCCTTGGCAGTCCGCCTGGCAGTCGGCCAGGACGAAAATTGCCGGCCTGCAGGATCCGGTTCCCGGGACAGAGCCTGCCCTGTGTCCGCGCTGCGGCAAGCCCCTTGTGCAGCGCACAAGCGCCAGAGGGCCCTTCTGGGGCTGCTCGGGCTTCCCCAGCTGCCGTTTTACGGTCAATGCTCTGGCCGATTTGCAGACCGGGTCGGGGACCGGAGCCCGGGGCCGTCATTCGGCTCAGGGTTCCCCTGCCCGGTCCGAGGCTCAAGGCCAGGCCCAGTGCCCGCGCTGCGGCAAAGCCCTTGTCCAGCGCAATGGCTCAAGAGGGCCCTTCTGGGGCTGCTCGGGCTTTCCCAATTGCCGCTTCACGGCCAACAGTCTCGATGCGGTCGGAACAGGGTCCGCACAAACTGCCCATGCTGCGCATGCCGGGACAGACCGGCAGTACCGGGCCCGGCCCCAGGGCCTGTTCGCCGCTGCGCCTGCGTTCCCTGCTTCCCCTGGCACGCCCGGATCGGCGGACCTTTCGGGCTCCCGTGGCCCCGTTCCTGTCCGCGATGCTGGAGCTCCCGGCGATCCCTTTGCCGATGCCGGTTATGATGCCGGCTACGAGGCCTGGCTCGATCAGCAGGCCAGCGAGGAGGGGAGTCGTGCCCAGGAGCCGGTCGACGATCCTGGCGACGACTTCTTTGCCGGCTGGCCCGAAGCTCTGCCTCCTGATGATCTGCCGCCAGACGACATGACGCCCGACGATCTTCCCCCTGACGTCTGGGACGAGGGACCTGATACCTCCGGAAACAGTCGCAAGGCCTGATCCCTGGCCACAGGCCACTGACAGTCACAGGGTCGTGCACCAGACGGTGTGCGGCCCTGTTGCTGTCTGTCCTCTCTGTCATGCCATCTTTCCATTTCGCCATATTTCTATCTATCTGGAATCAGTGCGCTTTTCTTGAGCTTGTGAAAAGAAAATCTTTTTTTTCGTGTTCGCATGTTGACAGGCAAAGTTGCGATCCTGTACAAAAAAATCACAGCTGCTAAATGTTAACATTTAACTGTTCACGTTTAACCAGAACAGGGCGATGCATTGCCAGAACACTCCAAAGAGAATGGAGGGGGCCGTCATGAAAAGGATGGGGCTGCCCATGCAAATGGGCATTGGCATGGTATTAGGTATTCTCGTCGGATTGCTGGCCTCCAGCATGGGATGGTCGGCAAGCTACTTCCAACCCTTCGGGCAGCTCTTCATCAATCTGATCCGCATGGTTGTCGTCCCGCTCGTCTTTGTGACCCTGGTTGCCGGTGCGGCAAGTGTCGGTGATGTGCGCTGTCTTGGCCGCATAGCCACCAAAACGCTGGTCTACTATTTTGTTACCACGGCCATAGCCATTATCATTGGTCTTATCCTGGCCAATATTGTCCAGCCTGGCGTCGGTCTTGATCTCTCCAAGGACAACCTCAAGGCCGTTACTGTCACGCCACCGGCCCTGTCTGCCGTGCTGCTTGGCATCATTCCCATCAATCCCATGGATGCCCTTGCCAAGGGCAACATGCTGCAGATCATCTTCTTTGCCGTGCTGGTTGGCCTGTGCATCAACATGTGCAGCGAAAAGACCAGGGTTGTCTCCTCGTTCTTTGACGGGATGTCGGAAATCATGATCAAGGTGACGACCATCGTCATGCTCTACGCGCCCATTGGTGTCTTTGCCCTCATGGCGGTTACGGTCACCAATCACGGCATTGCCGTTCTGCTGCCGCTCATCAAGCTCGTGGCCATCATGTATGTGGCAAGCCTCTGCCAGATCCTCTTTGTGTACCTGCCCTGCGTGCGTTACTGCAAGATCAAGGCAGGCCACTTCTTCAAGATGCTCTCGGCGCCGCTCATGATTGCCTTCACCACCTGCTCCTCTGCTGCCGCCCTTTCCGCCAACCTCATTGGCGTGCAGAAGCTCGGCGCCTCCAAGCAGGTCTCCACCTTCTCCATCCCCCTGGGCAACACCATCAACATGGACGGCGCAGCCATCTACATGGGCATTGCCTCCATCTTTGCCGCGCAGGTGTACGGCATCCCCATGCCCTTTGACAAGCAGGTGACCATTGTCATCATGGCCATCCTTGCCTCCATCGGTTCCATGGGCGTGCCCGGTGCCGCCCTCATCATGGTGACCATGGTCTTCACCCAGGTCGGCATTCCCCTTGAGGCCATTGCCCTGGTCGCCGGCGTGGACCGCATCATGGACATGGCCCGCACCACCATCAACGTTCTTGGCGACGCCACAGGCGCCGTGTTTGTCTCCCGCCTGGAAAACGATCTCGATCCGGAACGAGGGGCAAAGTTCGAGGGCTAGGCAGTCATGGCTGACAAAATAGCTGGCATCATTGGCGGCATGGGGCCGGAAGCGACCGTGGACCTCATGGAGCGCATCATCCACTTCACGAGCGCCAGTGACGACAGGGATCATGTCCACTGCGTGGTGGACAACAATCCCCAGGTGCCCTCGCGCATCAAGGCCCTGCTCGAGGGCGGCGGCGAATCGCCCGGCCCCTGCATGGCCGAGATGGGCAGAAAGCTCGAGCAGTGGGGTGTGGACTTTCTCTGCATCCCCTGCAACACGGCCCACAACTATTACCAGGACGTGCGCGAGGCCGTCTCCATTCCCGTGCTCAACATCATAGAGCTCACGGCCCGGGCCCTGCGCACGCTCTGTCCCCAAGCGAAAAAGGCAGGCATCCTGGCCTCTCCGGCCGTGCGCCTGACCAGGCTCTACGAGACCCCCTGCCGCGCACTGGGCCTTGAGCCTGTGTACGCAAGTCCTGTCATGGAGCAGCAGCTTCTGGCCATCATCAAGAAAATCAAGACCGGCGATACCAGTGCCTCCGTGTACAAACAGTACGAGGAGGTTGTTGCCGATGTCTGCGGACAGGGCGCCGACGTGCTGGCCATAGCCTGCACAGAGCTTGGCATTCTGCACGAAGCGCACTATCCCTGTCCCGTGGTGGACGCAGCTGATGCGCTCGCCAGGGCCATTGTCGGTATTGCCAAGGGCACGCTGCCCTTCCCCGAACGCTAGGGGGAGGCGGGGCCCCTCGCAACCCAACACCATGTTTTTGTTTCACATACAAGTCCCAAGGAGATCAGCATGAATCTCGCTCAGTTCCCTCGTCGTGGCTACGTGAAGGAGCCCACTCCCATTGAATTTCTGCCAAGCTTCAGCAAGGCCCTTGGCGGAAAGGTCAATATTTACATGAAACGTGACGATCTTCTGCCCGGAACTGGCGGTGGCAACAAGACCCGCAAGCTGGACTTCTCCATTGCCGATGCCCTGGCCAAGGGGTGCGATACCATCATCACCTGCGGCGCCGTGCAGTCCAACCACGCCCGCCTCACCCTGGCCTGGGCCGTCAAGGAAGGCCTGGACTGCCATCTGGTGCTGGAACAGCGCGTGGCCCACAGCTACAATCCTGCGGCTTCCGGCAACAACTTCCTCTATCAGCTGCTGGGTGTGAAGAGCATCACCGTGGTGGACGGCGGCAGCAACATGGCCGAAGAGATGCAGAAAGTGGCCGACAAGCTGGCTGCCCAGGGCAAAAAGCCCTACATCGTGCCCGGCGGCGCCTCCAATCCCGTGGGCGCTTTGGGCTACGTGCAGTGCGGTCAGGAAACCATGCAGCAGATGTTCGAGATGGGCCTGAACTTTGATCACATCATCGTGCCCAGCGGCAGCGCCGGCACCCATGCCGGTTTCCTGCTCGGCATGCTCGGCTGCAACATGAACATTCCCATCTCCGGCATTGGCGTGAACCGCAAGAAGCCCGTGCAGGAAGAGGCTGTCTACACCCTGGCGCAGCAGACGGCCGACTATATCGGCGCAAAGATCGACATCCCCAGAGAAGCCGTCGTGGCCTATGACGACTATGTGGGCCCCGGCTACTCCCTGCCCACGGACGCCATGTGCGAGGCCGTCATCATGCTGGCCCGCACCGAGAGCATCCTGCTCGATCCCGTGTACTCCGGCAAGGCCATGTCCGGCCTCATCGATCTGGTCCGCAAGGATCACTTCAAGCCCGGCAGCAACATCCTCTTCCTCCACACCGGCGGCTCTCCGGCCCTGTACGCCTACCTGGACACCTTCCGCAAGGACGTCCATTTCTAGGCCGCCCACTTCCAGACTGAAAGGAACGGCTCAGCAGAACGTGAGCAGAAAAGCTGCCCAGAAGAGCTGACCAGCCGACCGATCAAAGAAACCTCCTCCTCTTTGCGAGAGCTGGCAGGAAATCCCGGCCAGGGATTTCCTGCCAGCCACACCATTTTTCCCTTTCCGCATTCCCAAAAAGACGAGCCTGACGAGAGGGCCCGGGCTTCCTGCCACAGGAAGAGAAAGAACAGGCAGGAAGTGGAACCCGGTCTGTCAGGTTCAGGCCCGAACAGTCCAGATTCGAAAATTCCCGGCCCTCAAATTCCCGGGCCGGAACATCCCGGGGGATCAGACCATCCCCGGATACGTTGCACAGTGATTCAGGGGACGTGTGCCCCTCTGCGTGCCTGCGTCTGCAAGATGGGCGGCAGGGCGCACACAACACACGGGACAAAAACGGCACGGCGAGCCCCATCACTTCCCATTACTCCCCCGGGACTTTGCCCAGTGCCCAGCAGCATGCAGCACTTTTTTGCTGCGCCCATGCAAGCGGAGTCTGCCATGGACGAAAAGCGTACCATACAAATGTATGGCGGTATCTGGGGCGGCCTTGTGCCCCTGTTCATCCTCATCGTGGGCCTCATCGCCCTGTCCATTGCCGAGCGGGGCGGCACCAAGCCCTTCTGGGCCTGCGCCTGGCTTGCCCTGACCATTGGCATCTTCTTTGCCAGGGACAAGAAGAGCTACTGCGAGTCAGCTATGCACGGCATAGGGGACAAGAACGGCATCGTCATTGTGACAGCCTGGCTCTTTGCCGGCGTGTTCGGCAAGCTCATGGCCGAGGGCGGCCTTGTGCAGGGGCTTCTGTGGATGGGCATGTCCACGGGCGCCCAGGAGGCCACCTTCACCTTCCTTGTGTTCCTGGCAGCCATGATCTTTTCCCTGGGGACAGGCACAAGCACAGGCACCTGCATAGCCCTCACTCCTGTGCTCTATCCTGCGGGCGTCTATCTTGGAGCCGATCCGGGCCTCCTTGGCACAGCCATTCTCTCAGGCGCTGCCTTTGGCGACAACCTGGCCCCCATCTCCGACACAACCATTGTCTCGGCCTATACGCAAGGGGCGGAGATGAAGGACGTGGTGCGCAGCAGGGCGCCGCTCTCCCTCACGGCCGCCGCCTTTTCAGGCGTCATCTTCCTGCTCTTTGGCGGCGGCGGGGAAATCCGCGTGGCTCCGCAGATGGAGGCCACCCTGGATCCTTCCGGCATCTTCATGCTGCTCGCCCTGGTGGTGGTCGTGGTGGCTGCCCTGCGCGGCCGGCACATCATTGAGGCCCTCATCTACGGCAACATCTCGGCTGCCGTGGTGGGCATTGCCATTGGCAACATCAGCCTGGGCGACATTTTCTCCATTCCGGCCAGGGCTGGAGCCAGCACAGGCATCATCCAGAACGGCGTGGAGAGCGTGGTTGGGGCCATCATCTTTGCCATCCTCATCCTGGCCGTCACCCAGATCCTGGTGGATTGCGGCGTCATGACCCGCATCCTCAACTTTGCCCATGAAAAGCTTGTGCACAGCGTGCGCCAGGCCGAGCTCTTCATTATCGGCTCCACAGTTCTGGCATCCATTCCCATCTCGGCCAATGCGCCGGCAGAACTGCTAGTGGGACCCAGCCTGGTGCGGCCCATGGGCGAGCGCTTTGGCCTGGCACCAGCACGCAGGGCCAATCTCATGGACTGCGCCGTGTGCACCATCTTCTTCATCCTGCCCTGGCACATTGCCGTGGCCGCCTGGTACGGTGCCCTGGTGAGCGCAGCCCAGGCCTGGAACATCCCTGCACCTTCGGTTGCCTCGGCCCTGTACAATCCCTATTCGTGGTGCCTGCTGGCCGTCATCGTGTTTTCGGCCCTGACCGGCTGGAACCGCCGCTATGCAGAAGGATATGTTCCTGGAACAGAAAGGTAAGCAAAAAAAGACAAGATAGAGATGAACTCCTTGTATTGTCAAAACAAAGAAAAGCATCACTGGTTATTTGGTGGTGCTTTTCTGCTTTTTGGAAAATATGAAAACATCGTTCTCTTGATTTAAATTTTTTTCAGAAAATGTTATTTGCAAAGTAAAAAAAATTTAAAAAAATTGTTGAAAGGAGTAATAAAAAAAGAGTATAGTACGCTGTCCTGTATTGTGCATCATATATGAGCAGACTGCTTTTGTATTGTTCTGTGCAGTTCTTCTTGACATTTTTTCGGTCGGACAATACTTCCCTATCCCTCTTTCCTGTTTCCCTTTTTTGCAAGCAGGAGGCACAACTGCCCCTGGCAGGCAATGAAACAGGGACCTATTCGGGAGCGTCTATGATACGGGCAAAATGCACAACCTTCAGCGAACAGGCTCGCGCCTACATCAAGGACTGCCTGCTCAACGGGACCCTGCGTCCCGGAGATCCCATCAAGGAAAGCCAGATAGCCGAGACCCTGGGCATCAGCAGGGGGCCTGTGCGCGATGCCCTCATGACCCTGCAGCAGGAAGGCCTGGTCATGGGCTCGCCGCAGAAGTGCCGGCACATCCGGGCCATGACGGCCAGGGAGATAGAGGAGAGCTACTTTCTTGGCGGCACCCTGGAAGGCGTGTGCATCGTGCTGGCCCTGCCCCATGTGACCAAGGCCGACTTTGCGGGCTTCGAGGAGATACTTGCGCAGATGAAGCGCGAGAGCCAGCGGGTCAGGGGGCTCTCTGCCCTGAGCGACATAGACGAAACCTTCCACGATGCCCTTATGGCCAAATGTCACAATACCCTCATGGTGGACGTGGCCCGCAAGGCCTGCTCGCACATCTCCAAGTTTCTCTATTACAAGGCCTGGGACACGCTGTTCACTCCGGCCGAATTCTACGAGCGCCACAAGATTATCCTCGATGCCGTGAAGAGCAAGGACACGCAGCTCATCGAGTTTACCTTGCGCGAACACTATCTGGAGTCCGGCCGGCGTCTGGCCAGAGAGGCCGTGGACGGAGCAGACGCAGCGGCCGGGGCGGAAAGAACGGATGGCTCGGCCGGGGCAAACGGAGCAGACGGGGCCCGTGGCACGATCAGGAAGAAGGCCTGAGCGGCTGGCGTTCACCCGTGACGGCCAGAGACAGGGGCGCCGCAGGACAGGCAGACCGATCGCAAAAAGGGACAGGCAGAACGCGTTTTTTGTTCTCTGCCTGTCCCTTGTGCTTTTGTGCCTGGAGCAGTCCTGAATCTTCGGGCCTGATGCTGTGTGCCCCTAGATGACCCGGCCAGGCACGATGCGCCTGGGCAGGGCCGGCTCCTTCAGGCCGGTTTCCTGCATGAAGTGCTGCATGAGACGGGCCATATGCAGGGCCGCGTCTTCCAGGGAGCCTGAATTGTCAATGTGCAGGCAGGGCATCATGCCGGGCACAGGAGGCAGGGGCATGAAGGCCCGCTGCAGTCGCTCTTCTATGTCTTTTCCGGACTCCCGGCCCCGTCCCTCAATGCGGCTGCGCAGAACGGACGGGTCCACGTCGATGAGGAAGGGCACAAGATCCGGGTAGTGCTGCACGGCCCTGGGCAGAGCTTCGCGGGAGCCGTTGACCACAAGGAAGATGCCGTGGGCCAGGGCAAGATCGGTACTGCCGGCAATGCCGTAGGAGCAGCCGTGGCTGTACCAGGTCAGGGCAAAGGCCCCTTCCTCCTCCATTTTGGCAAAGCGGGTGCGGGACACAGGGATGTGCCATTCCCCCTTGCCGGAGGAACGGGTGATGTAGCGCCGGACAAAGGCCACGGGCAGGCCGCAGAGCAGGGGCTTGACGGCCTTCAGCAAAGAATCCTTGCCGGCCCCGGAGGGGCCCATGACATAGAAGAGACGGCCGGACATCAGAAGACCTGCCTTCCTTCGCGCCACACGGAGCGCACAAGGGGGATATTGTCCACAAGAGAGAGAACGGCCAGGTCGGCGCGCAGGCCTTCGGCAATGCGGCCGCGATCCCTGAGTCCCACGGCGTCGGCCGGGCGGCTTGTCACGAGCTGCAGGGCCTCGGGCAGGGACATGGTGCCGTTCTGGGCCAGGGTAAAGACGGCGCCAAGGAGGCTGATGGGCACGTAGTCCGAGGACAGGGCGCCAAGATAGCCGTCTTCGGCCACTTCCTGGGCGCTGGCATTGCCGGAATGGGAACCGCCGCGCACGATATTGGGGGCGCCCATGAGCACGGTCATGCCGCTTTCTGCCGCGTAGCGGGCGGCTTCCACGGTGGTGGGAAATTCGCTGATGCCGATGCCGTTGGCCAGGGCCTCGTTCACATGCTCGATGAGGGTGTCGTCGTGGCTGGCCATGGGCAGATGGCGCTGATGGCAGAAGGAGACGACGCTCGCCGCATTGTCGTCGGCGCAGGCATCGCGGCGGGCCTTGAGATCGTCCATCATGCGGCTGAACTCGTCATCGGTCCAGGTGATGATCTGGCTGTAATAGGTGCGGTAGGTGTCGGTATTGCGCCACTGGCGCTGACCGGGGGTGTGGTCCATGAGGGAGACCAGATGGAGGCTTGGATCGTCACTCAGGGGGAAGAAGAGATCCTGCATGCGCGGATCGGCCACTTCGCAGCGCAAATGCAGAAGATGGTCGGCACGCAGCCTGTCGCTCTCCTTGCAGGCGTTCAGGGCCTTGACGGCGCCGCCCAGCATGGCAATGCGGCCCTTGTCGTGGTACTCGCCAACGGACAGGGCATCAAAGACCGTGGTGATGCCGGCGGCAATGATCTCGGCATCATGGGCAAAGAAGGCAGACTCGGCCATGGGCCAGACCACCTTGGGCCTGGGGATGAGGTGGCGCTCCAGGTTGTCGGTATGCAGTTCCACAAGGCCGGGAATGAGGTAGCCACCCTCGCAGTCGTGGTGCGCAACACCCTGCGGCGCCGGGCCCTCGGCCACGGCGGCTATGCGGCCGTCGCGGACCAGCACGTGGCCCTGTACCGTTTCGTGCTCAAGGACCACCGTGCAGTTGTCAAAGACAAGTTCGTTCATGGGACATATCCTGCAAGAACAGCCAGAAAAAGGGACTGTCCTCAAAAGAAAAGGCTCGTGTTCCCTGCTGCCTGCCCTGTTGGACTATCAGTGCTGCGGGAGGGGCAGGCAGCAGGGAAAAGGGAGGGAGATGAAGAAAATCAGGCAGACCTGAGCCTGGCGTCGTGGTGTTCGTTGATGTGCACAAGGCTGGTGGCCACCTGCTCGCGGGTGTCGTCATCGTGGAAGATGCCGACCACGGCGCACTCGCTGGCGCAGGCTTCCCTGATGAGCTCCACCACAACCTTCCTGTTCATGGCGTCCAGGGAAGCCGTGGGCTCGTCCAGGAGCAGGACGGGGGTGGGGCGGATGAAGCCTCGGGCAATGTTCACGCGCTGCTGCTCGCCGCCGGAGAAGGTGGCGGGTGCCAGGTTCCAGAGTCGTGCCGGGAGGTTGAGACGGGCGAGCAGATCGCAGGCCCGCCTGCGGGCCGCTGCCTCGTCCACGCCGGCGCAGAGCAGGGGCTCGGCCACGAGATCCAGGGTGGCGACCCTGGGGATCACGCGCAGAAACTGGCTCACATAGCTTATGCAGGTGCGCCGGAGCATGCTCACGGTGCGCGGATCCGCCTTGGCTATGTCCACAACGCCGCCTGGGCAGTGCACAAGGATGCTGCCCGAGGTGGGCAGGTAGTTGCCGTACAGGGTCTTGAGCAGGGTGGACTTGCCGGCGCCGGAGGGGCCGTAGAGGGCCACGCATTCTCCGGCGTGCACGCTGAAATTGATGCTGTCCAGGGCATCAATGCGGATGCCGCCCTGCTGGTGCAGAATGAAGTACTTGCACAAATCCTTCACTTCGATAACGGTCTGGGACATGGGAAACAATCCTTGGAAACGTCTGAAATCTCTCTTCTGCCCGGGGCCTGCTAGCCCTGCAGGATGGAGGAGACGAGCAGCTGGGTGTAGGCGTGATGGGGATCGTCCAGCACCTGGTCGGTGAGGCCCTCTTCCACCACGTTTCCGTGGTACATGACCATGAGCCTGTGGGAGAGCAGGCGTGCCACGGCCAGATCGTGGGTCACCAGGATCACGGCCAGTCCCATGTCGCGCACAAGCCTGCGGATAAGGTCCAGAAGCCTGGCCTGCACGGAGACGTCCAGGCCGCCGGTCGGCTCGTCCATGTAGACCAGCCGGGGGCTTGTGACCAGGTTGCGGGCAATCTGCAGGCGCTGCTGCATGCCGCCGGAATAGCTGGCCGGCGCATCGTCGATGCGCTCCCTGGAAAGCTCCACCTTGTCGAGCCATTCCAGGGCCGTGGTGCGCAGCTGGCCGTAGTGGCGGTCGCCGCGGGCCATGAGACGCTCGCCTATGTTGGCGCCGGCGCTCACGCGCATGCGCAGGCCGTCCCTGGGGTTCTGGTGCACAAAGCCGAGCTCTGTGCGCAGCAGGCGGCGGCGTTCGCCCTCGGAGAGGGTGTGCAAGTCGATTTCCAGACCATCATCAGGGGCGTTTGTGCCAGTTTCATGTCCGGTGTCCGTCGTTTGGGTGTGGTTTGCGGTCAGAAGCTGCGACGAGGGATCCATGCGGTAGAGCACCTGGCCGCTGGTGGGCGTGAGGCGGCCGGAGAGCATGTTGAGCAGGGTGGACTTGCCGGAGCCGGACTCGCCGACAATGCCTAAGACTTCGCCGGGCCACAGGTCCAGGCTGACGTTCTGGCAGCCAATGTGCTGGCCATAGCGTCTGGTGAGGTTGCGTGCCTTGAGCAGGGGTTTGCAGTGATCAAGCGTGTTCATTGATTTATGCCTCGCAACCGTCAGAAGAAGTTGTGCCCCGGGCTGCCTGCTTCTTTTCCAGGGTGGCCTGGCAGGCGTCGCTGTCCGAGCAGACGAACATGCGCGTGCCCTTGTCGTCCAGCACCACTTCGTCGAGATAGCTTGTGGTGGACCCGCACAGGGCGCAGGGCTCGTCCCAGTGCTGCACGGTAAAGGGATAGTCCTCGAAGTCCAGGCTCTGCACGTCCGTGTAGGGCGGAATGGCGTAGAGGCGCTTTTCGCGGCCGGCGCCAAAGAGCTGCAGGGCCGGATTCTGATGCATCTTGGGGTTGTCGAAGCGGGGAATGGGCGAGGGCGCGGTAATGTAGCGACTGGCCACGCGCACGGGATAGTCGAAGCTCATGGCAATGGTGCCGTGGCGCATGATGTCTTCGTAGATCTTCACGTTCATGAGGCCGTATTCTTCCAGGGCGTGCAGCATCCTGGTTTCCTGCTCGCTGGGCTCAAGCCAGCGCAAGGGTTCGGGCAGGGGCACCTGGTAGACCAGGATCTGGGCTTCGGTCAGGGGCTCCTCGGGGATGCGGTGCCTGGTCTGGATGATGGTGGCGTCCTTCGTGTGCGTCGTTGTGGCCACGCCGGTGGTGCGTTTGAAGAAGGAGCGGATGGAGACGGCATTGGTGGTCTCGTCCGAGCCCTGGTCAATGACCTTGAGCACGTCGTCAGGACCGATGATGCTGGCCGTGACCTGTATGCCGCCCGTGCCCCAGCCGCAGGGCATGGGCATTTCCCGGCCCGCAAAGGGCACCTGATAGCCCGGTATGGCCACGGCCTTCAGAAGGCCGCGGCGCACCATGCGCTTGCTGGACTCGTCAAGATAGGCAAAGTTGTAGCCAGCCAGGGGAGCGGTCTCGGTTTCCCGGGCCACGCTGGCTGTGGCATCCTGCTGCAAAATCATCGGGCGTCCTCCACACTACCTGTCCCATTGCCTGGCACAGTGCCTGTCCCATTGCCTGTTTCGGCGTTCGTTTCGTCCGGATCTGTTTCCTTATGCGTCTTCCTGCCGCGCAGCTCGCGGATGAGGGAGAGCTCGGCCTGGAAGTCCACGTAGTGGGGGAGCTTGATGTGCTGCACAAAGCCCGAGGCATCCACGCTGTCGCCGTGCAGGAGCACAAATTCGGGGTTCTGGCCGGGACCTGTTTCCTCTTCCTCCATCTCGTGGGCACGCAGGGCGCGGTCCACAATGGACATGGAGATGGCCTTGCGCTCGTTGTTGCCAAAGGCCAGGCCGTAGCCCTGGGTAAAGCAGGGCTCGCAGGCCGTGCCCGTGTAGCGGCTGATGGTGATGCACTCGGTGAGCTCAAGCTCGCCAAGCACCACGGGGAAGTCGAGTTCCTCGGGGATGAGGCTCACTTCCACAAAGCCGCGGCGCAGCTCGGAGGTAAAGGGGTGCACGGCGCCAAAGCCGCGCTGGGTGGAATAGGCCATGGCCAGCAGAAAGCCCTCGTCCGAGCGGGCGAGCATCTGCAGACGCAAGGGCCGGTCCTCGGGGCGGTTGCAGGGCAGCTCCAGGGGATCGCGGGTAATGTCCGGAATGTCCTGGCAGGCCTTCTGCAGGGAGCAGGGATCGGATGCTTCGCTTGCTGCCTGGGCATCGGGGCCGGCCACGGACCAGGAGCGCTCAAGCAGACCGTCCTGTTCCAGGGCCAGGGCAGCTCTCGGCATGACGGGCGGGATGGGGGCCAGGTGGCCGTCGGCCTGCCAGTCGGGGGCTACGGCAGAGGCGGCAGGGGAAGCGGCGTCTTCGTGTCCGGCTTGCGCCTGTGTCCGGTCGGCACCGGCCTGTGTCCGGCCTGCAGCGGCCGTGTCCGTTTCCGTGCCGGCGACCAGGGTGCGGTCCAGCAGGCGGTGGGTATAGTCGAAGGTGGACCCCAGGATCTGGCCGCCGGGCAGATCCTTCCAGGTGGCGGAAATGCGGCGGCTGATGCGCATGCGGTCCGTGTTCACGGGCAGGCTCGGTACAAAGCGCGGCAGGGTGGTGCGGTAGGCACGCAGCAAAAAGACCGCTTCCTGCAGATCGCCTGCGGCCTGCTTGATGGCCAGGGCCGCAAGCCTCGGATTGTAGAGGCTGGCCTCGGCCATGACACGATCCACGGCAAACTTGAGCTGATGACCTATCTGATCGAGGGACAGGTCGGGGATGTCCCCGGGGCCCCTGCGCTCCTCATGCAAAAGGGCATGGGCAGCAGCAATGGCCTGTTCTCCGCCTTTGACAGCGACATACATGGTTTCTGTCTCCGTACAGCCTTCTTTGGGAAAGGCTCGTGTTCGTGATTTCTTTCGGGGCGGGCGGCGCCGTCTTCCCCTTTTTTTGCGGGGACACGCTTCTCCCGGAGATGTCTTCCCCGGGGACAGCGTTTTTCGCGCTTCGTTCCTGCGCCCCTGGATTGTGCATCTGTGCATCTGTGCGCCAGGGCGCCAGGGCACTCGCTCCTTTACGCCTGGCCGTGCAGCACGGTTGTGCGCGGCAGTCCGCTCACCAGGCCCTCGCCGCAGAAGAAGCAGTCCACGCCCTGGGGAAAGCGGGCGTGATTGGCCTGCCACTGGACAAGGAAGCCGTCCGTGAGGGGCATGGGCACAGGCTGGCTCGACCTGATGCCAGGGCCCGTGGCCGTGAGAGCGGTCTGATGGTCGGGGCCGGCAAAGTGCACATTGGCCACAATGGCCGTGGCCGAGCGGTCGGGATAGGTGCTCGTGCCCTGGTTGAGGCGGGCCAGCTCGGGCAGCTCCTCAAGACCGGCAGCAAGGAGGAACTGGGCGTCCTCAGGCGCCTCGCAGAACATGAGGCCTGTGTGAAAGCGCAGCCAGCTGCGCACGGCCTCGGTGGCAAGGGAGGGCGAGAGCCAGACCGTGGTGTCCTGATCGCAGAGGGTGCGGGCGATGAGGGCCAGTTCCAGGGGCAGGGGAAGGCCGCTGTCCGCCGTCTCGGGCAGAGCCTTTGGCTGGCAGGGACGGGCCAGGGCATCGAGCAGGGTGCGGAAGGTCTGCTGGCACAGAAGGACAGCATCAGACGCGGCCACCGACAGGGAACTCGGAGAAGAGGTATGGGGACTGGTCATTGCAAACGGCTGTGGTCTTTCCTGAAGGAAAGACACTCTTTTGAAGGAGAAAAAAGGAAGAGAATACTCTTTTTGTTCAAGAGGATTCCCTTATTTCAAGAGTTGTTGTGCGGAAAGAATGCACATTTGCTTTCCTGTGTGACAAAAATATAACAGGAAGCAGACAAATTGCTGTAAAAATGCACGTTGTTTTGTCACACGACAAGTGCAGTGTCTTGTGCTGGGCCTAGTCCTTGTCCTCGCCGCGCACCATGGTGAAGAAGTCCACCTTTGTGGCCGCGCTGCGGCTGCGGTCGTCCTCGTAGCGGGCCTGCAGGCGGGCCACCAGATCCGGCACGAGCTCGGCGTCCAGCAGGCGGGCAAACTCCTCCTTCTGCCAGAGGGCGTCCAGCACGGCGATGAGCTCGGCGTGGCGGGGCTCTTCGCCAAGGACATAGCCGCAGCCAAGGCCTGCATCCATCTTCACGCAGGCGCGGGTCACCAGGGCCTCGCCGGCATTGAAGGGCGCGCCCTGACCGCCGACGCGGCCGCGCACCATGACAAGGCCGCATTCGGGACCGCGGACCAGGGTCCAGGCGGGCAGGGGATGGCGTTCATTGAGCTGGTCCAGGAAGGCTTCCAGAACGGTGCTCGGGGAGAGGGCCAGCAGACGCAGGCGCTCGGCCCGCACATTGGGTTGAGTCTGTGTATCCATGAATGGTAAGGGGAAATGTTGAGGGTGATATTGAGGGGGACGGGTTTTTCATCTGTCCGACAGGCTCCCCTGAGAGCCGGGGCCTGCGGGACAGAAGGAACGTTCTTTTTGCGCGTTCCTTCGGGGCCTCTTGGCAAGATGTCTCAGGGCTGCGTCCTTGTCCGGGGTGTCCTTTGCAGGCGTCCTTTTTGCAGGCGTCCTTTCAGGACGACTCCCTTCAGGACGGCTCCCTTCAGGAGGCAATGCCGGCCAGGGGCGGTGCCTGCAGGACCTTTGCCCTGTGCAGATCAAAGCGCTTCACTTCCACAAAGGGCTGGTTGCGTTCTTCCTGATAGCAGAGGCTCAGACTGTCGATGCGCAGGGGCTTGCCGGTCATGGGCGCAAGCAGGGGCTTGAGCGCTGCTTCCACGGCCTGCAGCCTGTCTTCGGAGAGGCACCCTGTCAGGGTGAGATGGAAGCGGAAGCGGTCAAAGACAAGGTGGTAGCCAAAGGTGCGCAGATAGTGGGCTTCCTTTTCGTCCAGGGCCCCCCTGGCGGCCACGTCGGCCTCGCTTAAAGGAGCGCGCACGGATTCCAGCGAGAGGACGCAGTCCTTTTCGAGAGCGAGCATCTTCTGGCGGGAGAGGTCGGAGGGCTTTTCTGCAGCAGGCGTGAGGGCCAGGAAGGAGCCTGTGCCATTGCGGGACTGGAGCCTCGCCAGGGTGAGGGGGGCTGTGTCGAAGGGCGCGTGGCGTCTGGCGACCTGGGCGCAGAGGCTGCACAGGATTTCTTCCTGCTGTTCCCTGGGCAGGTCCTGCTCTCTGAAGACAAAGGGCGCCTTCAGGGTGGCGTGCAGGCCGTAGTGGGCAGGTTCCTTCACGATGGCCTGCCACTCGTCAGAAGAGAAGCCTTCGGGGATTTCCGGCGCAAAGGGCAGGGCCGAGAGAATGGTGCGGCCAAAGAGGCGGCTCACCCGGCTGTAGAGCAGGGTTGTGCGGGCAGGCGTATAGTAGAGGGCATAGCGTGCAGGCATGGACAGCGTTCCTGACAGACTCTGGTTTTGGAGGGTTGCAGGGAGAGTTGGGCGCTCCAGGGGCCCCTGTTTTTGTCCCCTCTGCAAAAAAAGGCCTGTTGAAAGGCCTTTTTTGTGCAGATTCTTTGGGGAAGGGAATCAGATGACCATCTTGCGCAGCTTCTGCGAAATGAGGTCGAAGAGGGTCACCACCAGGACGATGATGGCCATGACCGCACAGGTGCGCTGGAAGTCGAAGCTGCGGATGAGTTCCCAGAGGACCATGCCTATGCCGCCTGCGCCGACCATGCCCACCACGGTGGCGGAGCGCACGTTGGCTTCAAAGCGGTACAGGGAGTAGGAGATCCATAAGGGGAAGACCTGGGGCAGGACACCGTAGACCACTTCTTCCACGTAGGAGGCGCCGGTGGAGCGCACGCCTTCCACAGGGGACACTTCAATGGCTTCCACGGCCTCGGAGAAGAGCTTGGCCAGGGTACCGGTGGTGTGCACCCACAGGGCGAGCACACCGGCAAAGGGGCCAAGGCCCACGGCCACGACGAAGAGCATGGCGAAGACCATCTCGTTGATGGCACGGGCAGCGTCCATGAGGCGGCGCACAGGCTGGTTGATGTACCAGGGCACCATGTTCTCGGCGGAGAGGATGCCCAGGGGCACGGCACAGATGACGGCCAGCACCGTACCCCAGATGGCGACCTGCAGGGTGACGAGCATTTCCTTCACGTACAGGCGCCAGTCCATGAAGTTCGGGGGGAAGAAGTCGGCGAGCAGGGTGCCGATGTTGCCGGCGTCCCTGAACAGGGTCATGGGGTTCATTTCGGCGCCCCTCCAGGACCAGGCGAGGAGGACGGCCACAATGACCCAGGTGGTCAGGCGGTTGAACTTTTCCCTGGCCTCCATGGGAGGCCTGAGGGAAAACTGGGGGGATGTTGTCTGCGATGGCATGGGAAATCAGTCTTTGTCCGGGAATGAAAGGGGCGTCTGTGTTTCAGATCCTACTTGCCGGCCCTGGCTTCCTTCGCTTCGACTTCCTTCACAACGGCAGCGAGCTTGGCGTCGATGTCGGCAATCTGGGCAGCCTTTTCGCTGGCGCTCAGATCCTTGCTGTCCTGAATGCGCATCTTGGTGCGGTAGAGCTCAATCTGACGCAGGGGCAGGAGCTGGCTGTTGTCGGACTTCCTGAAGGCGCCCCACTGCAGCTTGGCGAGCACCTGGCGTTCCTTTTCGGCATTGGCGCCGGACACGCCGTAGTTGTAGATAAAGTCGGCAATCTTCTTCTTGGTGGCGTCGGAGAGATCCTTGCGCCAGACCAGCGGATCGCTGGGGATGGTCGGGGACTTCCAGATGATGGCGAGCTTTTCGGCCTTGTCGGGGTAGACGAGCTTCAGACGGCCCATGCCTTCGTTGTTGAAGGTGGCCACGTCCACCTGACCGTTGGCCACGGCCAGGGCGTTGGCTTCATGGTTGGAGGCCACCACGCGCTTGAAGATCTTCTTGGGGTCCTTGCCGTTCTTGGCAAAGACATAGTAGCCGGGCACCAGGTTGCCGGAGGTGGAGTTGGGGTCGCCGTTGCTGAAGGAAAGGTCCCTGGCCTTGGCGAACATGTCGTCAATGTTCTTGATGCCGCTGTCCTTGCGGGCAATGATGTAGGACCAGTAGCCGATGTTGCCCTCGGGGTCGGTAGTCTGGGCAAAGACTTCGCCGTTGGCGCGGTCCACCATGACCATGGCGCCCTTGTTGCCGACCCAGCTCAGGTCCACCTTCTTGAAGCGCATGGCTTCGATGATGCCGGCGTAGTCGCTGGCAAAGAAGGCGTTCACCTTCATGCCCAGGGCCTTGCTCATGTCGGCCAGGAAGGGATCCCAGAGGGTACGCAGGTTCTGGGAGGATTCGGTGGAGATGATGCCGAAGTTCAGTTCCTTGGGTTCGTCGGCCTGGGCTGCACCGGCACTGAAGAGTACCAGAACGGCCATGATCAGGGAAAGAATGCGTTTGCGCATGGTCCTGCTCCTTGATGGTCTGTCTGTGAGATTTTTATGGAAGAGACTGTCTGTGTACAGAAATTGTGTCCATCAGAAGGAGAGATTCGTGATGGACGTGATATATGGGGGGATTGCTTTTGAAGTGGCACACGTATACGAGGAAAATATGGCAGAACAGATGCAGCTTGTTGACAAATTTTGTGACACCTTGTCGAAGTTGCAACGCCTGTGTGACACAATGTGACGCAATGTGACACAATGCAGTCCCGGGATCTGATAGTCTGGTCTTGATAGTCTGGTCCTGATTGCCGGGTCCTGGTTGCCGGGTCCTGATCCGGCAGGGGCCGGCCTGCTTCGGCACAAGCTCCGGAGCCTGGTCTGATCCTGTTGCCGATTCGGCCCCGGATCCGGCCATGGATCCGGCGGGACGCTCAGGCCGCGGCCCCCTGGGCAATGGTGGGCGCCTCTTCCTTCCTGCCGAAGAGGTCGTCGCTCTCGGAGCCGTAGAGGGTCTTGAGCATGGCCCTGGTGAGGTTGGCCGTGGGACCGTCGTAGACAATGCGGCCCTTCTTCAGGGCAACGGTGCGCGGGCAGTACTGAATGGCGTAGTCCACCTGATGGAGGGTGACCACCACGGTGATGCCGTCGGTGCGGTTGAGTTCCTGCAGGGTGGACATGACCACGCGGGCGGACTCGGGGTCCAGGGAGGCAATGGGCTCGTCGGCCAGCATGACTTCGGCACGCTGCACCAGGGCCCTGGCAATGGCGGCACGCTGCTGCTGGCCGCCGGACAGGGTGGAGGTGCGCTGCCAGGCCTTGTCGGCAATGCCCACGCGCTCCAGGGCCTTGTGGGTGAGCTCCAGGTCTTCCTTGGCAAAGTGGCCGAACAGGCCCCTGAGGAAGGGGGTGCGGCTCAGGGCGCCCAGACAGACATTGCGGGCAACGCTCAGGCGGCCCACCAGGTTGAACTGCTGGAAGATGACGCCGATGTGGGTGCGCAGCTCGCGGATGTTGCGGTTGATGCGGCCCTGTTCCTGGATGAGGCAGCCGTTGACCATGATCTGGCCGCTTTCCCTGTCACCGGCGGTCAGACCGCAGATGTGACGCATGAGGGTGGACTTGCCGGAACCGGAGGAGCCAATGAGGGCGACCATCTCGCCGCGTTCAATATGAAGATCGATGTCGGAGAGGGCCTTGACGCCGCCAAAGCTCTTGTTCAGATTGCTAACGTGTATCATTGATGAAGACTCCGTCTTTGAATATGCATGCTCATAAAAAAATATCCATGCATTTGTTACAAATTGTAACAGATGACACAGAAATGAACAGAAAAAATGCAGACAAAATTTTTCCGCAAAATCGATTGGACATTTCTAGTGACTGTTGTTGATCTGTCGGTGTCGCGAAGATGAAGTTTTTGTGACAGCGTCACTGGGCGAGCAGCAGGCCGGGTTCGGGCCGAATCACTTTCTGGTCTTGTCAGGGAAAACCGGCTGGCTGGACAGGGCGTCCGCTCTCTGTTCCGGCATGCGTGAGCGCTTCGGATGCGGCATTGTGCCTGTCTTTGTGTCGGCGAGGGGACGGTCTGTGACACGTTGTGACAGGGAGCATCCTCTGGCACACACAGTGTGGTGGCTGGCGCAGATCGTGCTGGCAGGAGGGACGTGCAGACCCATCAGGCTGGTCTCACAGCCATGCAGACGAGCCTGGCTTCCCGGTTTCGTGCATCGGTCGTGTATCAGGGCCATGAAACGGTTCTGTCGCTTGTGATCGTTTTTTTCAAGATGCCGAAATCCTGCACTATCACAGGAACGAGGCAAATATGTCAGCTGTTTTGCAGGCAAACGATCCTTGAGTGTCGCCAGGGCGTGCGGCTTCTCCCTGGGGCATGCGTGCACTGTCCCCGAGTGGAACGCAAGGAAAACTGAGCCCAAAAACGCAGGTGTCAGGCGCAAGGAGTATTCACCCTCTAGAGCGCAGGAAAAACTGACCCCTCCCGGCAGAGGCAGGGCGGCAGTGGAGGACGTCCACCACGAGACGTGCACAGCATGTGAGTGGTTTGGAGTTTTCTCAAGCCAGGCCCTGTTCTTCCGGTCGTCCGATCTTCCGCTCTCCCGGGCCCGTTTTTTGTTCTGTGCCTGTGGCGCCGGCAGATGGGGGAAGGGGCAGAAGACCGGAATATCTGTTTTTTTCTGCTTCAGGCAGGCTCAATTCCTGTCTCATGGTGTCAGGAATCGGGCAAAATCAGATCTACATGGTCCGGGCCGCCTCGGCAGCCACTGTGTGCCTCTCCTACCCGGGAGCTGTTCCAGAGAGCAAGCGGGGCTGATGGCAGGATACTACATTGAAAAAATTGTTCTTTTGCTGAAAAACTGGTCTTGTAGATCTGAATTTGCATAAGTCCTGATGCAGGCTGCAGGGTTTT
>DXHV01000009.1 GCA_019113165.1 Candidatus Desulfovibrio intestinipullorum
GCCTCGATGAGGGTGGAGGGCACGCCGTTGAAGCGCTCAAGCTGGGAGGGGCCGAAGGTCCACTGCAGGCTCGCAAAGGCGTCCAGGGGCACCATGCCGCCCTCATCGTTGCGGAAGTACCAGTAGCTCAGATCGTCCGGGTTCATGCGGTAGGGCGCATCGCCCTGCACATAGACGCGCTTGACCCTGCCCCGGTCCACGAAGTCGTTCACATAGGTGCCGCCCCAGGCTGTGGAGAGGTTGTCGTTGATGGCGTCGGGGCTCAAATGGAAGACACCGGCCTTGAGGTCGTCGATGTTCAGGCGCAGCTGGGGCACGTCGTCCAGGGAGGAGGTTCGCGTGTTGAAGAGCAGGGGGCTGCGCTCGGCAATTTCCAGCAGATCCTCGCGGGCCTGCACCAGGGCATTGTAGCCAAGGCCGCCCTGATCCTGCAGCTGCATGACAATGCCTGAGGACTGGCCGAGACCGCGCACCTGCGGCGGCTCGGAGAAGCGGATGCGGGCGCCGGCATGGTTGGCAAAGTGCGCCCTGGCCCGGCTCACGATGGCGCTGGCGCTCTGCTCGGGATGGGGCCGCTCGTCCCAGTGCTTCAGGTTGATGTAGCCGTTGGTCACGTTCTGGCCGCGGCTGCCGTTGGGGCCAAGGCCAATCATCATGCCCATGCCGCGGATGAGATCCGCCTCGTTGGTGTTGAAGTAGTCCTCGATTTCCCTGATGACCTCCACCGTGGCCTCGCGGGTGGAGCCTGGCGGCATGAAGATGTTCACGTTGACCGTGCCCTGGTCTTCCACAGGCAGGAAGGAGGTGGGCATTTCCTTCATGGCGAAAACCGCACCTGCCGCCAGGAAGACAAAGACCACCATGACCTTGCCCGAATGGCGGATGAGGGTGCGCACGCTGCGGCCGTAGGCCAGGGTGGCGCGGTCAATGCAGCTGTTGAAGGCCGCAAAGACCCTGGGCGTGCGGCCCTTGTCCTTGGGCTTCAGCAGGTACTTGCACATGGGCGGGGTGATGGTGACGGCCACGAAGACGGACAGGGTCATGGCCGAGACAATGGTGAGCGAGAACTCGCGGTAGATGGCGCCCGGCATGCCGCCAAAGAAGGACATGGGGATGAAGACGGCCGAGAGCACGGCGGCCACGCCGATGAGGGCCCAGGTGATCTGGTCCATGGACTTCTGGATGGCGTCTGCGGCCGAGAGGTGCTCCACGTGCATGATGCGCTCGGTGTTTTCCACCACCACGATGGCATCGTCCACGAGCAGGCCGATGGCGAGCACCAGGCCGAACATGCTTAACGTATTGATGGAGGATCCGGCAGCGCCCATGATGGCCACCGTGCCCATGAGCACGATGGGCACGGCCAGGGTGGGAATGAGGGTGGCCCGCCAGCTCTGCAGAAAGATGTACATGATGACGGACACGAGCACGATGGCCTCTATGAGCGTGTGGACCACACTGTTGATGGAGGCCCTGATGAAGGGCACCGTGTCATTGGGAATGCGGTAGGTCACGCCGTGGGGGAAGAACTGCGACATGTTCTCCATGAACTCGGCCACGCGCTGGGAGGTGTCGATGGCATTGGCGCCTTCGGCGAGCTGTATGCCCACGGAAACGGCGGGCTGGGCATTGTAGCGCGAGCTCACCACATAGGACTGCAGGCCCATTTCCACCCGGGCCACGTCGCGGATGCGCACGGCCGAGCCGTCCGGGTTCACGCGCACCACGATGTTGCGGAACTGCTCCACATTCTCGAGCTTCACCCTGGAGAGCAGGGTCACGTTGAGTTCCTGGCCGGGCTCGGCCGGCAGGCCGCCAATCTGGCCCACGGAAATCTGGTCGTTCTGGTTTTCCACAGCCGTGACCACGTCCTGGGGCGTGAGGCTGAAGGAGCGCAGCTGGTTGGGATTGAGCCAGATGCGCATGGCGTAGGAGGATCCGAAAAGCTGGGCCTCGCCCACGCCATTGATGCGCGAGAGGGGGTCAATGAGGGTGGAGGAGATGAAGTCGCCTATGTCCTCCACCGGGATGACGTTGTTGGCATCAAAGAAGGAGTAGAAGCAGAGGAAGGAGTCCGAGATCTTGCGCACGCGTATGCCCTGGTTCTTCACCACCTCGGGCAGCACGGGCATGGCCAGATCCAGGCAGTTCTGCACCTGCATGAGGGCAATGTCCGGATCCGTGCCGGGCTCGAAGGTGAGGCTCAGGCGGGCACGGCCCTCGGAGCTGCTGGTACTGGCAATGTAGAGCAGGTTGTCCAGGCCCACCATGCGCTGTTCCACCACCTGGGCAATGGAGTCCTGCATGGTCTGGGCCGAGGCGCCGCTGTACTCGATGGTCATGGAGACCGTGGGCGGCGCCAGGGGCGGGAACTGGGAGACGGGCAGAAAGAGGGCCGAGATGCTGCCGGCCAGCATGATGAGGATGGCCAGCACGCTGGCAAAGACGGGCCTGGCTATGAAGAAGCGGGAAATGGACATGGCCTTATCTTCCGTCCTGCGGCTGCTTGTAGGTGGCAGGGGTCAGGGTCTCGCGCACCTTGACAGGGGAGCCCTGACGCAGGCCCTGCAGGCCGTCGATGATGACAAGCTCGCCTTCCTTCAGGCCATCGCTGATGAGCCAGAAGCGGCCCACGTGGTCCGTGGCCAGGACGTTGCGCTGTTCGGCCGTGCTGTTCTTTCCGAGCACAAAGACCGAGGCATTGCCCTTGGGGTCGCGGCGCACGGCGCGCTGGGGCACGAGCAGGGCCCGCTCCTCCACGCCCTCGTTGATGGAGGCGCGCACGTACATGCCGGGCAGAAGCACGTGGTTGGGATTGGGGAAGACGGAGCGCAGAAGGACGGAACCCGTGCTCTCGTCCACGGAAATGTCCGCAAACTTGAGCTCGCCGGCCAGAGGGTAGGAATTGCCGGTCTCAAGGCGCAGATGCACTTCGGTGTGCTCGGCGCCGGGCCTGGTGAGCTTGCCTGCGGCATAGCGGTCGCGCAGGCGCAGCATGGCGAGGCTCGACTGGGTCATGTCCACGTAGACCGGATCGAGCTGCTGGATGACAGCCAGCTCGTCGGCCTGATTGGCCGTGACCAGGGCGCCCTGGGTCACATTGGACTTGCCGATGCGGCCGGTGATGGGGGCCTGCACGTCGGTGTAGCGCAGCTGAATCTCGGCCGTGCGCAGGGCGGCATTGGCCACTTCCACATTGGCCCTGGCCTGCAGATACTCGGCATGGGCGTCCTCGTAGCTCTGCCGGCTCACGGCCTGGGAGCGCAGCAGGGCCCTGCGCCTGTCAAAGCGCAGCTTTGCGGCATGGAGCTGGGCCTCGGCACTGGCCCTGGCGGCCCGGGCGCTTTCCACGGCCGCAATGTAGGTGTCCGGGTCAATCTTGTAGAGGGACTGGCCCTGCTGGACAATGGTGCCTTCGGTAAAGAGCTGCTTTTGCAGGATGCCGCTCACCTGGGGACGAACCTCGGCCTTGCGGAAGGCACTGACACGGCCGGAGAGCTCGGCCGTGAGGGAGACCTGCTGGGGGACGAGCTTGAAGACGGCCACTTCGCGCACGCGCTGGCCGCCGCGCTTTTCCTGATCCGTACAGGAGGCAAGGCAGACGGTCAGGCAGAGCACGAGACACAGGGGCAGGATCGGCACAAAAATGTGTCTGAAGGGAAACTTTTTCATCAAAAATCGGCGCGGATCCCCCCAGGGTCACCTGGGGGAGGAAGCGCCGCCTCCGTATCGTACTTCGGTTAAAAAGGTTGTGCGTCGTTCCAGGAGACGCAGTTTTCTGCAGTGGATACTCTTTGAAAGGACAGTCCCGTCAAGTGTGCAGACCTTGAAGTAGCCATTCGTGCGCCGACCAAAGATGAAGCCGACGTACCCCTCGCACAGGACCTTGTCAAAAAGACGAAAGCCTTCAACTTCGTATGGAGCCTGATGCAGCCTGCGTTTGCCTCCCTTGTAGATTGTGAGTTTGTGAATCTTGCGATTGTGGCGGCGTATCTGCTTCTGGAAGTAGTAGACATCAAGCCTTGTTGCTCCCATGTTGCCTGCAATGCAGAAGGCATCGGCGCGGTGGCTCTTGGCAATTCCGTACTCCTGGCGAGTACGCTTTGTGATGTACCCGCAGGTGGTACGGATCTCGAGCTCCGGGTGCGCGGCTTTCAGGCGCTGCACAATTGCCTTGCGCAGGATGTTCAAATGAGTTGCGTCTTTGTACGAGCGGCCTCGTGTACGCTTCAGCCTGATCGTGCCAGCGTGCAAGGCCTTGTGGCAGGTCGTACAGAGCGTAATCAGGTTGTTGGGGGCATCTCCTCCAGTCCTTATAACAGGTACTCTGCTCTCAGGCAATATATTTTTGTCAGCGCCATCCGAGCAACATATTGGTATCACTAACTTTTGTGAATGGATACCTCATGTACCCCGGGGACAGATCTGCGGTCGTCCTGTACTCCAGAGCCTGCGGGACACTGGCAAGGGCATACAGAGAAACACAAGAGAGCAAAAACGCTGTCCCGACCATCGACAGGACAAACAACAAGGCAAAAGCAGCGTATACTCCAGGGGAAACTGATGCAACTCAATATTTACACACTGATTTATCCATAAACTTTCTGTTTTTTGACAGGATACTGCGCCCTGTCTGAGGAAAAATTGCAAGTTTGCAACACAATCAGGACTGTTTCTCAAGAGTCTTTTTTTACAGAATATTGCCTTTGTTTAGCTCTGATTCTCCTGTCTTCTTCTACTTGTAAAATTTATCCAGTAAATACTGCCCAGACAACGATTTTTCCCAGCAAAATACTCAGCAATATGTGCCCCGGGAATCCGAGCCGCCTGATTGCTGCAAGTCGCATATCTGCATCATTTCTTGCAACGATTTGTTTCTACGAAACAATATTGATGCACATATGCATCAATGGGGACGGTGCCCTGTCCCATCCCTTCGGCAGGATCGCTGCATTGGCCTGTCTGACGCTGATAGTTCGTATGTGGTACAAATTTTGCTTGTGAAAAAATGTGCCGCCCCCTGACGCCCCCTGTTTTTTTGTGACCTGCGAAACAGGGGGTGGTCAGGGGCAGGCGCAACATCGTTCCGCTGTCGTTCGCACAAGGCCTGCGGGCCTTGCGGAACCGCCGTCCAGGCTGTCTTTCAGGCCATCTTTCAGGTCGTCTTTCTCTGGCCGTCTTGCGGGGACGCCTTCCAGCCCTGTCCTCATCACTGGGACAGGCCCTGCCCGTGCGAAAAAAGACGTCCTGCCCCTGCCATCAATGACGGGAAGCTTCCCAAAAGGACCTCTTCTTCCGCTTCACGAGAAGTCCTTCACGAGAAGCCCTTCTCGAGACATCCTTCCCGTTTTCCCATACACAAACCCAAGACAAGGAGCCTTCATGCAAACAAACGCTTCCGCAGAACAGCAGACCGCAGACCCCTCTCACGCCGCTGCCCCCACAGACGCCCAGGCGCAGAAGAATCTGCGCCGCGTGGTCATTTCCTCCCTCGTGGGCGCCGTCATCGAATGGTACGACTTCTTCCTCTACGGCGTCGTGGCGGGCATCGTCTTCAACAAGGTCTTTTTCCCGGACTTCGACCCCACCGTGGGCACCATCCTGGCCTTTGCCACCTTTGCCGTGGGCTTTGTGG
>DXHV01000085.1 GCA_019113165.1 Candidatus Desulfovibrio intestinipullorum
ACTTTATCCCCCTGTGATCGGATGCAAAAATCGCATCAGCTCATCAGCCATGGGACCAGAAACAGGCAGCAGGGCGCCTGCTTACCCCACTCTTACGAATGGGGCATGCGCAGGCGAGTTAGCTCGGTCAATTCTTTGCTCTTCCACCAGATATAGTGGGCAAGAGAGGAGAGTTCGCGAAGCTCTTTTTCCGACAAATGAAGACCTTGTACTCGTTCGTCTTGAGATGGAGGCAGAGCCATTGTTTGCTCCTTTGGAGAATCAATACAGATCCCTGGCTGTGACAGGACAGCTTCAGGTGCAGCCAGGGCCTGTCCTTCAGACAGCCTGGCGGTTCAGTACGAGAGGAGAGCATCTCAAAAAATCGTTCCAGGCCAGAGATGTTCTCTGCCCTTTGTGTAGCACAGATGGGCCTGCCAGCAAACCGCTTTCTCCATCCTCTTTTCGGAACCATCTGTCCTTCCTGCACAAGTCCTTCGCCCGTCTCCCCGGCCAGGCATGTCCCCTTGTGTCCCGTGTCCTTCGGATGAAGGCAAGGGAAGGGCAGACAGGCTCCTGGCAGGGGGATGCCCTTGCCAGGTCACGGAAACAAAGTCCTTCTTTCGGGGAGAGAAATCAGGGCTTTCGGGCTTCACAACAGACACGATTTTGAGTAAAAACAGGCATATTCCTGAAGGTCTTTTGGGATATCTTATTGTTTTTCAAGGAAAAGTTTCCGGGTGTCCTGCTTGCGGAGCAAAAAAACGTGCCAATTTTCGTGGACGGTGTGCACGCCAGGGGACCCTCCCGGACGCTTTTTCATCCCTTTTTTCGCTCGAACCCTGTTTCAGAGGAGCCGAAGACATGAACATTGTCTCCAAAACACTTCTTGGCGCCACCTGCGCCCTGGCTCTGGCCCTGCCCTGCCAGGCTGCAGACACCCTCATGATGGCAACCACCACCAGCACCCAGGATTCCGGCCTGCTGGAATTCCTGGAACCGACCTTCCGTCAGGAAACCGGCATTGAGCTCAAGTGGGTTGCCGTCGGTACCGGCAAGGCCCTCGAAATCGCCAAGAACTGCGACGCCGACGTGCTGCTCGTGCACGCTCCCGCCGTGGAAAAGAAGTTTGTGGCTGACGGCTACGGCATTGACCGTCGCCAGATCATGTACAATGACTTTGTCATTGTTGGTCCCAAGAAGGATCCTGCCAGGGTGAAGGGCAAGAGCACCAGCGCTGCCCTGAAGACCATCTATGACGCCAAGGCCGTCTTCGTGAGCCGTGGCGACAAGTCCGGCACGCACAACGCCGAAAAGAAGCTGTGGGCTGCCAACAACCTGTCCCCCGACAAGGAAGCCTTCTACGTGTCTGCCGGCCAGGGCATGATGGCCACACTGGCCATTGCTGCCGAAAAGGGCGGCTACACCCTGACCGACCGCGCCACCTGGATCAAGTTCGACAACAAGCAGGGCAAGAACAATCCCCTGACCATCGTGGTGGAAGGCGACAAGGCCCTCTTCAACCAGTACAGCGTCATGACCACCAACCCTGCCCAGTGCCCCAAGGTGAAGAAGGATCTCGCCAAGAAGTTCGAGGACTGGTGGGTGAAGCCCTCTACCCAGAAGCGCATCAGCGAATACACGCTGGAAGGCAAGCAGCTCTTCTTCCCCAATGCCGGCAAGTAGCTGCTGACTGCCCCTTGAGACAAATCTGACCTGACAGGCGGGCTTTCGGGCCCGCCTGTGCTGTTCCCTGTGTCCGAGCCTTTTCCCCGAGAAGGGGACTGGAGCCGGATCCCCCTGCCGGTGGCCCGGCCTCGAGGCCCCGGCGTTGCCGGTTCAGGGCCTTTCGGGGAAAGCACAAGAGCGAGTATGTTGTAAGGAGGTGGCGCTTTTGCCCTGCACACAAGGCAGGGACCTTGCGCCTGGATGCAATGGGATATTTTGCTGACGGATTCAGTCAGGCCGCGGACCTGCTCCTGCACATGGACGATGCCACCATGTCGGCCATAGAGGCAACGCTTGTCTCCACAAGCTGGGCGCTGGCCATCGCCGCCCTGCTGGGCCTGCCCCTGGGCTTTGTGCTCGGCTACACGAACTTTCCCGGAAAAAGAGTCCTGCGGCTGATTTCCGACACGCTGCTGGCCTTTCCCACGGTGCTCATCGGCCTGCTTGTGTACGTCCTTATCACCGCACGCGGGCCCCTGGGCGAATTCGGCCTGCTCTTCACCCTGCCCGGCATGGTCATAGGCCAGACCATACTGGCCCTGCCCATCATTGTGTCCTGGACGGCGCAGGCAGTGGAAAACCTGGATGCCCGCTGCCGGCAGACCCTGCTGACCCTGGGCGCGAACCGCACCCAGACCGCCCTGCTCACCCTGTGCGAGATACGCTACGATCTGGGCATGGTCTGCGTGCAGGCCTTTGGCCGCGTGGTCACGGAAGTGGGCGTGGCCATGATGCTGGGCGGCAATATCCGCTACTCCACCAGGACCATGACGACGGCCATTTCCCTGGAAACGAGCAAGGGAGAGTTTGCCCAGGGCATAGCCCTGGGACTTGTGCTCCTGCTCATAGCCTTTGTGGTGAACGCCCTGCTCACCTGGCTCAAGCGCAAGGGGGGCAAATGATGGACAGAATTTTCGAGGCTCGCAACCTGAGCCGGAGCTATGGCGGCGTGTGCGCGCTCTGGCTGCCCGAATTTCAGGTGGAGCGCGGCGAATGCGTGGCCCTGACCGGGCGCAATGGCAGCGGCAAGTCGACCCTGCTGCGGCTTCTGGCCTTTCTGGAACAGCCCGATGCCGGCACCCTGCACTACTATGGCAGCACTACCGATCCGCGCAGGGACATCACCCTGCTCCTGCAGGATCCCTATCTCCTGAAATGTTCAGTCTTCAAAAACGTCACCCTGGGCCTGCGCCTGCGCGGAGAGACAGATCATCTGGAAGAACGTTACAGGGCGGCCATGCAGGACGCGGGCTTTGAGGACCCCATGGCCCTGGCCGACCGGACCCAGGCCATGCTGTCCGGCGGCGAACGTCAGCGCGTGGCCCTGGCCTCCAGGCTGGCCCTGTCTCCCAGGGTACTGCTCCTGGACGAACCCACGGCACACGTGGACGCGGCCAGCGAGGAAATCATCTATGCCTCGGTGCGTGCCTGCCTAAACAGGGGCGTCACCGTCCTGTGCGCCACCCACGACAGAACGCTCTTCGATTTTCTTGATGCCCGCGAGGTGGTTCTGCGCCCGCGCAGCTGATCAGGCAGCCAAAATCCGTGCACCCCAAACCTGCGCCCGGCAGGACAGCATTTTCTGACAAAAAACAGGCCCCGCACCCACCCCCACTCCTCATGGGGACGCGCGGGGCCTTTTTTCGTGCCGGCCCGGACGTGTGCCCAGACGTGTGCCCTGACGCCTGCCCGGACGTTTGCCGGGACTGGTGCATCATTAATATATACGGTCGGGCGTGCGTTCCTGCGAACGTGCCCTGCGAGCGGGTTTGGGGAGCATGGTGCCGTGCTGCCCGGGAGCCGGCACGAAGCGTGCCGGACACGGACAGACCCGAAGGGATCCGGCCAAGACCGGACAGCCAGGCCTTTTTTTCTGTCTGCCCCGAAAAAAAGGCAGACACTGGCAAGCCCTGTCCAGAGCCGCCCAGAGCGTTCTTCTCTCGAAGCGGGGACAAAAAGTGCTCTTCCCCTCCTTGACAAAAACGCTGGCAGGTTTACATTATGCGCAATTGAGCAAAACAGCTCGGGAGCATCCATGGCCAGACCCAAACATTGCCGCTATGTGGAGCGCGCACCCAATGCCTGCTACTTCAAGCCCTGCGGCATTCCCTTCTATCAGCTGGACGAGGTACGGCTCAGCGTCGAGGGCCTGGAGGCCCTGCGTCTTTCGGATATAGAGGGACTGACTGCCAGCGAGGCAGCCCTCAGGGTCCGGGTGTCCCGGCACTCCTATGGCCGCACCCTGGCCGAGGCCAGGAAGGCTGTGGCCGAGGCCCTGGTGCACGGCAAGGTCCTGCGCATAGAGGGCGGATCCTATGTTTTGCTTCAGAACGGACACAGCTGCTTTCGCAAAAGGAGGCCTGACACTATGATTACAGTTGCCATTTCCAGCGAGGGACCGACCCTGGAAGACATGGTGGATTCCCGCTACGGCCGCGCCGGCGGTTTTCTTCTGGCAAGCTTTGCCGACAATGACCTGAACAGGGATCCGGAAATTGCCTATCTCGACAACGGCGATGCCCAGATCATGGCCCAGGGTGCCGGCATAGCCACTACGGAACATCTGTGCAACGCCGGTGTCACGGTGGTGCTCAGCGGCTACGTGGGCCCCAAGGCCTTCGAGGCCCTGGAGGCCGCAGGCATCGACGTCTACCAGGACATGGACAACATGACCGTGGGCCAGGCCCTGGACAAGTTCCGCAAGGGCGAGTGCACGAAGGCCTCTGCCGCCAACCACGAAAGCGGCATGCCCCTTTAGGCTTCAGGACGGGGGACCGACATGCGTATTGCCATAGCCAGCGGCAAGGGCGGAGCGGGCAAGACCTCGGTTGCGGCCTCTCTGGGCAGTGTCTGGGCTGCGGGGCACATCATGGCCGACACGGATGTGGAAGCCCCCAACCTGCACCTGTTCCTTGGCCCCGAGATACAGACAGGCACGACCATTGCCCTGCCCATACCCACACAAATCCTGGACTCCTGTACCTCCTGCGGCAAGTGCCACGACATCTGCCGCTACGGAGCCATTGCCAAATTCGGGGCCAGACTCAAGATTTTTCCGGACATGTGCCATGCCTGCGGCGGCTGCTTTGCCGTGTGTCCCGAACACGCCCTGGTGCAGGGCGAGCGGGTCATAGGCGAGCTCCACGAGGGCGCCCTGAAAAACGGCACCCCCTGGATCTCCGGCGCCACGCGCATAGGCGAGGTCATGACGCCGCCCCTTCTCCGGGCGCTCTTCAGGCGGCTTGCCGCCATGGAAGAACAGTATGCCAGGGAAAAGGGCACACGACCCGACGTTCTCGTCGACGCGCCTCCAGGGGTCAGCTGTCCTGCGGTCACCGTGGGCAGCCACGTGGACGCCCTGCTCATGGTGGTCGACTCCTCGCCCTTCGGCCTGCATGACTTTCAACTGGCCCACGAGGCCTTTGGCAAGCTGGGCAAGCCCCTGGCCTGCGTGCTCAACAGGGCCGGCATGCCGGGCAACGAACAGGGTGACGAGACGGTGCGCAGCTACTGCGCGGAGCACAATCTGCCCCTGCTCGCCGAGCTGCCCTTCGAGCGGGAGGCCGCCCGGGCCTATTCCTCTGGCCTGCTGCTGGCAGACCTCTCGGATGCCTGGAAGAATCGCTTCCGGAATCTGGCCCAGGCCCTCGGGCAGACGTTTGCACACAGGACATGCGGGAGGCCGGCATGCGCGAAATAGTCATCATCAGCGGCAAGGGCGGCACAGGCAAGACGAGCCTGTGCGCGGCCTTTGCGGCCCTGGCCCGCAACGCGGTGCTCTGCGACCTGGATGTGGATGTCCCTGATCTGCACATTGTGCTCAACCCGAAGGACGGGGAAGGCCATGTCTTCATGGGCGGCAACAAGGCACAGGTGCGCGAGGAAGACTGCATCGGCTGCGGCCAGTGCGCAGACCTCTGCCGCTTTGACGCCATCACCATGGACGGGGACAGGGCGCACATCAACGAACTCAACTGCGAAGGCTGTGGGGTGTGCGTCACCCTGTGCCCGCAAAAGGCCCTGGACTTTCCGGCTGCCCGCTGCGGCGACTGGTACGTGGGCGAGACCCGCTTCGGGCCCTTTCTGCACGCCGTCCTGGTCCCTGGCCAGGAAAATTCCGGCAAGCTTGTGACCCTGCTCAAGCGCGAGGCCAGGGAGCTCGCCAGGTCAAGCGGCCGCGAACTCATCCTCTGCGACGGCTCCCCAGGCATAGGCTGCCCTGTCATCAGCTCCCTCTCCGGCGCCACCCTGGCTGTGGCCGTGGTGGAGCCAAGCCTGTCCGGCAGCCACGACTTTGACCGCGTGGCCAGAGTCTGTGCCCACTTCAGGGTGCCCATTGGCGTCATTGTCAACAAGGCGGACATCAACCCCGAGGAAACCAAACAGATCATCGCCTACTGCGAGCGCGAAGGCCACACCATCCTTGGCACCGTGCCCTTCTCTTCCGACATCACCAGGGCAACCATTGAAGGCAGAGCCATTACCGAAACGGACAGCGAGCTTGCCGCCCGCCTTGCCCAAATCTGGGAGAAGGTGGACGCCCTGGCTGCAAGCAAGGCAAAGGAGCGGCTGCAGCTGCGATCCTTCAGCCAGACAAGTCTGGCCTGATGTCTTTGGCCTGATAGCTTTGGCCTGATGTCTTGCAGGATCGATGTCCTGCAGAACTGGCGTCTGACAGGACTGATGTCCCCCGGACAACAAATCTCGGACAACACATTTCTCTCTTGGCAGCTGACGACAAGCCAGCCATTCATTTCACCCTTTAAGACCATTCAGGAGGTCCGCGGGGCCAGGCCCCGTGGAAACACCATATGAGCACACTTCTTGCCGTTCCTTCCAACATGCCTGGCGGCCTTGACGCCGGCATGGGCATGCACTTTGGCCATTGCGACATCTACACCATCGTCGAAATCGAGGATGGCGCCGTCAAGAACGTCTCCACCCTGGAAAACGTGCCCCATCAGCAGGGCGGCTGCCTTGCTCCCGTGCAGCACCTGGCAAGCCATGGCGTGAAGGCCCTGCTTGCCGGCGGCATGGGCTTCCGTCCGCTCATGGGCTTCAGGCAGGTGGGCATTGATGTCTACTATGCCGGCCAGTTCGCCACCGTGGGCGATGCCGTCAAGGCCTTCCTGGCCGGCCAGCTGCCCGCCTTCTCCGAGCAGTTCACCTGCCACGGCGGCGGCGCCCACTAGGCCGCAGACCGGTTGTTATCCGGTTCGGACCCGATTCTGATCACATTCCTGCCCCTTTTTTGAGGGCGCAGGATAGGATTTGCGTGCAGCCCGGAACAGCAAAGGCCCCTTTGTCTGGCCGTTTTCCGGGCTGCACGGACGTCTTTTCCAAGCTGCTACGCGGGCGGCACGTCCCGCAGAAGTCCGCATGTCTGCGCGTCTGCATCTGCACATCAGGGCATCTGCACATCTGCGCTTTTGGGCAGTGATGAGCGACCGCGTCTTCAGGGAGTCACAAGGTGGAACTCTATTATATTGGTACCATGAAGGACAGCTGCCAGCCGGCACTGGATGTCTTTACGGGCAAGGGCTTTGCCCTTTCCTGCTTTGCCAGCCTTGACGCGGCCTGCGAGGCCCTGCGCACGGCCGGCACAAAGCCCGAACTCATTCTTGTGGACGAAAGCGAAAACCGCGGGGAGCCTGAAGCCATGCGCAAGGCTGTCATGGCCCTGCTGGGCATCAATGCCTTTTCCCATGTGGCAGCCATGACGCACCTTGATGCCGAGGTCTATCATGACGCCATGGAAGGACTGGGCATGCTCTCTGCCCTGCCCTGCCCGGCCACGGCCGCAGACGGCGAGCGCCTTCTGAAGGAGCTGGCAGGCCTGCTCGGCACATCCCTCTAGGCGACAGATGGTCCGGCACAAGCTCTCCCCCCCCCCCCCTGTCCGCGACACGGGGGGCACACAGATGAAGTCCGCATCCTGGCTTTTTTCCGGGGCAGCGGACTTTTTTGCTGCCCTGTCTCAGGAGAACAGGAGAAAGGAAAATTCCGGAAGAAGACTTCATGGAGAGAAGATGCCAGCATCCTGAAATGATGGCTGTTTTCAGTCTTGTCAAATCCGGACAACTGGCATGTCGCTTTTTTTGAGGGACACAAGGAGCCTCGCAGGCGGCCCATGGAAACGAGTGCGGCTGAACAGGCCCCTGAGGCTGCCTGGGGCATGCTTCGGGCGTTCCGGCTCCCTGGCCTTCTGCAGGAAACAGGCAAAAAAGCAATCTGCTCTTTCGGTCCCGTGTGGCTGGAGACGGCAAACGTCGGGCAGAACCGAATCCCCGGGATCTGCCCGACAGATGGGCAAAGCCCGGGGCTTTTGCGCCTGTGGTCCCCTGGCAGCACTGAAGCCGGAAAAAAGCCCGTGCCCTGTTTTTTTCCTGTCCGCATTTGTGAAACGGACCGGACAAGGGCTCAGGGCTTTTTGTCCCTGCCCGAAAAGGGCCATGCGGGCATGTCGATGCGATCTGACGGTTCTGCATGGTCCCGGAATGCGGCACAAGGGTGGGGCTTTTTGCAGTAAGTTCCTATACAATATGCAAAATCAACGGTTGCACAAGTCTGCCTGATGCATTACAAGAGAGCCTTATTTTGCGTGCTGCCCCTCAGGGCAGTTTCGCATTAGGGAGGTTTCTTTTCTTATGGTCAGTTTCTTTCTGTGCCTGGCCTTTCTGATCGTCGGTTATTTCACCTATGGCAAACTGGTGGAAAACATCTTCGGACCCGACGACCGTGAAACTCCGGCTGTCACCATCAACGATGGCGTTGACTACGTGGTGCTTCCCCAGTGGAAGCTCTTCCTGATTCAGCTGCTGAATATCGCAGGCCTTGGCCCCATCTTCGGTGCCTTGCAGGGCGCCCTCTGGGGTCCCGTGGTCTTTTTGTGGATCTGCTTTGGCACCATCTTTGCCGGCGCCGTGCATGACTTCTTCTCCGGCATGGTGAGCGAACGCAACAAGGGCGCTTCCGTGGCCGAAATCACCGGCATCTACCTTGGCCCGGTGATGAAGACCATCATGCGCGTGTTCGCCGTGGTCCTGCTGGTCATGGTCGGCACCGTCTTTGCCGTGGGCCCCGCAGGCCTCATCGTGAAGCTCTGCAGTGAGGCCGGTGCTTCCGGCATCATGCTCAACGCCACCTTCTGGCTCACAGTGGTGCTGATCTACTACTTCCTTGCCACCTTCATCTCCATCGACAAGATCATCGGCAAGATCTACCCCCTGTTCGGCATCTGCCTCATCATCATGGCCGTGGGTGTTGCCGGCGGCATGGTTGTCAGCCCCGAATTCCAGATGCCCGAGCTGTGGGACAACTTCACCAACATGCATCCCAAGGGCACACCCATCTGGGCCTTCATGTTCATCACCGTGGCCTGTGGCGCCATTTCCGGCTTCCATGCCACCCAGTCCCCCCTCATGGCCCGCTGCATGAAGAGCGAGCGTCAGGGCCGCTTCGTGTTCTATGGCGCCATGGTCAGTGAAGGCATCATCGCCCTCATCTGGGCTGCTGCCGGCTGCACCCTCTACGAAGTCACCAATGGCCAGAGCACAGGCCTGCTTGCCAACCTGGCTTCCGGTCAGTCCGCAGCCATCTATGACGTCTGCAGCCAGACCATGGGCGGCATCGGCGTTGCCCTGGCCATGCTGGGCGTCATTGCCTGCCCCATCACCTCCGGTGACACGGCCTTCCGTTCTGCCCGACTGGTTCTGGCCGACTGGTTCAACATCCCCCAGGCAAGCTACAAGAACCGTCTGATGCTCTGTGTGCCCCTGCTGCTCGCCGGTGCCTTCATCAGCCAGCTCGACTACACCATTGTCTGGCGCTACTTCAGCTGGACCAACCAGACCCTGGCCATGATCGTGCTGTGGATGGCCTCCATGTACCTCTTCCTTGAGAAGAAGAACTTCTGGCTCACCGCTGTGCCTGCTACCTTCATGAGCGCCGTGTCCAGCACCTACTTCTGCATGGCCCCCGAATGCCTGGGCCTTGTGGTCAAGCTGCCTGTTTCGGTTGCCTACATCATCGGCATTGTCGTGGCCATTCTCTTCCTTTCGCTCTTCCTGCGTGCGACCAAGAAGGCCCGCGCCTAGGCTGAAGAGCTCCTGATTCGTCACTTCGGGGCCGCCGCTTGCCGGCGGCCCTTGCTTTTTTGCTACTGTACGCTACAAGGGCACAAGGCCCTCAGGGCCCTGCCTCTCCCCTTTCCGGTTTCAAGTGAGCCGGACACAGAACAAGGAACAGCCATGCTCTATTTCAAACCCGCACTGCTCGGTTCACAAGGCCTTGATGACAGGACGCTGAAGGAAGACAAGACGTCCTGCCTCAGATTCGGTCCCTGTGGTGTTGGCAAAAAGGCCCTGTACCTGAACAGCTTCTTCCTGGATCGCCGCTTCTACATTCCCGTGAGCCGGGTGCAGCGTGTCTACAAGCGCGTGGCCTTGAGCAAGGGCGCCTATACACGCAAGGGCATCTTCGGCGCCATTCCCTATCTGGTGGTGGAGTACGATCACGGGCAGAGCATACAGTGCACCTTCAAGCACGAAGAGCATGTGGATGCCATGCTGGCCGAGATACAGCGCCGCTTCCCCGACATGCCCACCATGTCCGAGGCAGCGGCAAAGAAGCTGGCCGAGGCCAGGGCTGCGGAAGAGGCCCGCTACGTCAAAAAACTCACCCAAAAGGCCGAAGAAAGCCTGGAGACCCTGCGCAAGGCTCTGGACTTTTTGAACAGACGCCCCGATCTGGCCACGCGCCTTGCCGCGGACAGCAAGGCCCTGCGCGTGAACAGGCTCACCAATCCCATGCACAAGTGGGCAGCCCTTGCCATCTTCTGCATGGCCGTGGTGGCAGCGGCCTACGGCTCCTATACCTGGATCTACGGCCTTGGCGACTACGGCATGCAGATAACCCTGGTGGGCTTTGCCCTGATCTTCTTCTTTTCCAGCCTCAATGTGCTGCCCACGGCCCGCAACAACCGCAGGGCCCTGACCGAGCGGCTGGAGAAGACCCGCAGGGACGTGCAGACCTACATTGACACCTATCCGAATTTTCCCCTGCCCGCCCGCTATGCCCATCCGGCCACCCTCACCCGCATGATCCGCTCCATTCGCGAGGGCCGCTCGCAAACCATAGCCGAGGCCTATGAGGACATGAAGAAGGTCCTCAAGGCCATCAATGCCAGCGTCACCGTGAGCCAGACCGAGTACGACGAAATCGTGGCCATCAAGCCCATGTTCCTGCTCGAAGACTACAAGTAGGCCCGACCTGCACAAGTTCAGGCTGTCCGCAGGAAGGATTGTGCGGACAGCCAAAAGGAAGAGTGTCCCCCTCATGCCTGTCCAAAGCATGGGAGGGCACTCTTCCTTTTTGTCCCCAAACCGGTACGGGCCCTGTCGGGCGTTCCCGGAAATGTCTCAGCGTTCAGGCTCTCAGGCAGCCTGTTCTTCCAGCAGCCTGCGCAGGGACTTGCGCATCTCCCAGGGCGCAAAGCGCAGGGCATCGGCATTGGCAAGCACGGCCTGCCGGCACAAATCCTCGTCCTTGTACTGTTCCGGCACAAAGGCCAAGGCCATGCTGTTGCTGGCCACAGCCAGCCTGCACAGCTCAGGCGTCCGGCGATCCTCCAGGATCCACTGCAGGGCCTCGCCATTGTTCTGCACGGCCGTGCGGCAGAGTTCCTCGTCCTTGAGGCGCAGGGGCACTTCGCGCAGAGCCAGTCCGTTGGCCTGCACGGCAGTCAGGCAGATCTCCCTGTCGCACAGGCGCTCCGGGACATGGGCCAGGGCCATGCCGTCGCTTTTCACGGCCATCAGGCACATCTCCCTGTCGCGCAGCCCCAGGGGCACGTCCCGCAGGACCCAGCCCCGCTGCTCCACGGCAAGCAGGCAGAGCTCCCTTGTGCGCAGCATGAAGGGGATCTCGTCCAGTCCGGCCTTGTTCAGGCGCAGGGCCTCCCGGTACAGCTCGTCCGTGCGCAGTTCCTGAGGAATGGAATGGAAGGCCATCCAGCCATTCTGCAAGCCAATCAACAGCCATTCTCTAATATCCATGGGTCAGCTCCTTACACAGTCAGTTTTGGGAACGGCTCGGATTCAGTCTTCCATGACAGTCTTCCATGGCAGCCTTCCATGTCACGTCGGTTGTTGTGTCAGAGAGGGGACTTACTTGCGCGCATACTGCGGCAGGCCCAGCTGCAGCCTGATGTGCCGCCTGTCGTTTTCATCGGGCGCAAAGGGATAGTTGCGGGTGCCAGGTCCTGGCCGCCAGTTGGCATAGGGCCTGTTGCAGGCCACTTCGCCGTCGCGGCCCGTGCAGCCTGAGGTGCGAAAGGCCGAGCCATTGTCCAGAAGCTCGTTGATCAGGCTGTCCGGCAGGCCGTAGCCGCGGATCTGTCCTGCTTCGTCAAAATCGAACTGCCCGGCCCGGCCAAGGTCGTTGTCAATGATCCAGCGGGCCAGCTGTATGCGCCGGTACTGATCAAGCGGCGGCGCGGGTCTGTCGGCAAGCAGGGAGCCCGCTTCCGGGAAGAAGGAAAAGAGGTGGGTAAAGCCGCCCATGTCCCGCACCTTCTGCATGGCGCTGGCCATCTCCTGCTCCGTTTCGCCCATGCCGACCATGAAGTGGGAGCCTGCCATGCCGGCACCAAAGATCTCCAGGCTCTCGGCAAGGCAGTCCCAGTAGCGCTGCCAGACGTGGGGACCGTGCACGCCCCGGCCCCGGTACTGGTCAAAGAGTCCGGGGGTGGCGAGATCGATGGCCACGCCAATCTTGTCCACGCCGGCGTCCCTGAAGGCCTGCAGATGCTCTCTTGTGACAATGGTGGGCGCCACCAGCACGGAAATGGGAATGTCCACGGCCTCGCGCAGGGTGCGGCTGATGGACACGGTGTCGGCCAGGGTCCGCCTGTTGGTGAGCATGGAGATGCAGATGCGCTTCACCCGTTCCTTTTTGTTCACAATGGCCTGTGCCACGTCCTCCAGTCTGAGGGCAGGCCAGCTCACGCGAATGAAGCTCTTGCCGCTCTCGCGCCTGGGAGAAAGGCCGCAGTAGGCGCAGCGTCCGGCGCAGGACGACTTGTAGGTCAGAAGCAGGTTGATGCAGTAGAGACAGGCATTGCGGTAGAAGCTGCCGGGCGCAAAGTCCAGGGTCATGGCTGCGGCCAGACTCATGCGCACAACGTCGGGGCTTTCCGCTTCCCTGTCCAGGGTCTGCGCACTGCCTGCGGAAACTGGGGGCATATTGGTCATAGCTACCTCGCAAAAGATGGTGAAAGCGGACGCGTGGCGGACGTCATTGCTGCACGGCCTGGCCCGGCCAGACCGTGGGGCCTGCCTGTCGTTCGCAACCGGCCTGTTCGGAAGAACGTGTCTGCCTGTCCTGCGTCTCTGTCTGAAATCTGTGCCTGAAATCTGTGCCTGACGTCCCCTTTTTTCGGATCACATCCCGGGGGCCACGGGAGTCCCGGGGAGCGTCATGGGATCCACGGAACAGCATGTTGCCTGGAAGGTGCAGGTGACGCCAAGCTCGCGGGCCAGATCCAGGCATTCTCCGGACGGCAGGGCCATGCGGTTGAAGCCGCACAGAAGGGCCAGCTGCTCCAGGGCCACGGCGTCCCGTCGTGAGCGGGCGCAGCCAAGGCTCACAATGGTGTCGGGCAGCTCTTCCCGCACCCTGGCAAAGAGCGGCAGAAGATCCCCGGGGCCTGGCGGCGTGATGTTCGCCATGGCCGTGCCTGGCAGGTTCATGAGCACCACCAGGACAAGCACGCGTGGCCTGTACCGGGCAACAAGGCTCAGGGCCCGGTATTCGCCAAGAAGTTGTCCGAAGTGCAGGCCTGCCACAATGTGCGGCACCACCTCCAGGCCTGCCAGAGTGAGGGCCTCAAGGCTTTTCTCAAGAAGTCGTGCGCCCTCTTTCAGACCGTAGACGGCCTCGTAGGTGGCAGGGGATCCGATGACATCGATGAGGGCCTGGGCAACGCCGGTGCCGGCCAGGGCCCGGGCGGTCTCCTTGTCCACAAGGCCGCAGTGCACGCTGACATGGAGGCGTGTTTCCCGGCACACCCGGGCAATGGCCGGAAGATATCTGTCCCAGGGCAGTCGTCCCTGGCCGTCGCAGCCGCCTGTGAGCAGCACGCCAAGGGCGCCCTTCTCCTCAAGCCGGCGGCAGAGGTCGGGCAGCTTGTCCGGGTCGCTGGCATCGGGCATGGTGCGCAAAAGGCTTGCGTCACAGTGGGCACAGTGCTGATCGCAGCGGTGGCCTGTCAGGGAGAGGGCCGGGTACCTGCCCCGTTTTCCGTTGACCACAAACATGCCGGGCAGATAGCAGGCAAGGGTCTTGCCGTGACGGGCCCAGGACGCCTCGCGCAAGGGGACAAGACGGGCCAGGTCAGTGGAATCCAGGCTCTGAAGCCGGTCGTCCAGAGCAGCATACGCAGCGGCATACGGAGAGGCCGGCCCTGCAGCCAGCGGGCCGCCCTGCCCGTCCCGCTGCCCGTCCCGCAAGACGGGCTGCGGGTCACACATCTCGGGCCGCATAGTATTCCCTGTTGCCTATCCAGAAGGAGCGGATGACCGTGTCCAGGGAGCCTGTATGGGCTTCCCAGGCAAGCCGGCGCCGGCGGGCATGGGCCAGCACATCGCCGTAGAAGTCCTGCCATTCCTCGGCATAGCCCTGCAGAATTTCAAGAGAGCCCTGCCCGCAGGCCGATGCTGCCCAGCGTCCGGCCATTTCACCGGCCAGCACGGCCTGGGCAATGCCTGCTCCGGTAATGGGATGGGTATGGCCTGCGGCATCGCCGGCCAGCACAATGGATCCCTGCACGCAGGGCCGCTCTTCCACAGGGATCCAGCCGCCCGTGAAAAGGGCCTTTGTTCCCTGCGCCGGGCGCTCGATGAGGCCTTCGCGGCACAGCTGATCCACCACCTGCTCAAGCTTGCGGTACAGGGAGGCCTGATCCTTCCTGTTGACGCAGCCAAGGCCCACATTGGCCATGTTCCCCCTGGGAAAGAGCCAGGCGTAGCCGGCGCACAGGTCCTCGTCAAAATAGACACGGGTGTGATCAAGAGGTTCCTTCAGGGGCAGGCGCAGCTGCAGGGCCGGCAAAAGCGCGCGCTGTCTTCTGTCCGCAAAGGCCGCCACCCTGGAGAGGGGACCGTCCGCGCCAATGACGATGTCGGCCTGCACCTGTGCCGTTCTTCCGTCCGGCAGGGCCACGCGGGCCGTGTGTTCGTCCTCCAGGCCAAGCAGCGCATGCTCTGTCAGAATGCGTGCGCCTTCTGCCCTGGCGGCTTCGGCCAGGGCCTGATCCAGGGCGTCCCTGCGCACGATACAGCCAGGAGCGGCCAGGTCCTGAATGCAGGCGCCGTGCAGATAGGCGCGCATGGAGGCTGTCTTCTGGACGGCATAGGTGCCGGCTGGCACGGGGATCTGTCCTGCCAGCTGGGCCGGAATGTATTCGGCACAGCGCACGGGCACGCCAATGGTTGCCCTGCGCTCAAGCACCAGCACCTCCGCGCCTGCCTGTGCCGCGGCCCGGGCGGCACAGGAGCCGGCCGGGCCTGCGCCGCAGACAAGAATGTCGCAGCGCATGATGTCAGGACGAGCTTTTTCAGGCCTTGCCATGGCGTCCCTCCCCTGCCTTGTCGGCTGCGGCCAGAATGGCGCGCACGAGATCCATGTTCAGATGTGTCTGCCTGTCAAAGCTGCCCTTGTAGGCAGCCCGCTCTTCGCCAAGCTCGTAGCAGGTGGTGTCTTCGATATCGAGCAGGATGCCAGGCAGCCCAATGGCGGCAAAGTCTTCGGTATGCTTGACAAAGAACTGCTGGCAGCAGCAGCCTATGAAGGCGCGGCAGCCCTTTTTTTTCAGGCGGGTCAGCTCTTCCTGCAGATGCTCGAAATTGGTGATGCACACCATGGCAAGGTTGCGCTCTTCGCCCAGCTGCCAGGCCTCGCCCACGGAGCACAGGCCGCAGGCCGTGCAGTAGTCCTCGTGGCGCAGGGCACAGGTCCTGTCCTTGGCGCAGTAGGGAAGCAGCAGGGCATCAATGCCCAGGGCCAGCACCTCGGCAAAGCTTGCGCAGGTGGTATTGATGCGGTTGCACCACTCAAGGGGAATGCCGGCCTTTGCTATGTCCACCTTGGCCAGGGCCATGGCCAGGGGCTGTATGATGTCTTCAGGCCCCATGTCGGGGATGTGGATGCGGCCGGAGGCAAAGAAGTCGCGTACCAGCGTGAACAGCTCCCCGGCCACAATCTTCTTGCCGCGCAGGACGCTTTCGAGATCGTAGAGGGCACGGCCCGGGAAGGAGAGAAAATCGCCGGTAATAAAAAGATCTTTCAAGGTATTGCGCACGAGATCCACCTGCAGGGTGATGCGCACAAGGCCATAGGGCGACTTGCGGGCGGCCTGCACCACTTCCGTGCGCGAGCGCGAGGGCCGTACCATGTCGATCCATTCCTGCGACTGGAAATGGGGGAGCTTTTCGGCCAGCAGATCCTCTTCCTCTGCCGTCAGGCCTCCTGGCACAAAGTCCACGCCAAGGTCGTCGGCAAAGGCCTCTACCAGGCGAGCCTTCACAAGCTCGCAGTCGGGGCTTGTCCCCAGCTCCCAGGCAAGACAGGTCACGCGCTTGCGCACGGACTCTATTTCCTTGTCCTTGAGCTTTTCCACAGGAATGCGCAGGCACTTGAGCATGGTCTCCACGTCAAAGTCCATGAGCAGCGTGCCCTGGAAGAGAAAGGCCGCGTCCGAGTCCGTGCCGCCTGTGCCGGAAATCTTGCGGCCGGCCACTTCTATGTCGTTGCGCGGACGGAAGGAAGCGTCCACGCCCATGCTCTGCAGGGCGGCAATGGTCGGCTGGCACAGACGGCGAAAGAGGCTCGTGTTGGGGACCGTGACGCCAAAGACGGCCTTGTCGCAGATGAGCTCCCAGCCAAGCTGGCTTTCGTCAAAGAGCAGGCCGCCACCGCCGGTTATGCGGCGGTTGATGTCTATGCCGTGGGCGGCACAGTAGTCCGTGCGGACCTCTTCCTGCACGGACTGATGAAAGCCCAGCAGGACCGTGGCCGGACGAAAGCGCAAAAAGCGCAGGGTATTGGAGCTGTGCCCCTGACCGCGCAGCTCCACGAGCACGGCATCAAGAGCCATGTTCTCGGCTGCCGTCATTGGCGGCAGATCCAGCAGACGCCATTGTGTGTGCATGCCAGGCCTCCCTCTTGGTTTTCGTCCTGAACGTCTTGCCCATCCGCCGGCCATCCGGCCTTGCGGAGACAAATTGCCCCTTCTGTCCCGGGGAACCGTCAGAAAGCGCCGCAAGCGCCTGTATCGTCTGGTCCCTCAGGGGCAGAAGGGGACAGGTTTCAACTTGCTGCCTCAGGCTCCGGCCCCTGGCTTGTCCCCGGGCTTGTCCCCGGGTCTGGGGGCCTTCGGCTTTTCCGGTGCCTTTGCCAGGGCCCTGGCCACCATCTGGGTCAGGTCCAGCACCTCCAGGCCGAGCTTGTTGCGGCGCACATAGGTGGTCATGGTGCGCACGCACTGCTGGCAGGTGGTGACAATGGTGGAGGCGCCGGTTGCCTGGGCCTCTTCCACCTTGCGCCGGGCCATGGCCGTGGACAGGGCGGGATCGATCATCTCGAGGTTGCCGCCGCCACCGCAGCAGAGGCTGTGCCGGCCGTGATGGGCCATTTCCACAAGCTTCACGCCCGGCAGGGCGGACAGGATCTCCCGCGGTTCGTCAAAGACCCTGCTGCCGCGGCCAAGGTCGCAGGGGTCGTGGTAGGTGACAAGCAGAGGCTCGCTGTCTTCTGCCTGTTCTTCGAAGGTGAGGGCCTTGCCGGCCACAAGGTCGGCCACAAGCTCGCTGGCGTGGACCAGGCGGATGTCGCCAAGATCCGCTTGCCTTGTGTAGACCTCCTTCCAGATCTGCAGGCAGGAGGGGCAGGTAAAGACGACGGTGCTCGCCTTGCGGCGCTTCACTTCGGCCACATTGTGGGCAATGATTTCGGCCAGGGCGTCCGGCTGGCCGGAGCCCAGCAGCGGGAAGCCGCAGCACCACTCGTCGGCGCCCATGATGGTGAAGTCGGCTCCGGCATTGACCAGGATCTGCACAAGGGCCATGGGAATCTTCTGGGCCAGGGGGAAGTAGGCCCCCACGCACCCTGTGAAGTAGACGATGTCCGCCTGCCTGCGCACGAGATTGCGCGGCGCCTTGCGCATGTTGTCGAGCCAGTCCGCCCGTTCGTCGTTGTCCTCGTCAAAGACGTTGTGACTGCCTTCGAGATTGGCCCGTATGGCCCTGATCCTGGCCGGGGCATGGCCTGTCCCGGCCAGTTCCCTGCGCACATCGAGCCACAGGTCCTTCAGGGGCAGGCCAACAGGGCAGATTTCCTGGCAGTCTCCGCACAGCGAGCAGCGGAAGACCGACGTGCCGTATTCGTCCAGCCGTGCCGCATCCACTCTGGGCGCAGCGCCGAAGGTTTCCAGCAGATTCTGCCAGAAGCCGTTTTGATCACGCAGAAGGCGCTTCAGGCCAGCCAGACGCATCTGGGCAGAGAGCCCGGCGTCTCCTGCGGCAGCCACTGCCGGGCAGACATCCAGACACTGGCCGCATTGCGTACAGGCATCCAGGGCCAGACGCTGAGAGAAACTGAAGGCTGATGCACGCATGGGCTAATCCTTTGCAAACTTGGCTTTGTCCTCCTGCAGCCAGGGTTCCAGCACCTCGCGTCCGCCATGCTTGAGCTCGTCGAGCTGACTCATGTCGTCGGCCTTGATGCGGTACATCCAGCCCTGACCGTAGCAGTCGCTGTTGATGAGTTCGGGGTTTTCTTCCAGTTCCTCGTTGACGGCGCTGATTTCGCCGTCCACAGGGCTGTAGACCGTGCCCAGCCATTTGCCGGATTCGACCTTGGCAAATTTCTTGCCGGCACTCACGGCCTTGCCTTCGTAGGGCAGCTGCACAAAGACGATCTGGCCGGCCAGTTTGATGGCAAAGTCGTCCATGCCGACCACCAGCTCGTCGCCTTCCTTGCGGAACCAGAAGTGGTGTTCATCGTAGTAGAGATCTTCGGGCATGTTGTAGCCGAGAATTTCCATGGCTGTCGCTCTCCTTGGAGGTTGAAAGAAACGGGTGAATGAAATGGTGGAAAAACGCTGGAACAAAACGGTTGTCTGCGCGGGACCCGGGGCGCAGGGCACGCGTGCCCTGTGCCCCTTGCACTCCCGAACCCTACTTGCGCTGCAGGGCCTGGACAATGAGGAAGATGGGGGCCGTCACCACGTGGCGCAGGCGCGTGAAGGGGATGCAGGCCACGGTCACGGCGGTCACGATGACGTGCAGGTACCAGAGCGTGCCGTAGAGGCTGGCCAGGCTTTCTGCGCCAAGGGGCAGGAAGAGCTGCGCCAGAAGCGCTCCTGCGAAGGAGGAACCGGCGTCGCTGCCCAGGGCCAGCATGTCCAGGGCAATGCGTGCCCCTTCCAGGACAAAGCCCGTGAGGGTGAGGGCCAGGAGCAGGATGAGGACCAGCCATTCGGGCCTGGGCGCATTGGCAGGTCGCGGAGCACGCGAGCGATGGTATTCCTGCCAGAGGGCCAGCACAAGACCTGCCAGCAGAAGCAGTCCGAAGGTGTCATTGACAAGGGCCGTGAGGGGCCAGTCCTTGTCCAGCATGAGCCAGGGCCAGGCAGCCTTCGGGGCCAGCCAGGCGCCAAGGCTGGCAATGAGGCCGTAGCCTGCGCGCACCACGAAGGGGAAGAAGATGAGGGCATGGATGACCCAGCGCAGCCTGTTCTCGCGCCAGAGCCTGGCCTGCAGGACAATGTCGCCAAGGACCTGGGCCACAAGCTTCAGGCCCCTGGGCCCGTGCTGAGCCTGCGTCGTTGCGGCAGCGCTGTCTGTGCTGTCACTGTGCCTGGCAGAACCGGCGGCAAAGGGTCGGACCGTCCACAGCCAGATGAGGGCCAGGCCCGCAAAGCCCAGGAGGAAGACGCCAAGGCCTGCTTGCGAGGGGGTATCCTTCACTGTGAAGGTGGCGGCATGGCAGGCCGCGCAGAGCACGCTCTTGGGCGGCAGCACGCTGCTTGCCGCAAGGACGGCGCCCTTCGGTTCCTCTGTATGGCAGCGCACGCAGGACGCGGTACCGGCAGGCAGGTCAAAGGTGTGCACAAGGTCCGCGTTCACGGCTGTGGCGATCACCTGGCCATTGGCAGCCACGGGCTGCATGCCGGCCGAATGGCAGCTTGTGCAGGAAACCTTTGCGTGGGCATCATGAATGACGCGTTCCGTATGGCGCACATGGCAGGAGAGACAGTTGACCTTTTCCTGCGGTGTGTGCGGGTAGGCGGCCGCATCCGTGTGGCAGGTCAGGCAGGCCGTTGCCTGATGGGTGGGGGTGCTGCCCGTCTCGTGGCAGGCCAGACAGAGCCTGGGCTGCACGGACGTTGTGGCAGCCTTTGTTCCGTGACAGGAGAGACAGGTCAGGCTGTCTTCGCCGAGCTCGCGGGCCTGGGCTTCGGCGCCCTTCCCTGCCGCCTTGTCTGGTCCGTGGGGATCATGACAGGCCGCGCAGCGATCCATGCTTGCGCCGGCAGGAACGGGCTTGCCGGCATGCAGGCCCCGGGCCAGCTCCTCTTCCACGTCTCCGTGACAGGAGAAGCAGGTGGTCGGATCAAAGGGGGTGGGCCCTTCCTTGAAGACGCCGTCCGGGAGGGGGTGTTCCTCCGTGGTCATGGCCTCGTGGCAGACCGGGCAGCCCAGGTCGGCGTGCGCGGAACGCGCAAAGCGCTCTTCGTCGATAAGCCAGGATGTGGCCCGGGTCTGATCCTGAGCCTGGGCCTGGACCGGAGCGGACAGGGACAGACAGGCAAGCACAAGGAAAAGACCTGTCAGGACAGCCAGGCAGGCAGGGTCCGAAAAAATGTGTCTCTGCGTTCTCATATCCTTTCTCGACAGTCTGTCTGCTTCCGCCGCAGGGCCTTTGTGCCTGCAGCCAAAGTACAGCGCTGTCCCTCCCAAAGTGTTGTGTATGGTTGTTGCGTCTGATTGTTGTGTCTGTTGCCTGTGCTGCGTTGCCTGTGCTGCCTGCAGCAAGGCGCTGCGGCAAGGCTGATCTGGGCTCACAGGGCCTTTTCCAGCATGGCCGCAGCCCGGTAGGAGCTGCGCACCAGGGGCCCCGAGGCCACATCCAGAAAGCCCATGTCCAGGGCCACGGCCTTCCAGTGGGCAAATTCGTCCGGCGCCAGGTAGCGGACCATGGGCACATGGTGCGTGGAGGGCGCCAGGTACTGGCCAAGGGTGAGATAGCGGCAGCCGTGGTCGTACAAATCCCGCAGGGTCTGCACAATTTCTTCCCAGGTCTCGCCAAGCCCCAGCATGAGGCCCGACTTGACGCGCAGGCCCTGCCCTGCGGCCATCTCGAGAACCTTCAGGGAGCAGTCGTAGTCGGCCCTGGGGCGCACCTGCAAAAAGATGCGGCGCACGGCCTCGATATTGTGGTTGAACATGTCGGGAGCTGCCTCGCAGACTCTCAGGATGCTCTCCCGCCTTCCCTGAAAGTCCGGCACCAGGAGCTCTATGTGCGTGCCAGGGGAGACGCTTCGTATGGCCTGCACGATGCGGGCAAAGTGCTCGGCCCCGCCGTCCGGCAGATCGTCCCTGGTCACCGAGGTGATGACGGCCGTGGAGAGCCGGAGTCTGGCCACGGCCTCGGCCACACGCTGCGGTTCCTCCGGATCCAGGTCTTTGGGGCGGCCCTTGTGCACGGCGCAGTAGCGGCAGGCACGGGTGCAGATGTCGCCCATGACCAGGAAGGTGGAGGTGCCCCTGGCAAAGCATTCCTGGCGGTTGGGGCAGTGCGCTTCCTGGCAGACCGTATGCAGGGACAAATCGTCCATGAGATGGGCCACGCCGGCCACCTGTTCGGCAGAAGGGAGCCTGCGCACAAGCCAGGAGGGATGGTGATCCAGGCGCTCGGGTTCGGCCGCATAGCCAAAGACCCGCAAAAAATGCTCCACAAAGACCGGGCGCACCTCTTCGACCGTAATGGGCCGGCCCAGCTCTTTTTCCAGGGAGGTCATGCGCTCTGCGGGATTGCCGCAGGGGGAGATGAGGGAAAAGGGGGTGAGATCCAGGCAGACATTGAGGGCAATGCCATGGTAGCTCACCCACTTGCGCACGGCCATGCCGATGCTGGCCACCTTGGCTCCGTTGATCCACAGGCCGGGCCCGTGCAGGGAGCGCTCGCAGGCAAGGCCGAAGTGCTCGACCGTGGCGCAGAGCACGTCGAGCAGACGCTCCATGTAGGCATGCAGATCCCTGTCCTGCAGATGGAGGATGGGGTAGACCACGAGCTGTCCCGGGCCGTGATAGGTGGCCATGCCACCCCGCTCGACCCAGAAAAGCTCTATGCCCTGCCCTGCCAGCTGCGCCTCGCTCACATAGAGGTGCTCGGGCAGCCCGCCGCGCCCCATGGTGACCACGGGCGTGTGCTCAAGCAGAAGGAGGGTGTCGCTCACCTCTTCCGCGAGCACGGAGTCGTGGCGCAGCTTCTGAAACTGCCAGGCATGGGCGTAGGAAATGCGCCCGAGATCCAGCAGCTGCAGGGGACGGGCAGCGGCTGTGACACGGCTTGTGCCCTGAAGGGATGCTGTGTGCTCGTGCATGGCAGGCTCCTTGAGGGATGGTGGTTGCGGGACAGGTCCGGCGGCACGGAGGCCTCCTTACAAAAAGGGGCCTTCTCTTTGGGGTCGAGAACGCCCGAAGGACCTCTCCCTGACACAGGAAGAACGAATGCTGAAACGGATCCGGTCCGTTTCCGGAGGCTCCCGTGCTGCCCCCTGAGAGGGGGAGCAGGGAGCCACCGGACAACCACCGGAGAGAGGACAAAAAAGGGAGGTTGTGTTCGAGAGGGGGCCTTGAGCCCTAGCCTCTCCTGGGCAGATAGAGGGCCCAGCCTTCGGTGTCGCGGAAGGCGTCCACCACGGTCTCGCAGAAGGCCGGGTGCACCCTGAAGCCCTTCGCAAATTCGTGCACCGTGCATTCAAGCTGCATGGCCAGCACGGCCTCGCCTATCAGTTCCGAGGCCTGGCTGCCCACAATGTGCACGCCAAGGATTTCGCCTGTGCCGGCATCGGCCACCACCTTGACGGCGCCGTCCACTTCGCCGCGCAGCATGGCGTAGCCGTTGATGGCATAGGGGAAGGAGCCCACTTCCACTTCGCGGCCCTGGCGCTCGGCCTGTTCTTCGGAAAGGCCCACGCTGCCCATCTGCACAATGCCCCAGATGGCCCGCGAGACCAGGGACTGATTGAAGACGGAGGGCTTGCCCATGGCGTTTTCGGCCGCGCAGATGGCCATGGCCGAGGCCACGTGGCTGAGCATCCAGCCGCCGGTGCAGTCGCCAATGGCGTAGATGCCGGCAACGGAGGTTGCGCAGTGCTCATCCACGCTGATGCCGCCGTCTTCCCCGAGGGCCACGCCCAGGGCTTCCAGACCAAAGCCCGTGGCAACAGGGGCACGCAGGGACCAGAGCACCTTGTCCACAGTGACGCTTTCTTCCTTCTTCTTGCTCTTGAGCAGGCAGGCGCCGTTTTCCACGCGTTCCAGGGTGCAGCGGGGCATGATCTTCACGCCGCGCTCGCGCAGAGCAGAGGCCAGGCGCTGGGCGCTGTCCTGATCCTCGTCGGGCAGGATGCGGGGGCCGGGCACGGCATAGGTCACCTTGCAGCCCAGGATGGCCAGGAGCATGGCGCATTCCACGCCAATGGGGCCGGGATCGGTGACAAGCACGGAGCCTGGCACGTCACTCATGCCCAGGAGTTCGTCTGTGGTGAGCACAAGGCCTTCGGCGCCGGGAATGGTGCAGGGAGCAAGTGTGCTTCCCGTGGCAATGATGATGTTTTTGCCTTCAAGGACCTTGTCGCCCACGCGCACCGTGTGACCGGACTCGACCGTGCCCCGGCCCATGACCACTTCAATGCCGTTGTTGGCCAGCAGGGCCGTCATGCCCATGGCGATTTCATTGGAGACGCCTTCCTTGCGGGCCACCACGGCCGCGCAGTCCAGGCCCTGGACGTCCAGTTTGAGGCCGAAGTCCCCGGCCTTTCTGGCCTGCTCCATCAGGGACGCGGTGCGCAGCCAGATCTTGCTCGGAATGCAGCCGCGCAGAACGCAGGTGCCGCCCATGGCGGCTTCTTCCACCAGAACCACGCTGCCCTTGAGCTGGGCCGCACGTATGGCTGCCGCATACCCGCCAGGTCCACCACCCAGTACGATGACGTCATACATTGTTGCTTCTCCTCTCCTGAAAGGCCGAGGCTTCAGGCGTCATTCCCAGGGGGATGAGCCCCCGGGAAGAAAGTATTGTGAAGAACGTTTTTTTTTTGCTGTGCTTGCCGATTTCCCGGGACACTGGTCCCGACAGGCCGGATGGCAGGTCTAGAAGACCAGCAGCAGCGGATTGTCCGCGGCAGCCACCAGGGCGTCCATGAAGGCGCAGGCCTCGGCGTCTGTCACCATGCGGGCGTCGTAGCCAAGGGTCACGTCGCAGGCCAGGGTCAGGGCCAGGGATCCATTGCAGGAGACGGCCCGCTGCACGGGAGCGCCAAGGGCCAGGCCTGCCGCCTGTCCGGCGCCGAGAGACGGGGTGGCGCGCTCCACCCTGCTGCCGGTAAAGCTTGTCAGGACAAAGGTGGAGGAGCCTGCACGGGCGGCCTTTCTGTCGGCGGCCAGGGCCAGAAGGCCCTTGTCCTGGGCGTCGGCAAGAAGGGCATCGCTGCCTGCAGGCATGGTGCGCAGAGCCAGCTGCACGGAGCGTTCGCGCACCAGGCGGCCGTTGCCGTAGACAGCGTTGAGGGCCGGATGGGCTGCCAGGGTGCGGGCCGCAACAAGAGCCATGATGAGGCCGAGATCGAGTTCTGCGGCAGCCTTCTTGTACTGGGCGCCCAGGCGCTTCATGTCGCCAAGGAGCTGCTGGCAGGCGGTCATGTCCACAGTGGCCGAGAGGGTGCGCACAGGCGAAGCGCCGCCGGCCTCTTCAAGGACCAGCTCGCGCACGTCGGCGGCTGCACTTTCAGCAGCTGCAGCAGCAGCCGGAGCAGCCTGGGCTGCCTCGGGATTGAGGGCGCGTTCCACGTCCGCCCGCACGATCTTGCCGCCTTCGCCGCTGCCTGTGAGGGTGCAGATGTCAAGGCCTGCCTGACTGGCCAGCACTCGGGCCAGGGGGGTGATGGCAATGCGGGAGAGCACGTCCTGGCGGGCGACCACGTCGGCCTCGCGAATGCGGCCGTTGGCGCCTGTGGGCGTCACATGGCGCAGATCGAGCTCCAGGAAGCGGGCCAGGGCCCTGGCCCTGGGGGTGGCCAGGATCCAGGATGTGCCGGAAGCCTGGGCAGGCGCGGCTGCCTGGGCAGCTGCGGGGCTGGCTGCGCCCTCTTCTTCGGCGTCACCGGAAGGGGCTGCGGCAGGAGCAGACGCACCCTGGGCAGGAGCTGCCACGGCTTCGCCGGCCTCGCCCAGCAGGCCCAGCACCGTGCCCACTTCCACCACTTCGCCCTGGGGCACCAGAATGTGCACCACACCGTCGGCAGGGCTTTCCACCTTGTTGGTAATCTTGTCCGTCTCCACTTCGAAAATTTCGTCGCCCTGGTGGACGCAGGCGCCTTCGGCCACAAGCCATCGTGCCACCTTGCCGGTCTTCATGGTCAGACCCAGCTTGGGCATGGTCAGTTCTGTACTCACTACTGTTCTCCCTCTTCACTGTCCGGGCAAAAGGCCATGTTCCAGATGACGAACCGGGCCATGACGACACAAGGGACAGCCTTGTTCCTGAGTGTTTCAGGCGGATTGTTCATGCATGCCGTTTCGGGCCGGAAGGGCTTTGGCCCTTCCGGCCGGAAAAAGTCGGCGAGACGCCCTGCCGGTCTAGCGGTAGACCATGCCGCCGTCGATGAGCACGGCCTGGCCCGTCATGTAGTCGGAGTCCGGTCCTGCCAGATAGGACACAAGGCAGGCCACGTCGTCCGGGGTCTCGGCACGGCCGAGGGCAATGCCTTCACAGTACTTCTTGTAGGTTTCGCCGCTGGCAGCGCCGGTGAGCTTGGCAAAGCCGGCATCGATTTCCAGCCACATGTCCGTGCCCACCACGCCGGGGCAGTAGGCATTGACGGTGATGCCGTCGGCGGCCAGTTCCCTGGCAGCGGCCTGGGTCAGGGCGCGCACGGCAAACTTGGTGGCCGAATAGACGCCGATCATGGCAAAGGCATCGTGGCCGGCAATGGAGGAGGCGCTGATGATCTTGCCGCGCTGCTTGCGGGCCTTGAATTTGGCGGCTGCGGCCTGAATGCCCCAGAGCACGCCATAGACATTGATGGAGAAGATGCGGTCGAGCTGTTCCTTTGTCACATTGCACAGGGCCTCGACCTGGGCTATGCCGGCGTTGTTGACCATGATGTCAAAGCCGCCAAGAGTCTTTTCCGCGTGATCCACGGCCGCAAAAACCTGGGCGCGATCCGTCACGTCCGCAACAACGGTGGTTGCCTTGCGGCCGCGGGCCTCGATTTCGGCAGCGACCTGGGAAAGCTTGTCCGCCTTCTGATCCACAAGGCAGATGTCCGCGCCGTCCTGGGCCAGACGCAGGGCAATGCCCCTGCCTATTCCCTGGGCAGAACCGGTGACCAGTGCAACTTTTCCGTTCAGTTGTGCCATAGTTTGTTCCTCCGTATGAAATGGGGGGTCGGTCGTAGGGTCCGGGTGTCTTTTTGTGCGGAGCGCATGCTTGTGCCTGTCATGCGCTGCCTGCAGGAGATGTCGGCAATGGAGATGTCGGCAATAAGGAGGGGCTTTGGGCGGCTACCTGCCGAACACGGTGTCGCCGCTCACGTTGCCGAGGCCCGGGTGCACGTCAAAGCGCACGGCGCCCACGGGCACGTCCACGCTTCTGGCAATCAGGGCCGTGCCCTCGTTGCCGAAGCCTCCGCACAGCTCCAGGGCGGCGCAGCCCTGCTCCTTCACGGCCCACCGGGCCTTTTCCAGGGCATCGGCATAGGAGGTCGCCGGAATGACCAGCAGATCCACGCCCTCGGTCTTCACCCAGGTGGGACCGTCGTCCCCTGCCGCACATGAGGTCACAAAGAGAAAGCCAGCCTTGAGTTTCATCGTTCCTCCCGGAGCGTGTCCTCTCCGTTTTGTGGTCCGTTTCGTTTTTTGATCCGTCTCTGTTTCCTGATCCGTCTCTGTTCGCTGTTGCTTTCGTGCCCGTTCGTTTCGGATCCGTCCTCAAAGTCTTTATCAGAGGGCCTGCCCGATCGGCCTGGCAAAAAGACCTTTTGTGCGGGCAGCCTCCAGGGTTTTGGGCACATCCACCACCTGCACGCCACGCAGCGCCAGGCGCACACAGGCTGTGTCCTTTTTGTGCAGGACAAGGTCGCGCTCGCCGTCCAGGGCAAGGACCCCGGACTGCTCCACGGCAAAGGTCTCGCCCTTGTGCATGATGCTGTGGCTGACAATGCCGGCGCTCACAAAAAGTCCTGGCGCAATGGCGGCCCGTACCGTCCTTTGTGCCTGTCCCTGCAGGTTCAGGGCCAGGCCTGTGCCCGAAGCAGGGGCGCAGTGGACGATCTGTCCGCCTATGGCCGAAAGGCCTATGCTGTCCGCCTTGCAGCGGGCCAGAAAGAGCGCCGAAATCCGCTCCATGTCCCAGACGGCCCGAGATCCCACAAAGGCTTCCCTGGCCACGGCCACGTCCACCAGGGCCAGATCCCGCACCTCGTCGTTGACAAGGATTTCCAGAATGTCCGCCTCGTAGCAGCCCTCGTCCATGGACAACGCGCCGCTGGCCAGGATGCCTGCGGCAAGACCAGCCACCGTGGCTTCGGTCATGACCGGAAAGACATTGTTGGTGCCCGTGGACAGAGCCAGAATGGGCAGGTTGCGGCTGCCCCTGCAGGCAGCCCTGGCCGTTCCGTCGCCGCCAAGGACAATCATGACCGCAGCGCCGGCCTCTTCCAGAAGCTCGGCCGCACGGACCGTGTCTTCCTGGGTGTTGTGCTGCCAGTAGACCAGGGGCTCTATGGAGGACGGACGGCGATCGGCGGGCAGATCCAGCAGGGCACGCTCCACGATGGCATAGGAGTCCGGCATGAAGAGCACCTCGTCCACGCCTGCTTCACGAAGCCCCGTCAGGATGCGGCGCACCATGCGGACCTTTTCCTGATTGTCGAAAACGCTGCCATGGGCAACAATGCGTCGTATGTCCTTGCCCGAGGCCGGATTGGCAATAAGTCCCACCTTCATGCGCATCCTGTCCCTGGCCAGGCTGTCTGCCGGGCCATGGCTGTTTTTGTCCATGGCCGTCCGGCGTTCTCCTGGCCCCCTTCTTTCTGTCCCCGTGCACAGGGCCAGGGCCCTGTGCACGGGACAAAAAACGGTTTTCTGTGTCTGGTTATGAGTCTAGCGCTGGTTGCGCACGGCCTCGACAATCTTGTCCACGGAAGGCATGTAGGCCTGTTCCAGCGGCGGGCTGAAGGGCACGGGGCAGAAGGGCGCGCCAAGGCGCACGATGGGCGCATCGAGGTACTCGATGGCCTCTTCGGCCACCATGGCGGCGATTTCCGCACCGGCGCCGGCGGTCTTCACGGCTTCCTGCACGACCACCAGGGCGTGGGTCTTGCGCACGGAGGAGAGGATGCATTCCTTGTCCAGGGGAACGAGGGTGCGCGGATCCACGACTTCCACGCTGATGCCGTCCTTGGCGAGGATTTCGGCCGCTTCCAGGGCCCTGTGCACCATGAGCGCCGTGGCCACGATGGTCACGTCACTGCCTTCGCGCACGACCCTGCCGGATCCAAGCGGGATCTCGTAGAGGTCGTCGTCCACTTCGCCTTCAATGCCGTAGAGGAGCTTGTGTTCCAGGAAGACCACGGGGTTGTCGTCGCGAATGGCGCTGACAAGCAGGCCCTTGGCGTCGGCCGGCGTGGAGGGGATGCAGACCTTGATGCCGGGGATGTGCATGAACCAGGCTTCCAGGCTCTGGGAATGCTGGGCGGCAGCGTTCACACCGGCGCCCTGGGGCATGCGCAGCACCATGGGCACCTTGGCCTTGCCGCCGAACATGAAGCGCATCTTGGCGGCCTGGTTGAAGAGCTGATCCATGGCCACGCCAATGAAGTCCACGAACATGAGTTCGGCAATGGGTCTCAGGCCTGCCGAGGCAGCGCCTGCCGCAGCGCCCACGATGGCGCTTTCGCTGATGGGCGTGTCGCGCACGCGCTTTTCACCGAACTGATCGAACAGTCCCTGGGTCACGCCGAAGCAGCCGCCAAATTTGCCCACGTCCTCACCCAGAATGAAGACACTGGGATCACGCTCCATTTCCTGACGCATGGCGTCATTCAGTGCCTGCAGATACGTCTTGCGAGCCATAGAGTTCTCCGTTTTGTCGTTGAAGTTGCGTCATGTATGTGCTTGACAAGTGATTTCGTTGTACACGCCTAGGCGTAGACGTCTTCCACGAGATGCTCTTCCGAGGGATAGGGGCTTTGCTCGGCAAAGCGCACGGCCGCTGCCACGGCCTCGGCCACCTCGTTGGTGATGGCATCGAGTTCGGCCTGGGTGGCCACTTCGCGGTCCACAAGCTGCCTGGCAAAACGGGGGATGGGGTCCTTGGCCTTCCATTCGGCGAGCTCTTCCTCGGAGCGGTACACGCAGGCATCGCCCTCGAAATGGCCGCGCCATCTGTAGGTCTTGCATTCGATGAGGGAGGGACCCTGACCTTCGCGGGCACGTTCCACGGCCTGCTGGGCCGCTTCGTAGACGGCGAGCACGTCGTTGCCGTCCACCACCACGCCGGGCATGTCATAGGCTGCGGCCCTGTCGGCAATGTCGGTGACGGCCATGGCCTTGCGCTGGGCCAGGGAGATGGCGTAGCCGTTGTTTTCGTTCACGAAGACGAGGGGCAGTTTCCAGGCAGAGGCAAGGTTCAGGGATTCCTGAGTGGTGCCCTGGTTGGAGGCGCCGTCGCCGAAGAAGCACACGGCCACGTCCCTGTTGCCCTTGTACTGGCAGCTCAGGGCCGCACCCACGGACAGGGGACCGCCGCCGCCCACGATGCCGTTGGCGCCAAGGATGCCGATATTGAAGTCGGCAATGTGCATGGAGCCGCCCTTGCCCTTGCAGTAGCCGTCCAGGCGGCCGAAGATTTCGGCCATCATGAGGTTGAGATCCCCGCCCTTGGCCAGGCAGTGGCCGTGGCCGCGGTGGGTGCTGGTGATCATGTCCGACTTGCCGAGAGCGGCGCACACGCCGGTGGCCACGGCCTCTTCACCCAGATAGAGGTGCACGAAGCCGGGAATCTGGCCTGCAGCAAAGAATTTCTGCACTTCGCTCTCAAAGAAGCGGATCTTGTTCATGGTGCGGAACATATCCAGAAGGACTGTCTTGTCAGTCTGCATCATGGTCTTCTCCTCTCATCCTCCCGAGACAGGCTTGGCGCCGTGCGTTTCGGAAACGGATGTCCAAAGGGATTGCTGAACTCTCCCGCATGCATCATGCAGCCGGGAGGGGCAGGGCATGGAAAGAATGTGTTCTTGCGTGTCAGTCCCTGATGTACGCGTCTGCGGTCCGTGTGGTCTAGTCCACGTCCACGTAGACGGTCAGGGCCGCGCAGGCCATGACAATGTCGCTGCAGCCGGGTGCAAAGCAGGCCACTTCAAGGCCTGGCACCTGCATGCCGCCCTTCTCCACCACGATCTCCTTCTCTCCGATGGGGATCATGGCCTTCAGGGCTTCGACATCGACCTTGCCGGGGTCGGGCACGCGCACGTCGGCATGGACGAGGATGCCTTCAAAGCTGCTGCGGCCGAGGATTTCCACAAGGCCGCACAGGCAGGCATGGGACACGGCATCCTTGATGGCCCTGGCTGCGGCCTTGGTCATGTCGGCGCCGTGCAAATCGGCTCCACTGCCGAATTCGACGATAAAACGCTTTTTCATGATAGGTGGGTCTCCTGTCGGCTGTCCGTCAGGCTGTCATCAGGCGAGCATGAGCACGGGGCGCTCGAGCATGTCGGCCAGGCAGCGCAGGAAGTTCATGGCAGGGCCGCCGTCGGTGACCATGTGGTTGAAGGTCAGGGACAGGGTCATGAGCTTGCGCACGCAGATGGTGCCTTCGTGCACGGCCGGCTTGTCCTGCACCCGGCCAACGCCCAGGATGGCCGTTTCCGGGGGATTGAGGACGGGGGTGAAGCCGTCCACGCCCAGCATGCTCACATTGGAGATGGTGAAGCTGCCGCCCGTAATCTCGTCCATGGACAGGCCGCCCTTGCGGGCTCTGCCTGCCACGTCGCGCACCCTCTTCTTCAGCTCTTCCAGGCTGTAGGTGTCGGCGTCCTTCACGTTGGGCACGATGAGGCCGTTGTCCAGGGACACGGCAATGCCCAGGTTCACGTGATGGTGCAGATGTATGCCGTCCTCGTGCAGGGTGGAATTCATGATGGGATGGAGCTTCAGGGCCCGGCACACGGCATAGGCAATGATGTCGTTGTAGGAGAGGCGGTAGCCCTCCTCGCCGGCATGCCTGGCCAGGGCCTGCTCGCGCATGGCCACCATGTCGGTCACGTCGCATTCCACAAAGACGGTCAGCTGGGCAGCGTTTTGCAGGGAGGCGTGCATGTTGTCGGCAATGATCTTGCGCATGCCTTCCATGGGCACCAGATCGTAGCCTTCCGCAGGAGCCGCCTTGTCTGTGGGCGCAGCTGCAGGCTGTGCTGCAGGGGCAGCCTTCTGTTCGGGCGCCTGTGCGGCCTTGCCGGCCTGCTCGCGCACGTCGCGCTCCATGACAATGCCGTCCCGGCCCGTGCCGGTGACAAGGGTCAGATCCACGCCAAGCTCTCTGGCGAGCCGCCTGGCAGCCGGCATGGCCCGCACTTCGCGGGCAGAAGCAGCCGCAGGGGCTGCAGCGGCAGCCGGAGCCGCTTCGCCTTGTGCGGCGGTCCTGGGCGCAGCCGCTTCACCGGCTTCGCCTATGCGGGCAATGACTTCCATGACCGGAACCGTTGCGCCGGCCTCTTCGACAATTTCCACAAGCACGCCATCACAGGGTGCTTCCACGACATTGGTAATTTTATCCGTTTCCACTTCCAGCAGGGGCATGCCTGCCGTTACCGCAGCGCCTTCCTCCACCAGCCAGCGGGCAATCTTGCCGCTTTTCATGGTAAGGCCCCACTTGGGCATCACGACTTCACAAGCCATAGACTTGAAACCTCCAAGGGACGTTGCCTTCTTGATGTAGACCATGCCAGGGCATGGCGCCTGTATCCGTCTTTCGGTTTTGCAAGGGCTATGCCACAGCTTAACGTCCTGCCAGAACATGTCTTTTTTGCAGGACGTGCGCGACCTGTTCCAAATGCGTACAGAGAGGGCGAAAGACAGGTGTTCCATAATCGAACAGTCGGTCCTTTGTGAGTTTTCTGCTTGCATATGACGGAAAAACAGGTATAATGGCAGTACTCTGTCTGCAAGTAGAACCTTCTGGCTGTGCTCTTCTGGAACAGTGGGCCTCCTTGTGTCCGGGTTCCCCGTTCAGGGTGCATGACGCGCAGCATGGGCAGGCTTGTCTTGCAGAGTCTTCCCCGGAGTTTGCTTTCCCGGAAGTTCCTTCTAAGAAATATTTTCCTGGCAGGAATGGTCATCATGTACGAACTGCAGCACAATGGCGACATACGGCCCATCATGAACGACGAACAGGAAGAGTGCGTGCTGCAGGGCTCCTCTGTTGCCGCAGCCGTGTCGAGCAGGCGCGTGCACCTGACCATAGAAGACTGGCGTCGTTTCCTCGCCGACAGGGACAGGGACAGGACGGCCCTGCCCGACTCGCCCATCCTGGCCTCCTGGCAGCGCTGCCTCGATCAGGGCGTGGATCCCATGATGGCCAACTGCACGGCCTTTGTGCCCCTGGCGCAGATTGAGGAACAGGCGGCCCTGCTCAAGGATCTCGGCCACGAGGTGGAGCTCACGGTCTACGAGGCCATACGCCACAGGGATCTGCTCATGACCGTCTCGGACGCGAAAGGACGGCTGCTGCGCACCATAGGCAACAAAAGGATACTGCAGCAGGCCGACAGCCTGCGCTTTGGCCCCGGCGCCGTGTGGGCCGAGGGCAGCGTGGGCACCAATGCCATTTCCCTGGCCCTGGACACGAAGATGCCCTGGCAGATCTGCGGGGTGGAGCATTTCTGCATCAGCCATCACGCCTGGACCTGTTCGGCAACGCCCATCTTCACCCCTTTGGGCAGCCTCTGGGGCTGTCTCGACATCTCGGGACACGTGAGCTCCAACCACAGCCAGGCCCTGTGGCTCACCATGATGGCTGTCCGGGAAACCGAGCGCCTGCTCTTCAATGCCTCCCTGGACAGCATGGGCGAACTCTCCAGGGACATGTTCCGCGCCATTGTGGGCAGCGTGCCGGTGGGCCTCTGCCTTGTCAACGATCAGGGCCGCATCACCTTTGCCAATCCCCTGGCCGAACACCTGCTGGGCACAGGCAGCGCCTTGCGCGGCGCAAGAGCCGGGGATCACTTTGATCTCACGGGCATCGACCTTGCCGCGGAAAACGGTCAGCGGGCCCTTGTCTGTCCGGCCAGGCCGGACCTCTTTGCCGAGCTTGCGCCCTTTGTGAGCACCAATCACCGGCGCCACTACCTCATTGCCCTGCACTGCGAGCGGCCGCACTCGGGCCTCTTTGTGCTGCCGGGCGCGGGAGCAGACGCGGGTCAGGGAGCCGGCCAGAATTCCGGACAGCCCGGCAGAAAGGCCGGCAAGCCGGGCCAGGGCGGCCGGGCTGCAGACGCCGACGATCCCTTTGCCGAGATCCTCTGCCGCAGCACGGTCATGCAGGCCGTGGTGGAGCGCGCCCGCACCATGGCGGCCTCCTTTGCGCCCATCCTGCTGCTGGGCGAGACCGGCACGGGCAAGGAACTCTTTGCCAGGGCCCTGCACAAGGCAGGCGCCAGGGCAGACCAGCCCTTTGTGGCCGTCAACTGCGGTGCCCTGCCCCGCGAACTCATACAGAGCGAGCTCTTTGGCTACGAAAAGGGGAGCTTTACCGGGGCAGGCAAGTCCACGCGGGGCAAGTTCGAGCAGGCCCACGGCGGCACGCTCTTTCTGGACGAAATCTCGGAAATGCCCCTGGACATGCAGGTGAACCTGCTGCGCCCCCTGGAGACGGGCACGGTGACGCGGGTTGGCGGATCCCAGTCCATTGTCACGGATTTTCGCCTGATTACGGCCACCAACCGCAATCTTGAGGATCTCATAGCAAGGAAGCTCTTCAGGGAAGACCTCTTCTACCGCATCCACGTGCTCACCCTGGAGCTGCCGCCCCTGCGCGAGCGCACAGGGGACGTGACCCTCATTGCCCGAACCTACGGCCAGAAGCTGGCCCGCAAGCACAACCTGCCTTACGCGGGCTTCAGCCAGGCGGCCCTCTCCTGTCTGGAAGCCTACGACTGGCCGGGTAACGTGCGCCAGCTTGTGCACAGCATAGAGTACGCGGTGAACATGGCCATGGGCTCCTGTATCGAAATGGAACATCTGCCCAAGGCCCTCTGGGGCCAGCAGGGGGCCGAACGAGCCAGGGCGTCCGGCAGCACCGGGAGCATTGGCAGCCCTGGCAGCAGCGAACCTGCGGACTTCAGCCTGGACAACATGGAACGGCGCACCATCATGGCCGCCCTGGAGCACTACGGCGGCAACATTCTCAAGGCAGCCAGGGCCCTGGGCATAGGCCGCAATACCCTCTACGCCAAGATGCGCAAGTACAACATTTCCTGAGGAACGATCCTGAGGAATTTTTCTGAGGAACGGAAAGAAGGCAAAAAAAGGCCGTTGTTCCGGACCGGCCCGGAGATCGGGCACAGGACACGGGGGGCAGGCTCGAAAACGGCTCGAAAACGGCACGAGGACATCAGGAGCGCAGGACAGAGGCGCAGCAGACGGGACAGGAGGACGTTTCTTCTGTCCCGTCTGCTGTTTTGTGCCTTTTTTTGTCCGGCCCTGTGCCAGATCCTTTCTTGTGCCAGATCCTGTCTTTTCCCATCCTCCGGTCGTTCCTCTGCCTCTGCCTCCACCTCTGCCTCTGCCTCAGGCTTTTGCCTTGTGCCAGAGCCCGTGCGCACGCTGCAGGGCCCCGGAACTGTTCCCTTTGCGAACAGCCTGAACACATTGTGTTCCAAAATGGGGCAGGACAGGCTGACAGACAGGCCTGTTTTTTTGCCCGCTAACCTTGTGAAAAAAATAATCATTGCGAAAAAGCAGGAGATAGCGACTCTGGCACGATCCGTGCTTTGCCAACTGTACCTGAAAAAAACAGCATACCGACCCACAAGGAGGAAGCAATGGCCGATACAATGCTCGCTGCCGTATGGCATGGTCCCAAGGACGTTCGCGTCGACTCTGTCCCCCTTCCCCCGCCGCCCCCTCCGGGCTGGGTGCAGGTCAAGGTGGTCTGGTGCGGCATCTGCGGATCGGATCTGCACGAATACCTGGCTGGCCCCATCTTCATTCCCACCACGCCCCATCCCCTGACCGGCAAACAGGGCTCTCTTATCCTGGGTCATGAGTTCAGCGGCGACGTGGTGGCCGTTGGCGAAGGCGTGACCTCCATCCGCGTGGGCGACCGCGTGGCGCCCGACGCCTGCCAGCACTGCGGAGAATGCCAGCCCTGTCGCGAAGGCCGCTACAATGTCTGCGAAAAGCTCGCCTTCACGGGTCTGCACAATGACGGCGCCTTTGCGCCGCTTGTGAATGTTCCGGCCGAACTCTGCTACGTGCTGCCCGACGGCGTGAGCTACGACGCCGGCGCCGTCATGGAACCCCTGGCCACAGGCTTCAAGGCCGTGCGCATGGCAGGCAGCATCCTGGGCCTGACCGTGGTCGTGCTCGGAGCCGGCACCATCGGCCTTGGCACCATCATGGCCGCAAAGGCTGCCGGTGCAGGCCAGATCATCGTGCTGGAAATGTCCAAGGATCGCATTGCCAAGGCCTGGGAATGCGGCGCCGACGTGGTCATCAATCCCAAGGAACAGGAACCCGTGGCCGCCATCAGGGCCCTGACCAACGGCTCCGGCGCCGACGTCTCCTTCGAGTGCATCGGCAACAAGCACACAGGCCCCCTGGCCATCGATGTGATCCGCAATACGGGCACGGCCATCATCGTGGGCATCTTTGAAGAGCCCAGCGCCTTCAACTTCTTCTCCCTGAGCGGCACGGACAAGAAGGTCATCGGCTCCCTGGCCTATACCATAGAAGACTTCAAGGGTCTGGCACGGCTCATGGCCAAGGGCATCATCAAGGCCGAACCCCTCATCACCGGCCGCATTGCCCTGACCGACATCGTGGAAAAGGGCTTCCTGGAACTCATCAACAACAAGGACGAAAACATCAAGATCCTGGTTCAGCCCTAGGCCCTGACGTTTGAACGAGCTGAACGAGCAGACGCCCCCGGGACAGGCACGCCCCTGGTCCCCCTCGGAAGACCGGCTTCTTGCTCATGTCCGGAACAAAGCGTGCGCATGCCCTCCGGGGGCAGACAGGAAGGCTCGTGACAGACGGGAAATCTTCAGGAACCGAACCCTTCAGGAACCGAACCTTTCAGGAACTGAACCTTTCAGGAACTGAACCTTTCAGGAACTGAACTCTTCACTTCCCTGTTTTCTGGCCCGAACAGGGAGCACACGCCATGCAGTGCAGACACACCCCTGCACTGCATGGCCTCACGCACGCTCCTGCCTGGCGTGAGGCTCAAGGGCCCCGAACAAAAAAAAGCGACACAAACGTCCCCGATCGGGACAGGCAGCGCAGGACGACAGGAATGCTGCACCCCTGCCAGGGCTGTCCGGCTGCGATCGGGGAAACAGCATGCTCATGCACCAGGGAAACACGCTCCCGTTAAGGAGGAGATCATGGCCGATACAATGCTTGCCGCCGTATGGCACGGACCCAAGGACGTCCGTCTCGACACTGTTCCCCTTCCCCCGCCGCCGCCTCCGGGCTGGGTGCAGATCAAGGTGGCCTGGTGCGGCATCTGCGGATCGGATCTGCACGAATACCTGGCTGGTCCCATCTTCATTCCCACCACGCCCCATCCCCTGACCGGCAAATCCGGCTCCGTCATCATGGGCCATGAATTCAGCGGCGACGTGGTGGCCGTGGGCGAGGGCGTGACCTCCATCCGCGTGGGCGATCGCGTGGCGCCCGACGCCTGCCAGCACTGCGGCGTGTGCCAGCCCTGTCGCGAAGGCCGCTACAATGTCTGCGAAAAGCTCGCCTTCACGGGCCTGCACAATGACGGCGCCTTTGCCTCCCTTGTGAACGTGCCCGCCGAACTCTGCTATGTGCTGCCCGACGGCGTGAGCTACGATGCCGGCGCCGTCATGGAACCCCTGGCCACGGGCTTCAAGGCCGTGCGCATGGCTGGCAGCATCCTGGGACTGACCGTGGTTGTGCTCGGAGCCGGCACCATCGGCCTTGGCACCATCATGGCCGCCCGTGCAGCCGGTGCCGGCCAGATCATTGCCTTGGAAATGTCCAGGGATCGCATTGCCAAGGCAAAGGAATGCGGAGCCGACGTGATCATCAACCCGAAGGAAGAGGATCCCGTGGCTGCCATCAAAGCCCTGACCAACGGATCCGGCGCCGACGTCTCCTTCGAGTGCATCGGCAACAAGTTCACAGGCCCCCTGGCCATCGATGTGATCCGCAATACGGGCACGGCCATCATCGTGGGCATCTTTGAAGAGCCCAGCGCCTTCAACTTCTTCTCCCTGAGCGGCACGGACAAGAAGGTCATCGGCTCCCTCACCTAC
>DXHV01000086.1 GCA_019113165.1 Candidatus Desulfovibrio intestinipullorum
GCCTCTGCGTTTTCCTTTTTGTATGCCTCGTGCAACAAGGCCTTTCCTTCACCCGCGAACCCTCCCTGCATCAAGGTATCCGCAATGCGCATCTCTTCCTTTGCCCTGGGACCCCTTGGCACCAACAGCTATCTTGTGGACAACGGCACCGACGCCCTGGCCATTGACGTGGGCGGCGATCCGGCCCCCATGCTGGACTTTCTGCAGACAAACGGCCTCACCCTCAGGGCCATCCTCGTCACCCACCGGCACTTCGACCACCTCTACGGCGTGAGTGCCCTGCAAAAGGCCACCCAGGCTCCGGCCTACGTGCCGGCCGGAGAAGAGGCCATTGCCCGCACCGAGGCCTCGCGTGGCGGCATCTGGGGCATGCCCCTGGTGCCGGACTTCAGCGAAAGCCCGCTGCCCGCACACGAAATGGCCGTCGGCCCCTTTGCCTTCACCATTCTGGACACGCCCGGCCACACCCCTGGCAGCGTTTCCTACTACTTTACCTCCGAGGGCTGCGTCTTCACGGGAGACGCCCTCTTCTACCGCTCCATCGGCAGAACGGACTTTCCCATGGGCGATCACGAAACGCTTCTGAAGAGCGTGCGCAATACCCTCTTTGCCCTGCCAGAGGAAACCGTGGTCTATCCCGGACACGGACCGGAAACGTCCATTGGCGATGAAAAACGGCACAATCCCTTTATCGGGGACTTTGCAGGCTAGGCCGCAGCAGTCCATGGAACAGTCAAGGGAAGCGTGCATGGGACAAACCATTGAACAGTCCATTGACGAGGCCCCTGAAGGTCGCAGAGCCGGGCAGGCTGACGAGGGCGCACAAGAAGTCCTTCTTGTGCAGGCCTCGCCCCATGCCCTGGGCACGACAAGTGCCCTGGTACGGACGCTGGCAGGAAGCCTTGTGCCTTCCTGCAGGGTCCGCATCCTGGACCTCTCCTCCCTGCACATGGAAGGCTGCACCCACTGCGGCCGCTGCCGCAGGCCGCCCTTTTCCTGCGTGCTGGCAAAAGAGGACGCCTGCGAGGCCGTCTTTGCGGCCCTGCGCGCTGCAAAGGCCGTTGTCTGGATCTCGCCCGTCTACTTCTACGGGCTGCCGGCCCGGGCCAAGGCCCTGGTGGACCGCAGCCAGCGCTTTTTCGAGCATCCCCAGAAGCTGCCCCATCCGGCACCCCGCGTGCTGACGGTCTTTGTAGCCGGGCGCCCCAGGGGCGCGCAGCTTTTTACGGGCTCCCACCTGGCACTCAAATATTTCTGTCAGAGCCTGGGCCTGAACCTTGTCTGTGCCTGCGGCCTGCGCGGCCTTGAGACGGACACGGACGTCACCCCCTCCGTCCAGGCAGAGGCCGTGCGGGCTCTTGCCCGGGTCTTCCCGGATCTTGTGCCCGCCGGGGCGCAGGCCCCGTGCGGACAGGCAGACCTAGTCTGCCAGCCCGGCTTTTCCCATCTGGATATTCTCTGGAGCACATTGTGAGCAGTTTTGTCTTCAACACGTACAGCTATGCCAAGACCCTGTATTCCATAGAGGCCTATTTTTCGGAACAGATTCCCAATGCCTTTCAGCAGATGGAAAAGCTGCGTCATTCCGGCTACCTTGCAGGCTATGTGCGCCGGGAGGCCCTGCTGGCCGGGGCAGCGCCAAGGCTGCCCGATCCCGTGGCCGAGCACCCGGGACAGACACTGACCGAGGCAGGCTCGCGACCGGCAGCCCTCATCAAGGTCTTTCTCTACCGCACCCGGGCAGCCTGCAAGGCCGAAGACGAGGCCTGCGCCTGCTCTGCCCGCCAGCGCTTCTGTCCTTCCCTGTGCGCCTCGACCGTGGAGACGCTCGCGGACCAGCCCATTGAGCTGGCCACCCGCTGCGAAAGCACAGCCATCTTCCAGGGCATTGGCGCCCACGCGGCCTGCGCCGCCCACTATGAGGACGCCTTCGAGGATCTGGTCTGCACCGCTGCCACGGCCTGCGAGGAAACGGCAGACGACAGGGAACAGGGCATAGAGGATCTGCTTGCCGCAGCCCTTGGCGACTCGGAAATGGTGCTCTTTGTCTTCTCTTCCAAAGGCGTGCAGATCTGTGCTGCCAACCGCGTCCTCTACAAGAGAAAGACCGACGCCCGCTACTCGCTGTACACAACGGACGATCCCCAGGCCACGGTGCGCGAACTCTGCCAGCCTGTTTCCTGTGCGCCGGGCTCCCGGTCGCCCGAGGACATCTGCCTGCAGGCTGTCACCAGGATGGAGGGCGACAAGGCCCTGCTCCTCAGGGAACATCTGCAGCGCCTGGCTCGTCTGGCCAGGGCCCATGCCATCGACCCGGGCGCCCTTGAACAAATCTGTGCCTGCATCAGCACCATGGACGCTCCCCTGCCCGGTGCGGCCGCCCTCTGGGGCCAGGACATTGCTCTCCCCTGGGGCTTTGTGCCGAGCGACCTTGTGCCGGAAAAGCCCGACCAGCCCTCCTGCCTGCACATCAGTGTGGCCAGGAACGGTTCCGTGCACCTTGCCGTCACAGGCATCAGGGACGAGGAGCCCCTGTCCATGGATGTGGCCCGCTCCTGCCTGGACGAACGCGATGACCGCCTGCAGCTCGACATGACGCAGGCCCTGCTGCCCCTTGACCCCGTGCAGGAACGCATCGCGGCCGGCACACTGGGCGAAGCCCTGGCAGTCAGCCGCTTTGCCCATGTCCTTGGCTGTACCAGGGGCGCCCTGCTCTGCCAGCAGGGACCGGCCGTCTTCTGCCTGCCGGCAGGAGAACGCCTGCGCGACAGTCTTGTGCTGGACGAACTTGTCCGCAGAAATCTTGTGCGCGAAAAGCTGCAGAGCCTGGCCCAGGTGCTGGCCTGCCCCGTACTCATGCACCTCGACAGCGTGCACGGCCTGCGCAGGCTGGAACCCGTGCAGTGGGCCTGATTCGCGTCACAGCGGTTTTCCCCTGATTTCCCCTGATGTGCACTGTGCACCTCCCGGCTTGCCGGGGTGCACAGTTTTTGCCCCTGCGACTCTGGCTCAGCCACCTTTCTGACAAAAGTCTATCCCGTCACACCTTGCCACAAATACCACGAAGAGCAAAAATTTTTCATGCTTCAAACTCTGTTTTGAGAGACAATGCTCAGCATATTGAGCGCTATTCATGAATAATGCTCAACATATTGAGCATTATCACAAGAACAGTTTGTACATGAATTTCCTTGCACATTTGCTTCTCAAATGATACAGGATCTCCTGAAGAGATAAATTGCAACACTTCCTGTTTTCCTGAAAAAAAAATGAATCGAAAAACACAGGAACATCCTGAGAACAATTGCCCAGGAGAGTGAGCGTTACACCCGGATACGGCGCAACATCCTGAGCATTCCCGGGGGGAAACAGCAGACTTGAAGGGATGGTTGCCTGCCATGCCAGGTCGAGGGGGTCAGTTTTTCGTTCGTTTAGGGGGTCAATACTACGTGCGCCTGCCAACCAGAGGCAAATTTCAGATCTACATCACAAAAACAGCAAGTAATCGCAATTCTTTCAGCATATTAGCCTTCCTCCAGGTCCCTGGGAACCCTGAAAACTGTAGTGCTGTTCAGATCTGCATCTTGTGAGGGGCATCTGTCTTTCATCAGTGAGCAAACTGGAAAAGCTTCCTGCCCAGGAGTGTGCGCGTTATCCCTGGATACAGCACAACATCCTGAGCATTCCCGGGGGGAAACAGCAGACTTGAAGGGATGGTTGCCTGCCATGCCAGATCGAGGGGTCAGTTTTTCGTTCGTTTAGGGGGCAATACTACGTGCGCCTGTCAACCAGAGGCAAATTTCAGATCTACATCACCCAAACAGCATGTTATCGCAATTCTTTCAGCATATTAGCCTTTCTCCAGGTCCCTGGGAACCCTGAAAAATGTAGTGCTGTTCAGATCTACATCTTGGGAGGGGCATCTGCCTTTCATCAGTAAGCAAACTGGAAAAGCTTCCTGCCCAGGAGAGTGAGCGTTATCCTCGGATAGTGCGCAACATCCTGAACATTCTCGCAGAAACGATCATGCAGGACGACAGATCTGGTGAAACAGGCTGTCTGTCCGAGACCAGGACCAGGGCATGAAAACAGCGTTCCCCGAAGTCGGCACCCTGGACATGCCCTGCCGTCACGTCCGTTTTCTCTCTTCTTTCACTGTGCACCTCCAGACGCATTGGGGTGCACGTTTTTTTGCGCTTTTTTTGAGCCCGGTCCGCACGGGACACAGGAAGACCAGGGAAACCGCACAAGGGGAAGATCGGTCCCTCCTGACCTAATTGGGCGTGAGCACCACGGACATGGAGGAAAAGCTCACCGTGCACTGCAGGCCTGCGGCAAGGCCCAGGCGCTGCACACCGTCCCTGCCCATGAGCGCTGCCATGCCCGTACCGTCCTCAAGGGAGAGACGGACACTGGCTTCCAGGGGCCCTTCCCGCACATAGAGCACGGTAGCCTGATAATTGTTGGCATTGCTTGTCTGCGTATTGGCCGGCGCAAGCACGACCCAAGGCGCCTTGACCGTGGCCGTCACGGTCTGCCCCTCGTGGAGGTTCAGGGATCGCACGCTTTCCATGGAGATCCTGGCACGCACCTCAAGGCCCGAGGGCGCGCTGAGCACCACTTCGGCCATGGTGGTGCTTTCGCTGATGGCGCTGATGGTGCCGGCAAAGGCATTGCGGGCCGAGGAATGGCGCAGGGTTTCGCGCCGCAGATGGGAGTGCAGGATTTCCCTGGCCTCGCTGTCCTGAAAGTCTCTGAGCTGCACGGCCTGGGCCGGGCTCTGCAGGCCCAGGTACTTCTGCACGATGAGCACGGGAATGCCCAGGTTGAGCAGTTCCGCTCCCCGGGAATGGCGCAGCACCCTGGGGCCCCCCATGGTGCGGTCCAGTCCGCAGGATTCGGCCACCAGGTAGAAATTCTTGCGCACATAGCCCGGATCCACATGGGCCAGATGGCCCTGCAGCTCCTGCACGGCCGGATCTTCCACAAGACCCAGCAGTTCGGTCATGACATGTTCCGGTATCTGCACGTCACGGTCATTGGCAATGCGTATGGTGGACGTGGAGAACACAAGATCCCTCTTGTCGTTCAGGGCCAGGGCCTCTCCCAGGCGCAGTCCGCCGTGACGGATGAGCAGGTAGAGGACATACAGGCGCAGACGGATGCGCTTCTGCTTCATGGTATGGGCCCTGGTGCTCCAGTCCCTCCATGTCCTGTCCAGCAGCAGGAGATTGTCAGCAGAAAGAAATTTCATCAAGTACGGCACGCCCATTTGCAGCGGACAAAAGGAATGCACGACCTCCTTGTGCAAGAATCTGTGCATGCGGGCTCTCATTCTGCGCGTTCCTGTACAGGGAACGGGAACCCGGAAACAATGCACCCCTGCAGTATGCCACAGCACAGCCCAAAAAGTCACGATACCACGAAAATCACTGCAAGCGTGATTTTTTTTTGCATGGCTCCCTGCCAGACGCCACCAGTGCGTCCTGCAGAGGCAATGGTCTTGAATTTCTTTCTGCAAAAGTTTAGTTGCTTTGCTGATTAGCCTGCGCGAAGCCCCTGTTCGCCAGGAGAAGAGCCGTCTGGCAGGCGCTTTCCCCTGTCCCAGAAAAAGAATGCAGCCAGGCTGTCACACTGCGGATATCAGAAAGCCGGTATCAGAAGGCAGGTCTCCATGGGGACTGCTCCCGACCTCGTAGCATGAGGCTCCTGTTTTCAGGGCCCTGCTTCCCTGGCCTTTCTTCCCGACGCTCCCCTCCTCCTGTCCTGCATCCGTCTCTCCCGCCCCTGACCCTTTTTCTGCCCAGTGCCGCCTCAAGGCTTTGCAGAGGTTGTTCCATGTCGCGTCTGCCCTTCCGTCTGTTCCTCGTGTCCCGCCCAAGGCTTCTGTGTCCGCTGCTTCTTGCCACGGCGCTGCTCATGCTTGCCTGCGCCTCGCCCTCCCTTGCCCAGCGGGCCACCCTGCTCATCCCGAGCAAGCCCAGCATAGAATCCTCCCTGGTCACGTCCACGCGTGCCGCGGCCACGGAGGCGGACAAGAAGGCCGCAGCCAGGGAAGAGAACGACGGGAAGAAAAAGGAGAGCGCCAAAACGGCCAGGAAGGAAGAGAGCCAGGACAAGGGTGCCAGGGCCGGCGGCAAGGAAGCTGCAGGCCAGAAGGACGCCAGTCCTGCCGCAGGCCAGCTCCCGGAACTGGTGGATGCCGTCAATGCCAGCATCTATGCCAGCGTGGCGCCGCAGCACATCAGAGAGGAAGTGGATCTGCTCATTGGCGGCATGGAACCCTTCCGCAACCACGGCATTGCCATGGATCCCCCCAGGCTCTTCACCATCTACCGCTTTGACAGGGATCTGGCCGATCCCACCCAGCCGGCCCACCGGGAAGACCGCCTGGGCGACATAGAGGAAATCCGCTACCTCAACCAGAAGGCCTGGGGCGCCAATGTGGGCCTGGACAGACCGGGCCTCTACGAATTTGTCATCGAGACCCAGCCCTGGTGGGAACCCTTCCAGGCAGGCTATGCCCAGCATATCGTCAAGACCATGCTGCCGGTCTACGGCGAGGGCTGGGGCTGGCACCTGCCCCTGGGCCTGAGCTTCGAGATTGTGCCGGCCACGCGGCCCTTCGGGCTGCTGGCACCTGCCCTGTTCACGGGCAGGGTCCTTGTGAACGGCAAGCCCGTGACCGGTCTTCCGGTGCGCATCTTCCGCATCAATACGGAAAACGTGCAGGTACCCACTCCCTGGCATGAGGAAATGGAACTGCGCACCACGGAAAACGGCCTCTTTTCCGTTGTCCTGAACCGGCCAGGCTGGTGGTGCTGTGCGGCCACCCAGCAGGGCGCGCCCCTCAAGGGGCCCGGCGGACAGCCCTCGCCCCTCTATATCAGCACCCTGTTCTGGTTCTACGTGGACGGACAGGCGGCAGGCAACTAGGGGCCCCGTCTTTTCCCGGGCACAGGCAGGCCCGGACAGAGGCAAATGAGGGCTCCCATCTTGCCATCAGGCCTGGCAGACCTTATCTTAACCGAGAACTTTTCAGACGCTCTGCAGCGGCTTTCACACCCAACCAAGGTCCTTCTTCACTCATCTCGGGATTTTTACGGAGCTGCGCCCCGTCCACCTGTATCCCGCCATAGCAGTACGGGCTGGAGTAACACCGCAGACACCATTCATGATTCGTAGCATCACAGCTCTTCTTTCCTCCTTCTTCCTTGTCTTTGCCCTGGCCATGGCCCTGCCTGCCGACAGTGACGCTGCCCGCATGGGTGGCGGCCGTTCCTTTGGCAGCCAGCCCTCCATGCGCGCTCCTGCCAAGGCTCCCGCCGTGCAGCAGCAGCGCACCCAGCAGAATCAGGGCGCTGCGGCAGCCCAGGCTGCTCCCAATCGCGGCGGCCTGTTCGGCGGCTTTGGCGGTGGTCTCCTGGGCGGCCTGCTCGCCGGCTCCCTCATCGGCTCCCTGCTCGGTGGCGGCGGCTTCGGCGGCGTGGGCGGCATGGACTTCCTGCTCCTTCTGCTCATCATCGGCGGCGTGATCTTCTTCCTGCGCAGGAAGCGTGCCCAGGCACAGCCTGCTGCCCAGTCCGCCTACGCGAGCAGCTATCAGGAACAGCAGCAGCCTGCCCAGGACTACACCATGCAGCGCAATGACAGCGCTGCCGGCGCCTGGGGCGCCCTGAGCAGCCAGCAGCAGACCGCTGCGGCCGCTCCCTCTGCCAACGTGCCCGAAGGCTTTGACGTGGAAGACTTCCTGCGCGGCGCCAAGATGGCCTACACCCGCATGCAGGCGTCCTGGGACAAGCGCGACCTGGACGACATTGCCAACTTTGCCACCGATGCCGTTCTGGAAGAACTGCGTGCCCAGAAGGCCGCCGATCCCACGCCCAGCCAGACCCAGATTGTGCTCATCAATGCCTCCCTCATCTCTGTGGAAGAGTTTGGCGGCAATGATCGCGCCCAGGTCTACTTCGACGTGCTCATGCGCGAGGATCCCAACCAGGCCCAGCCCGCCAATGCCAGGGAAATCTGGCACTTCATCCGCAAGCACGAGACGGGTTCCTGGAAGCTGGACGGCATTCAGCAGATAGAAAGCTGCTAGCCGACAGTCCCATTGCAAGCGAGCCGGAGCCTGAGGGCTTCGGCTCTTTTTTCCTCAACAGTTCAGGGCAGACACTATGGAAACAGAACTCGCAAAAGAATCGGCCATTGAAGATGGCGATCGCGTCTACTCCCTCTTCAACATGAAGATCGAAGAGGCCTCTCCGCAGCACAGCCGGGTCAGCATGCCCATCACGGACATTACCTGCAACGGCATGGGCTTTGTGCACGGCGGCGTGCTCTTCTCCCTGGCAGACATTGCCTTTGGCGCAGCCTCCAACTTCGGCGAAAAGACCGGCACGGTGACCCTGTCCACCAGCATGCAGTTCCTCGCCCCCGGCCGTCACGGTCCGCTGGTGGCCGAGGCCAACTGCATCCGCGCAGGACGCCACATTGTCGTCTATTCCGTGGACATCCACGATGCCAACGACCTGCTCCTGGCTCATGGCACCTTCGAGGGCTTCCGTACGGACTTTGCCTTCACCAACCTGAAGCAGAGCGAAAAGACGGACAAGACAGCAGACGAAAAGCAGGACTAGCCGGACCCAAAGACGGTCTGGCCTCACTTGCTGCCCGCTTTCTGTGCACCCTGCGCACCCCGTGCCTGCACGGCTCCCTGCCCGGCAGGGCCTGCAGGGCACGACGGGCCAGGCAGGGGCAAAAACACAGGGCCGGAAACAGGACAGGGTGTACCGCAAAAAAGCCGGGCAACAGCGCAGCAAAATGCTGCACTGCAAGCAGTAACATTTTTACATTGTTGCTTTTTAGTCTGTGACCATTATCAGGAATAGTCACAGACTCAAAGGAGCACACCCATGTCTGAAACAGGCCACAGGAGGCTTGCCTTTTCCCCTGTGTGCACGTACAAGATTCCTTGTGGAACGGACAAGGGTCCATTGAGGCCAGTCGCAAGAGGCCATGGTGGTCCATGTCACAGTGGGAGTGTATCGTTACCGGTGTAGCGCCCAGTCTTCAAAACTGGTGGCAGGCTGTGAGGTCTGCGGTAGGTTCGACCCCTATGCGCTCCCGCCACAGAACTTTCGGGGCTGCGTGCCCCTGCATTTTTTTCAAAGTGCAAGCAAGCGCTCGGTGTTTCCAGAAGCTGCAGGCCCAGGTGCCTGCAGCCCGCATGGAAGCACTTTTTTTTGCCCTTTTTTCAGGGCCGCACCTGCGCAAGGGACCATTTCTTTCATCATGGTCCCCTTGCGTCTCGTCTCCTGCCTGTGCCTCCTGCCTGTCACTGGCAGGGGCAGAAACAGGGGCTAGTCCTGTCTTGTCCTGTCGGCCAGCCCATCGTGTTCCTCGTGGACCACGGAGAGCAGATGCGGATCGAAATGGCGTATCCTGTAATCGTGGCGCCAGCGCTTGTGGTGGTAGAGGCGCTGCCAGTGCTGCACGGTGCGCACAAGGCGCAGATCCCTGAGCCGTACCAGGATGAGACAGCAGGAGCCTGCCACGATGCACACAATGCCCAGGAGCATGGACGGCGGGATGCTGTCGCCAAGAAGAATCCAAGCCAGGATGGGTGCCAGCACGGGCTTGAAGAAGAAGACCAGCGAAGCCGTGAAGGGCGAGCCCGTCTCGGCAGCCATGAAGTAGGCGGCATAGCCTATGCCGCTCACGCCTATGCCCACGTAGAGCATGCCCAGGAAGGACGACCAGGTATAGCCCGAAAAAAGGTGCACATCGGCAAGAAAGCCCATGCCGTGTGCCTTCAGGAAGGCTGCCACCGGAGCCAGGTCGGCCAGGAAGATGAGCACGAGGAGCTCGGCACTGCCCAGCAGGAAGGTGGAACAGGTGACCACCACCCCGGAATAGCGGCGGCACAGGGGCGTGGAGAGCACGGCATAAAGGGCAAAGGTGGCCGGAGCCAGCACGGCGTAGACCAGGGCTTCGGCCCGCAGCACGGAGGCAAAGGGCTTAAGGATGCAGACAATGCCCAGGATGGCCAGCACCAGGGCCGCTATCTGATTCCTGGCAATGGGGCTTTTCAGGAAGATGTGGGCAAAGAACAGGACAAAGGCCGTGTTGCCGCAGAAGATGACGGCCACGACGCTGGCCGGAGCCAGTTCCACGGCGAGCTGATAGAGGCCCATGCTGAGGACAATGCCCAGCAGGCCCAGGGCGGCCAGCTGGGCCAGGGCTGTCAGGGTCAGCTTCTCTTCGCCCCGCCGCAAATCGCGCAGGGCAAAGGGAATGAGGGCCAGACCGCCCAGAAGAAAGCGGGTGGTATTGACCTGCATGGCAGAAAAGGCGTCCACAATCTGCTTCAGGGCTATTTCCATGGTGGAAAAAAAGACTGTTGCCACGCAGACAAAAAGAAGAGCTCTGTTCATATCCTGCTCCCAAACTCCAGAGGTACCAGACTTGCGAAAAGGCGGATACGCTCATTTGTCCAGAGAAGCAAGAAGGAACTACAAGCTCTTCAGGCCGGCTTTTTCGTGTAGTGTATGTGACAGGGGTGCGCTTGTGTGGCACAAGGGGGCCTCTGCCCCTAGAAAAGCAGCAGGGTGGCCATGCCAAGGAAGAGGAAGAAGCCCGCACCGTCTGTTATGGTTGTCAGGAAGATGCTTGAAGCCTGGGCCGGGTCGCGTCCCAGGGCGCGGAAGATGAGGGGAATGGATCCGCCTGCCGTGGCACCGAGCACCATGTCGCACATGAGGGCGCTGCCCATGACCAGGCCGATGAGATAGTTCTGGGTGAAGATCCAGGCCCCGATACAGGCCAGGATGGCCATGACAAAACCGGTGAGGAAGCCAATCTTGGTTTCGCGGAACACGGCAAGCCAGGCCTTGCGTCCGTCAAAGCGGTCCGTGGCCAGCTGACGGATCATGACGGCCAGAGCCTGCTGCCCGGAATTGCCGCCCTGGTTGGCCACCATGGGCATGAGCACGGCCAGCACTGCCATCTGGGAAATGGTGCCGTCAAACTTGTAGACCACGGAGGCGGACAGGGCCGAATTGACCATGTTGACGCACAGCCAGGGCAGGCGCTTGCCCACGCTCTCGAGCCAGGGCGTGTCGCAGCTCTCCTCCGGGTCGGCGCCCACCATGCCCAGCATGTCGGCGCTGGCCTCTTCGTGCATGATGTCCATGATATCGTCATAGGTCACGACGCCCATGAGGTGGTTTTCGTAGTCCACGACCGGCAGGGCCATGTAGTTGTAGTGGGCCAGTTCGCTGGCCACATCGCGCTTGTCCGTGTCGTAGAGGACACTGACCACGCTCTGGCCGGACACGGCATCGGCCAGCACGGTTCCGGGCTTGGCCAGCATGAGGTTGCGCAGGGAGAGGACGCCCACGAGCTTTTCTTCCTCGTCCACCACGTAGCCGTAGTAGGGAATTTCCTTGTCGAGCTCCATTTCCTGGCGGATATGGGTAATGGCCTGATCCACGGTCCAGATATCCTGCAGGAGGATGAGCTCGGTGTTCATGACACCGGCGGCGGAATCCGGGGGGAAGTTGAGCAGGGTACGGATCTCTTCCGAATCTTCCTTGTTGAGACGGCCGAGCAGCTCATCCCTGTGATCCTCGTCCAGTTCGTCCAGAACGTCCGCCGCATCGTCCGGTTCCATCTCGGCGATGATCTGGGCGGCATCGTCGGCGTCCAGGTTTTCCAGAACGTCCACTGCCACGTTTTCATCGAGTTCGGCCAGGGCCTCGGCCGCGTCCTCGCGGTTCATGCGCTTGAGGGCACAGACCTGGGCCTGCAGGTCGAGATTTTCCAGATGGTCGGCGAGGTCGGCAGGGTGCACGAAGGCCGCCTCTTCGGCAGCACTCTGGCATTCCGGGGTCACTTCCTCGGTGTGCCTGCTCTCCCTCTGCTCCCTGTATCCGCCGAACAGGACCGACTGATCGTCGCCGGGCAGCGGAGCTTTGGTCTGCCTTGACTCTTCGTGCTGGGGGGCGACCCCTGTCGCCTTCTTCTCTGCCGGCTCCGTGGTGCCGACCTGTTCCTTGTCGTTCATACCCCCTCCTTTGTGCAGCGCTGAAGATGTCAGGCCTCAGGCCCTCTGCAGAGTCCGGTGCCCCGGTCCCTGTCCCGTACCCGGCAAAACGTCGCTTCCGGGGAAGGGCCCTTTGGGAACAAAGACCCTGCGGAGCGCAGAACTCCCGGCCGGAACGGCGCAGTACTTCTTGAAGATCACTGAACCTGATGCTATGCTTTGCAGATACGGGCGGTCTTTCTATCAAAAGCCCTTCCCATGGACAAGTCTGGATCCTGCCCGCCTGCTGACAGAAGCTGGTCTGCTTTTCGTCACTGATGTCGGTACACTGTCCAGTGTACGACCTTCATGGCAGCCTTTTGTGACACCCAAATGTCATCTTTTTTCCAGACAGTTCCCTGCAGGCACAAGGCCGGGCATCAGCCCCGGGGATTCCCTGACTGTGCCCGCACGGAACAGTCCTCATGTCCCTTCCCTCATTCTCTGCATTCACTCGGGTCTTTCCGGCCCCGGGACCAAAGCCCTGCCATTGTTCCGGGCACAGGCCGTTACTTGTCCTCAGGGAGGTTCCCAATGGAAGATATTCTGGAAATCGAAGCGCAGATCGCCGCACTCAAGGAACGTCTTGGGAAAAGAGTCTGTATCGTCGGGCACCATTACCAGCGCGACGACATTGTCAAATTCTGTGACCATGTGGGCGACTCCCTGCAGCTCATCCAGCAGATCCCTCACCTGGCCGCAGAATACATCATCTTCTGCGGCGTCTCCTTCATGGGCGAAACCGCTGCCCTTCTGGCCAGGAAGGATCAGCACATTCTCCTGCCCATGCAGCAGACCTCCAGCCGCACGGTGGGCATGCCCACGCCCCGGCAGCTGGAAAACGTGCTGGCCGATCTGCGCAGCAGGGGCCACACCTTCCTGCCCCTTGTCTACGTCAATTCGAGCATTGAGCTCAAGGCCCTCACCGGACGTCACGGCGGCGCCATGTGCACCTCCAGCAACCTGCGCCGCATGCTGCAGTGGGCCTTCCGCCGCTCCAGCCACGTGCTCTTCGTGCCTGACCGCAACCTGGGCCGCAACACAGCCATGCAGATTGGCATGACCAGTGAGCACTGGCATGTCCTGGACGTGGACGAAAAGGGGCTGAAACCCGGCGTGGATCAGCCCCTGGACAGGCACCTGCTCCTGTGGCCCGGCTACTGCGGCATCCATGAAGCCTATACGCCAACCATGGTGCAGGACATGCGCTTTGCCCACCCCGGCTGCCGCATCACCGTGCACTCCGAGGCCAGCCCCGAAGTGGTGGCCCTGGCCGACGCGGCAGGCCCCACCTCCTTCCTCATCCTGGATGCTCAGGAAACGGCCAGGACCGGAAAGACCCCTGTGCTGGTCATCGGCACGGAACTCAACCTGGTCAACCGCCTGCGCATGAAGTTCATGAACCAGTGCACCATCAGGCCGCTGCTTGACACGGCCGATCAGTGCGACAACACGGCCATCGTGGAACCGGTCCGGCTGCTCGCCTGCCTGCAGGACATCGAAAGGGGCACGGCCGGCGGCATCGACCTCACCGACGAGGACAAGGCCGCTGCGGCCCAGGCCGTCAACCGCATGCTCGAAGCCTGCGGCCCGGCCAGCATCCGCTAGCAGGGGACACCCTGCTGCCGGGACTGCCAGGGCTCCTGTCCCTCCGGCAGCCGCTATCAGACAGATCCCACCAACGCTGCATGCCCGCCCGGACAGGCGGATGCGTGCAGCGTTTTTTGTTGCCCCGATGCTGCGCATGCGTGACGTCCGGGGGAGGACAGACTCCTTCCACGACCCCGGAATGCCTTTGGGGGCCACATACCCTTCCCAGATTTTTTTAAAAATGCCGGCAACTTGCCCCCTGTCTTCCAGGACTTTCATTTCCTTGCGTGTTGCTGTAGTGTACCCTACTTGGGCAAGGCCTGCCCATGTTCCCCGGATCCCGTCCTGCTCCCGTCTTCTTCGTACCGCACGGCGGACCGTTCCACTGGAAGCACAGGGCCTGTCCCTTCGCCCTTTCTTCCGAGCCTCATCCATAACGAGACTTCTCTTAGCGGCATAAAAGCGATGAAAAACTTCTTCCTGTCCCTGGCCGTCCTGATCGTCCTTCTGCTCAGTCTCACCATAGGTGCCAGCTTCTTTCTCAAGAACACCGTCGAAGACACCACCAGGGAAGCCATCCTGAGCATGGCCGGCCCCGGAGAAACCGCACTTGAGGACGTCCAGTTCTCGCCCCTGACCAGAGAGATCACCATCACGGGCTGGCGCACGCGCCATCAGACCCTGGAAGGCCCCACCTCCGCCCATGCCCTCACCGTGCACGGCACCGTGACCTTCAGGGGCATCCTGGCCTGCATGCCGGTGCTGGGCTCCCTCTTCAACAATGCCGACACCTATGTGCCCGTGCTGGAAAAGCTGCAGGCAAGCAATTTGCTCTGGACGAGCGCCGACAGGCGCTGCAGCCTGTCCAGGCTGGAACTCACCGTGGTCCGCCTGCGCTACAACCTGCTGCAGCAGTATCTGTCCGGCCTGCGCCCGCCCTTTGCGCAAAGCGTTACCGGCGTGCGCGTGGACGAGGTGGTTGCCGGCGACTGCCGGATCACCCTGCGCGCCCCCCTGACCACCACGACCATCAGGGCCAGAGAGGCCGAACTGCACAATGTGCTTGGCACCTGCGCCGAACGCGCCGTGTTCAGGGACGTGGACCTCCAGGAAAACGGCCAGGACACGCTGCACTGCCGGGAGCTGACCCTCGAGGAAATCCGGGTGTCGCCCGCCCTCTTAAGCGAGCTTGTGGCCCAGACGTCGTCCAGGCTGCGCTCCCCCAAGGCCAGTACCCATCTGGCCGAGGCCCTGCTTGCCAACGGGCCCCTGGTCTCCAAGGCCATATTGCGCGACGTGCGCGATACCCAGACGCCTCCGTCCCTGACCATGGACCAGTGCGAGCTCCTCTGGGCCGACAATCCGCCCCTCAGCATAGAGACCCATGTGCGCGGCCTCACCCTTGCCACCCGGGAGCTTGCGGCCTATGTGCCCGTGAACTGGCAGGGCATGGAGACCGTGCAGGTGGAAGCGGATCTTGCGTCCTCCGGTGCGGAAAACAATCAGCAGAGCGGCCTTGTGCGAATCAGGGATCTTGGCGAGCTTCGCTACGACTTCATCTGGCACCCCGCCCAGACCACCCTGCAGGATCTGACCATGACCTGGCGCGACTACGGCTTCACGGCCCGCCTGGCCCGCACCATCACGCCCGATGCCCACGCGGCCAGCATGCTGCTCAAGACCATGTCTGCCAGCCTGTGCCGTGCAGACAACGAGGAAGGCCGGGAACAGTGCCGCAAGCTCGGCGACTTCATCGATGCACCGGGCACCCTGACCCTGCGCACCCCAAAGGGCAGGCCCGTTTCCATCCTGGAGTTCCTGACCCTGTCCGGCCGCTTCGGCTCCCTCTTCCAGGTGGAGGTGCGCCCGGGATCCGCCACCCTCACGAAGCAGTCCGAGGACCTCTTCCCCAGATAGACCAGGGGCAGGCTCCCCTCCCCCTTCTTTTCCCCAAAGGAACCTTCATGCAGACACTGAAACTCAAGCGTGGCGAGGACAGACGCCTGAAAGCCGGGCATCTGTGGATCTTCTCCAATGAAGTGGATACAAGAGCCACCGATTTCAAGAACCTGGTGCCCGGAGAGGAAGTGCTTGTCCGTGACTGCCAGGGCCATGTTCTTGGCTGTGCCACCGTCAATCCCCACAGCCTCATCTGCGCCAGGATCCATGCCCGCTCGGCCAGGCCCCTGGACGAGGAGCTGCTTTCCGAGCGGCTGGAACAGGCCCTGAGCCTGCGCTCCGCCCTCTTTGCCGAGCCCTACTACCGCCTGGTCTATGGCGAGGGCGACGCGCTGCCAGGTCTTGTCATCGATCGCTTTGGCAGCCACCTCACCGTGCAGATAACCACCCTGGCCATGGAACAGCGAAAGGAAGCCTTGAGGTCCGTCCTGCACCGCCTCATCAGGCCCGAAAGCATTCTCTGGGACAATACGGTGGCAAGCCGCACTCTGGAAGGCCTTGCCCTGGGCACGGAGTGCGAGGGGCCTGTACCGGACTCCCTCGACGTGCCGGAAAACGACTGCGTCTGCACAGTGCCCCTGCTGGAAGGCCAGAAGACCGGCTGGTTCTATGATCAGCGTCCCAACCGCCGCCTCATGGAGCGTCTGGCCCGGGGCAGGGACGTGCTGGATGCCTTTTCCTACGTGGGCGGCTTCGGGGTGGTCGCAGGCCATGCCGGCGCTGCGTCCGTGACCTTTGCCGATGCCTCGGCCAGGGCCCTTGGCTATGCCAGGGACAACCTGGCCCGCAATGCGCCGCAAACCGCCTGCACCGTGCTCGAGGGCGATGCCTTTGACACCCTCAGACGCCTTCACGACGAAGGCAGACGGTTTTTCGTGGTGAGCATCGATCCGCCGGCCTTCATCAAACGCCGCAAGGATTACAAGGAAGGCCTTGTGGCCTACCGCCGCATCAATGCCCTGGCCTGCTCCCTGGTGGAGGACGGAGGCTATCTTCTGACCTCCTCCTGCTCCCAGGCCCTGCACGTGGACGATCTGCGCGGCTGCGTGGCCCATGCCTGCGCCCGCCAGGGCCTGCATCCGCGCCTTCTGCACACGGGCTGGCAGGGCCCGGATCATCCCATCCACTGCGCCATGCCCGAAACGGCCTATCTCAAGTGCCTGCTTGTCCAGATTTCCCGACAGCCCCAACCCAACACACGCCCGGCCCAGGCCGCGAACGTATAAAGGATACTCTATCATGCTGCTCAACAAAGCCCGTCTTCTGACCCCAGGCCCCACTCCCCTGCCCGAACAGGTGCGCCTGGCCCTTGCCCAGGACATGATCCACCACCGCAAGGGCGCCTTCCATGACCTCATGTTCAAAACCCAGGCCCAGCTGCAGACCCTCTTTGGCACAAGCCAGCCTGTGCTGCCCCTGTCCTGCTCCGGCACCGGCGCCATGACGGCTGCCGTGGAAGCGCTCTTTGCGCCGGGCGACACGGTCCTGTGCGCCAATGCCGGCAAGTTCGGCGAACGCTGGACCAGGATTGCCCAGTCCCGCAACCTGCACATCGTGGAAATCGATGTGGAATGGGGCTGCTGCATCAGCCCCGAGGATGTGGAAACCGCCCTGGCCGAACATCCCGAGGCAAAGGGCCTGCTCATCCAGCTCTCCGAGACGTCCACGGGCGTCCTGCACCCCATCCGCGAGATTGCGGCCAAGCTGCAGGGCACGGACGTGCTCCTGGTGGTGGACGGCATTTCCGGCGTGGGCATCTGCCCCTGTCCCATGGACGAATGGGGCATAGACTGCCTGCTCACAGGCTCGCAGAAGGGCCTCATGCTGCCTCCCGGCCTGGCCCTGCTGGCCCTGTCCGAGCGTGCCTGGAAGGTCTGCGAAAAGAACCACGAACAGAATGCCGGCTGCTTCTACTTCAACCTGCCTGCCGAGCGCGCCAAGCTGGCCAAGGGCGAGACCCACTTCACCTCCCCGGTCAACCTCATCCAGGGCCTGTCCGTGAGCATGGACATTCTGCTTGGCGAAGGCATGGAAGCCCTCTACCACAAGCAGTGGGCCCTGACCCAGCTCTGCCGCCGCAGCATACAGGCCATGGGCCTGATGCCCTTTGCCAGGAGCAACTACACCTGGGGCCTGACCAGCGTGCTTTTGCCCGATGCCGTGAACGGCATCAAGGTCGTGCAGGACTGCGCGGAACGCTACGGCGTCTACATTTCCGGCGGCCAGGACGTGCTCAAGGGCCGCATCCTGCGCATTGCCCACATGGGCTGGATTGACTGGGCCGACCTTGTGGCAGGCCTCTATGCCGTGAACCGCTGCATTGTGGAAAACGGCGGCTTCTGCGGCTCCCACGACTTCCTGGAACAGGGGCTGGCCAGCTACCGGGCTGCCCTGGAAGGCGAAACGGGCACAGAACCCGTGCTCCTGCACAATTAGCGTCTGCCAGGCTGACAAAACGGCCTCGAGATCCTATATAGAGAGCATCTCTGAACAACACGGCGCACAGGACAGACGCATGTCCAGGAGACACACATCCCGCCGCATGCGTCTGTCCTGTCCGTACGGCCCCTGTCACCCCACCCGAACCTTCAAAGAGGCATGGTATGGAAGAGCCTCAGCAGAACACTGCCGAACACTGCCAGCTGCCGGAAATCACCTTTTCCACTTTCATTCTCTCCCTTGCGTCCTCGACCCTGGTCCAGCTCGGCGAAGTGCCCAATCCGAGCAGCGGCGTCATTGCCGCCAACCTGCAGCTGGCCAAGCATGCCATAGACACCCTGGCCATGCTGGAGGAAAAGACCCGCAAGGGCCTGACAGACGATGAAAAGCAGCTGCTGCAGAGTCTTTTGTACGAACTGAAGATGAAGTACGTCTGCCTGCGCGACAAGCAGTAGGGCTTCATCAACTCCCGCTGATTCCCCGGCTGCCGCAAGGCCCGCCAGGAAGGACTTCCTGGACCTTTGCGGGCACAAGCAATGAGCATGCAGCCTGCTCGGCATGAGGAAGACCGTCATCATGGACAAAATTCGCGTTGGTCTTGTCGGCATCACCGGCTACACAGGCATGGAACTGGCCCGCCTTCTGGCATCACATCCGCACATGGAGCTGACCATGGGCTGCTCCCGTTCCGAGGCAGGACGCAGGCTGGGAGAATTCTATCCCTTCCTGGAAGGCCTGCCCGGCGCCGATGTGATCATCAGCACCTATGCGCCCGAGGCCGTGGCCAGGGAATGCGATCTGGTCTTTCTGGCCGTACCCCATGGCAAGGCCATGGTCATGGCCCAGGAACTCTATGATCTGGGCCTCAGGGTCGTGGACCTCTCGGCAGACTTCCGCATCCATGATGCCGCTGTCTACGAGGCCTGGTACAAGGTGCCGCATACCCAGAAGGACCTGCTGCCCGCGGCCGTCTACGGCCTGCCGGAATTCTATGCCGCCGACATAGCAAAGGCCCGTCTGGTGGCCAATCCCGGCTGCTACCCCACCTCGGCCCTGCTGGGTCTTGCGCCGGCCCTCACAAACGGCCTTGTGCGCACCGAAGACATTGTCATCGACTCCAAGTCCGGCACCTCCGGCGCAGGCCGCAAGGCAGTCACCTCCTCGCTCTACTGCGAGGTCTCGGACTCCTTCAAGGCCTATGGTCTTGGCAAGCACAGGCATACGCCGGAAATCGAGCAGGAACTCTCCCTGCTGGCCGGCACGCCCGTGACCGTGTCCTTCAACACCCACCTTGTGCCCATGAACAGGGGCATTCTCTCCACCATCTACACAAAGCGCGCCCGCAAGGCGAACCTTGACGAAGTCTGGCAGATCTACAGCGACTTCTACAGGAATCATCCCTTTGTGCGCGTCTGTCCCAGGGGCGTCCTGCCAGAGACCCGCTTTGTGCGCGGCAGCCTCTTCTGCGACATGGGCCTTGTGGTGGACGAGAGAACGGACCGCCTGCTCATTGTCTCCGTCATTGACAACATCTGCCGCGGCGCCTCCGGCCAGGCCCTGGCCAATGCCAACCTCATGTGCGGCCTGCCCATGTCCGCTGGCCTGGCCCAGGCCCCGCTCCTGCCCTAAGGCCTCCGGGGACGGATTATCATGGTTTCCTCCATGCACACAGAACCAGGAACAGAACAGGCCAGTCAGGCTGAAGACCTGGGCAATCTGGACAACCAGCTGCAGGATCCCGTCCTGTGCCGGCAGCTTCTGCACCGTCTTGAGGCAGCTCTCGCGGACCTGCCAGGCCAGACCATGCGCTTCATGGAAGTCTGCGGCACCCATACGGTCTCCATCTTCCAGAGCGGCCTGCGATCCCTTCTGCCTGCAGGCATTACCCATCTCTCGGGGCCCGGCTGTCCCGTCTGCGTGACCCATGACGCGGAAGTGGCGGCCTTTCTGGAAATGGCCGCCATGGACAATGTCTGCCTGTGCACCTTCGGGGATCTCATCCGCGTGCCCGGTCCCCACGGCCAGAGTCTCAAGCATGCCATGGCCCGCGGCGCCAGGGTGCGCATTGTCTACTCGCCCCTGGAGGCCCTGGACATTGCCGCAAAGAATCCGCAGTGGACCGTGGTCTTCCTTGGCATAGGCTTCGAGACCACGGCGCCCACGGTGGCAGCCACCATCCTCACGGCCAGGCAGAGGAAGCTTGCCAACTTCTGCGTCTTCTCCCTGCACAAGCTGGTGCCGCCGGCCCTGAAGGTGCTCTTGCGCGATCAGGACGCGCACATTGATGCCTTCCTTCTGCCAGGCCACGTGGCCATGGTCACGGGGCTTGCGCCCTTTGCCTTCCTGGCAGAGGACTGGCAGGTACCAGGCTGCGTGGCAGGCTTCACGCCGGCCGACATCCTGCTGGCCCTGTGCCTTCTGGCCGAAGACCTGCGCGACGGAACCCCAAGAGTGCAGAATGCCTATGCACGGGCTGTGCCCGAACAGGGCAATCCCAGGGCCCAGGACCTCCTGCACACGGTCTTCGAGCCCCGCGACGCCCTGTGGCGCGGCCTTGGCAGTATCCCCGAGAGCGGGCTTGGCCTTGCCCCCGACTTTGCGGACATGGACGCCCTGGCACGCCTTGGCATCAGTCTGCACGAGACGCCGCCCCTGCCGGGCTGCCGCTGCGGCGAGGTGCTCAAGGGCCGCATCGAACCCAGGGACTGCCCTCTCTTTGCCAGGGTGTGCACGCCCCTTGATCCCGTGGGCCCCTGCATGGTGTCCACGGAAGGCAGTTGCGCCGCCTACTACAAGTATTCCCTCTAAATGCCGAAGGGGCCCCGCGGGGCCCCTGTTCCACATTGAGCATTCCTGACACAACGGTTCGCTTCAGCCTGCCCCCAAGTCAGGAATGCTCGCACTTTGTCTGCACCCTTTCCTTTCCCCCGCATTGGGGGTAACAGGAGGCACCATGTCCGAGCCTCAGGTCTCGAAGTCCGCCGCTGCAGCCAGCCTGCAGGGCCCCGACCAGGGTACTGGCACTGACCAGGCCCTGGATCTCTCCCGCTGCATTGTCAGCGCCCTGGGCATCAGCTTTCTTGGCAGCGATCCAATGGGCGCATCAGAGCCAGGCGCTCCAGGCTGGGCCCTGCTTGCGGACATGCCCGTGGACGAGCGCACCTGCCAGCCCTACGGGTATCTGAGCGGCGGCGCCTCCCTGGCCCTGGCCGAAACCCTGGCAGGCTACGGGTCGGCCCTCTTTCTGCCTGCCACCCACAAGCCCGTAGGCGTCACGGTCTCGGCCAATCACGTGAGTGCCGCTCCGGTGGGCCACACGGTACAGGGCCGGGCAACCCTTGTGCACAAGGGCCGCACGACCCATGTCTGGAACGTGGACATCACGGACACGGACACAGGCCGGCTCATCTCCACGGCCCGCGTCCTCAACCAGATTCTCCCTGTCCTCTGAGTCGCCCGGATCTTTTCGGTTCCTCCGATTCTTCCGGATCCTTTCCTTCCCTGAGCCGGCTTTCGCGCCCGCTCCCCTTAACGCTTCTCCCACACGGCCCCTGACAGGCCTTCGTTGCTCCCGCCATGCCCAGATCCTTCCAGTCCCATCCCGATACGCCAGACAGTCTCTCCAGGGCCGACGTGCTCCTGCGCGCAGACGTCTCCTTTGCCCTGGCACGGCCGCCTCATGGCGAGCCCGTGCTCGTCATGCAGCGCGACGGCCATGACACGCGCTTCGAGCACCTTGCCGACCTGCACGGCACAGGCTTTGTGCTCTGTCCCTTTGCCGAGAAACAGGGGCACCCTGTGGTGCTCATCCGGGACGAAATCGTTGTCAGGGGCTGGCAGAACATAGAAAGGGCCCTGCACAATGCGGCCAGGGATCTGCACGAGGAAGTAAGCATGCCCTCCTTTGCCGTGCCTTCGGCGCAGGTGCTCAGGGAGCGGCTTTTCCAGGCAAAGCCCGATTCCGGCTACGCCGGCGCCCTGTCGGCCTTTCTTGCCGAGCTGCGCAGCGGCCGCTTCGACAAGCTCGTCCTCTCGCGCTCCCAGAACGTCACGGGCTCCTATTCCGCAGCCCGCATCTTCAGCGAGGCCTGCCGGCTCTATCCCGGCGCCATGGTCACCCTGTGCCACGGCCACTGCGGCACCTGGATCGGGGCAAGCCCCGAGGTCCTCGTGAAGGGCCAGGGCGACAACTGGCAGACCATGGCCCTGGCCGGCACTCACAAGTGCGAGTCAACGGAGCCCTGGGACGAGAAGAATCGTCACGAACAGGAAATCGTGAGCCAGTACATCCGCAGCACCCTCAGGCCCTTTGTCTCGAAAATCCAGGAAACAGGCCCCTATGCGGCGCCGGCAGGCAGCGTGGAACACTTGCGCACGGACTTTACCTTTTCCCTCAGGCAGAGCACGGATCTGCACGAGCTTGCGGCTGCCCTGCATCCCACCCCTGCCGTCTGCGGCCTGCCCAAAACGGAAGCCCTGACGCGCATTCTGACCACGGAAAGCCTGGATCGCCGCTATTACGCGGGCTTTCTCGGCTGGTGGGGCCAGGACGAGGCCGCCCTCTACGTGAACCTGCGCTGCCTCAAGCTCTATGCCGGCGGCGTGCGCCTCTACGCAGGCGGCGGCATACTGCCCGAGTCCACCCTGGAGCAGGAGTGGCAGGAAACCTGTCACAAGATGTGCACCATGCTGGTCCTGCTCGGCAGGCAGGACGAGGCCTGTCCGGCGGACAACCAGCCGGCCTGACCGCAGCCCGGCTGCCTCATGCACTGCCCCACAGCCGGCTGGCTCAGGACTGGCTGGCATTTTCATGGTTTTTGCGAACAGCAAGGTTGGTCATGTATTCCGACAATGAATGTATACTGCAGCTGACAGCCCTGCTCTGCGCCCATCACGTGGAGCATGTGGTAGTCTGTGCCGGCTCGCGCAATGCGCCCCTGGCCCATTCCCTGGCCTCCTGTCCGAAACTTGTCACCCACCCCTGCGTGGACGAGCGCAGTGGCGCCTTCGAGGCCTTAGGGCTCATGCAGGGCCTGCAACGCCCCGTGGCCCTCTGCGTGACCTCAGGATCCGCCCTGCTCGATGCGGCGCCGGCCGTGGCCGAGGCCTTCTATCAGGAGCTGCCCCTGATCGTGATTTCGGCCGACCGGCCCCTGGCCTGGATTGACCAGCGCGACGGACAGACCATCCGCCAGCCGGGCAGCCTGCACAACTTTGTGCGCCGGGAAGTGTCCCTGCCGGTCATTGCCTCGGCCGAGGACCGCTGGCACTGCAACCGCCTCATCAACGAGGCCCTGCTGGAAGCCGTGGCCCCGGTTCCAGGTCCCGTGCACATCAATATTCCCCTGAGCGAACCGCTCTTTCACTTTGCCACACCCGACCTGCCTGCAGTGCGCACCATGCAGCGCAGCTTTGCCCAGGGCCTGACCCTGGATGCCGAAGCAAGGGCCACCTGGCAGACGGCCCGGCGCATCCTGGTCCTGCCCGGACAGATGCTGCCCGATGCCCATATGGCAGCGCTTGTGCACGGCCTTTGCAGGCAGCATGTGGTGGTGGCCGCCGAGCACCTGGCCAATCTGGGCGATCCGGTCCGGGATACGGCAGGCGATGCAGCCTGTCCCCTGGTGACCCGGGCCGACCTTGTCATGGCGGGACTGGGCTCAGGGTCACAGGAAGCCGAAGCGCTCCTGGCCCCGGATCTGGTGATCACCCTGGGCGGCCATATCGTCAGCAAGCGCCTGAAAAAATATCTGCGTACACTCCCTCATCTGGTCCACTGGCATGTCAGCGCCGATGGCTCCATGCCCGACCTCTTCCAGCATCTGGAACGGGTCTTTGCCTGCCAGGCCCCTGCCTTTGTGCAGGCTCTGACGGACCTTCACAAGGAGGCCTGGGATGCGGCCTTTGTGCAGGCCTGGACCAACGCTGACGCCCGTGCTGATGCAGCACTCAGGGAAACCCTGGCGCAAAACGCCCAGGCAGAGACGGCCTTCAGTGACGTCTTCCTCATGCAGCGCTTCCTGAACAGCATGCCCGAAGGGGCAGCCCTGCACCTTGCCAACAGCTCGCCCGTGCGCAATGCCCAGTTCTGGCCCCTGCCAAAAGAAACCCGCGTCTTCTGCAACCGCGGGGTCAACGGCATAGACGGATCCCTCTCCGCAGCCATGGGCTGTGCCAGAGTCACAGACGGCCCCGTCTTCTGCTGCATTGGCGATTTAAGCTTCTTCTACGATGTGAATGCCCTCTGGCGCGAGGATCTGCCTGGCAACCTGCACATCCTGCTCTTCAACAATCAGGGCGGGCTCATCTTCCGCACCCTGCCCGGACTCTCCTCGCCCTATCTGGCAAGCCACATTGCCGGCGCCAACAGCCTGCAGGCCAGGGCTGTTGCAGAAAATGCCCATCTTGCCTACTTTTCTGCGGTCACGCTGCAGGAGTTCGAGCGTGTGCTGCCCGCATTCTGCAGCCACAAGGGCTCCTGCATCCTGGAAGTGCAGACAAATCCCGCGATCTGCGCAAAAGCCCAGCAGGAGCTCACGGCCGCCTGTGCCAGGGCAGCTCTCAGGGACGCGTAGCAGGGACAGGGCGCCAGGTGCCGCAAGGGAGACCGCGCACAACCCGATGCGCCCAGCTGCCCGGACACAGCATGGGCCGGAAACGGCTTCGGGCGGAACTATTCATCTGCCAGAAAGCAGCTGGCAGAAAGCATGTCTGGCGCCACGCCAGACTGACAGGCTGCCAGGCAAACAGTCTGGCCATACGGAGGAGTTCATGGCTGTCAGGGAATGGAAACCCATCAAGACCTATGAGGAAATTCTCTTTGACTGGTACGAGGGCATAGCCCGCATTACCATCAACAGGCCCAGGTACCGCAATGCCTTCACCCCGGAAACCACCAAGGAAATGTCCGACGCCTTTGCCATCTGCCGCGAGGACCCGGACATCAACGTGGTCGTGCTCACCGGTGCCGGCGACAAGGCCTTCTGCAGCGGCGGCGACATGCACGTGAAGGACAGGGGCGGCTACCGGGGCAAGGACGGCGTCAAGCGCCTCAACATCCTGGATGTGCAGAAGCAGATCCGCTCCCTGCCCAAGCCCGTCATTGCCATGGTCAACGGTTATGCCATTGGCGGCGGCCATGTGCTGCACGTGGTCTGCGATCTGAGCATTGCCTCGGAAAATGCCATCTTCGGCCAGACCGGCCCCCATGTGGGCAGCTTTGACGCAGGCTTCGGAGCCAGCTACCTGGCCCGCGTGGTCGGCCAGAAGAAGGCCCGCGAAATCTGGTTCCTCTGCCGTCAGTACTCCGCGGCCGAGGCCCTGCAGATGGGCCTGGTCAATGCCGTGGTGCCCTTCGACCGCCTGGAGGACGAGACCGTGGCCTGGGCCGAACGCATGATGGAAATGAGCCCCATGGCCCTGCGCATGATCAAGGTCGGCCTCAATGCCGAGCTGGACGGTCAGGCGGGCATACAGGAACTGGCCGGCGACGCCACCCTGCTCTACTACCTCACCGACGAAGCCCAGGAAGGCGGCAAGGCCTTCCTGGAAAAGCGCAAGCCCAACTTCAAGGACTATCCCAAGTTCCCCTAGACCCCATGCCCGGGGCTGGCCCTGCAGGTCGCCGACCGGCCTGCAGGCCCTGGGGTACGGGATTTTGTTCGTCGTCCGTCTTGTACTCTTCAGTCATTCGCTGTACACAATATATCATCAGGCTGGCCTCAAAAAAGCATTCATCCCGACCTCTACAACGGAGGACACAATGCCCTGGCAATACCGTATCTGTCCGCGCACGCTGCACTTCAAGGAGCCTGCCGGCACTTCCCGCGGAGTCTACACCACTCGTGATGTCTGGTACATTGTCCTGTTCAACAGGACAAAACGCTGCTTCGGCGTGGGAGAATGTGCCCCCCTGCCCGACTTGAGCTGCGATGCCGGTCCGGACTACGAAAAGCGCCTGGACGAGGTCTGCCAGACCTTTGTCAAAAGCGGCGACATCCACTCTGTTCCGGAGGACTGTCCGTCCATGCGCTTTGGGCTGGAGACCGCCCTGCTCCATGCCAGGGCCGAATCCGTGCGCTTCTTCAGGACGCCCTTTTCCAGGGGCAGCGAGGATCTGGCCATCAACGGCCTGGTGTGGATGGGCGATCGCGACACCATGAAGGCCCGCATCGAAACCAAGCTGGCCCAGGGCTTTCGCTGCATCAAGTGCAAGATAGGCGGCATTGACTTTGAAAGCGAGCTGGAACTGCTGGCTTCCATCCGCGAGCGCTTCCCGGATCCCGCCGAACTGGAACTGCGCCTGGACGCCAACGGCGCCTTCAGCGTGGAGGAAGCTCCGGCCCGCCTGGAGGCCCTGGCCAAATTTGCGCCGCACTCCATCGAGCAGCCCATACGTCAGGGCCAGTGGGAGGCCATGGCCGAGCTCTGCCGCACCTCGCCCATTCCCATTGCCCTGGACGAGGAGCTCATCAATGTGCCCAAGGTCCGCAAGGCCGACCTCATGGACTGCATACGGCCGCAGTACCTGGTGCTCAAGCCCTCCCTGCACGGTGGCCTCAGGGGCTGCGAGCAGTGGATGGATCAGGCAGCCTCCCACGAATGCGGCTGCTGGGTCACCAGTGCTCTGGAATCCAACATAGGCCTCAATGCCATAGCCCAGTGGTGTGGCACCAAGCACTGGGATCTGGCCCAGGGACTGGGCACAGGGCAACTCTTTACCGACAACTGCGAAATCATGCCGCTGCGCCTGCAGGGCAGCGGCCTGCACTGCGACCCCGAGGCCCCGGAACCCGATCTTCTGGCCTGGCTTGGCATCAACACGCCCCTTTTCTGATATCCGGCCTGGCCGGAAAGCGAGCACCTTTTCATGACGTCTTTTTCGCAGCGAGAAGACTGCCTCTTCTCCGATGATCCCGCCCAGCCTTCGCCCCTGGATGCCCTGCGCGCACTGCCCCTGACCCTGGACGGTGTGCAGCTTGTCAACGGCACGCTCTCGGCCTTTACCGAAAACTATGTGAAACGCGAAGGCCACATGGGCGATCTGGCCCGCTTTCTGGTGGACTGGCGATCGGACAAGCCGGACATGACGGTGCTGACCTCAGGCTCCACCGGCTCGCCCAAGACCATGAGCGTGGAAAAGGAACGCATGGCAGCCAGTGCCCGGCAGACCTGCGCCTTTTTGCGCCTGAAAAAGGGAGACTCGGCCCTGCTGGCCATGCCTCTGCGCTACATAGCCGCCCGCATGATGGTGGTGCGGGCCCTTATCGCGGGCCTCAACCTCATTCCGGTCACGCCTTCCGGCTCACCCCTGCAACGAGTGGACAAGGCCATAGACTTTGCGCCGCTCACGCCCATGCAGGCTTACGAAAGCCTGCAGGATCCGGAAACGGCCAGGAAGCTGCGCGCCATCCGCTGCCTGCTCCTGGGCGGAGGCTCCATCAATCCGCCCCTTGCCACCCAGCTGGCGGACTTTCCCCACGAGGTCTGGTCCTCCTACGGCATGACGGAGACCCTCTCCCACATTGCCCTGCGCCGCCTCAACGGCCCCGAGGCCTCGGAGTGGTACACGCCCCTGCCCAATGTGAGCGTGCGGCTCTCGCCCGAAGGTACCCTGGCCATCTGGGCGCCCAGCGTGGTGGCCGGAGAGCTTGTGACCCACGATCTGGCTGAAATTGACGAGGCCGGACGCTTCCGCATCCTGGGGCGCTGCGACAACGTGGTCAACACCGGAGGCATCAAGGTGCAGCTGGAGGCCGTGGAGGAACTGCTCGCTCCCGTGCTCAAGACGCCCTTCTGCGTCACGGCCGTGCCGGATCAGCGTCTGGGCGAAAAGCTCGTGCTGCTCTACGAGGGCACGGAGACTCCGGCCAGTCTGGAAAAGCTCTGCCGCCACGTGCTGCCCAGATACTGGGTGCCCAGGAGCTATTATTCCGTCTTCCAGATACCCTTGACCGAGACGGGCAAGAAGGCCCGCCTTTCGGCCCGGGATATGGCTCTGCGCCTCGCCCGGAGAAAGCAGGCCTGAAAAAAAATCTGAATGCTGAAACGCCCCCGTCTGCTCCTGCAGGCGGGGGCGTGCTGTTTCCTGTACTGGCCCTGTTGCAGGGACAGGACGATCAGAGAATGAGCCCTGCGTCCACGGCCCGGGTGATGGCCCTGCAGAGCTGCTGCACATCCTCCTTCGGACTTGTGAAGGGCGGCATGACATAGATGAGGTGATCAAAGGGCCGTATCCACACGCCCTGCTCCACGAAGAACCGCTGCAAGGTGGCCATATTGACAGGCTTTTCCGTCTCCACCACGCCGATGGCGCCCAGAACGCGCACATCACGCACCCCGGGCTGCCCGTCATTGGGGGCCAGGCCCTCTTGAAGCCAGGTCTGCAGGTTGCGGACCCGCTCCTGCCAGGGGGAGGCGAGCAGTTCGTCCACGCTTGCCAGCGCCGTGGCACAGAACAGGGGATTGGCCATGAAGGTGGGCCCGTGCATGAGCAGGCCGCCGCCAAGCCCGGCCGGTGCCTGTCCTATGCTCTGGGCCACACGCCGGGTGGCCAGGGTCACGGCCCCTGTCATCATGCCGCCGCACAGGGCCTTGCCAAGACACATGATGTCCGGCGTGATGCCGGCCCATTCGCAGGCAAAGAGCCGGCCCGTGCGGCCAAAGCCCGTGGCAATCTCGTCGCAGATGAGCAGGATGTCGTACGCATCGCAGAGCTCGCGCAAGCCCTTGAGATAGTCCGGGTGGTAGAACCACATGCCGCCGGCGCCCTGGACAACGGGCTCCAGTATCACGGCCGCGATCTCGTCGGCCCTGCTCTGCAGGAAGGTTCTGGCTTCCTCAAGGCTTTGCGGATCAAAGGGCTCATCAAAGCGGCAGGCGGGACGCTCCACAAAATAGTGCCTGGGCAAAAGGCCCGAGAAGAGCACATGCATGCCGTTGACGGGGTCGCACACGCTCATGGCGCCCTGCGTGTCGCCGTGGTAGCCGCCCATGGGCGTCAGGAAGTGCTGCCTCTTCGCCCGGCCAAGGGACTGCTGATACTGCACGGCCATCTTGAGGGCCACTTCCACGGACACGGATCCGGAGTCCGCATAGAAGAGCCAGTCCAGCCCCCTGGGCACGATGTCCAGCAGCCGGCGCCCGAGCTCCACGGCCGGCCTGTGGGTGATGCCGCCAAACATGACATGGCTCATGCGCTGCACCTGCCGTGTCATGGCGGCAATGAGGCGCTCGTTGCCGTAGCCGTGCACGGCGCACCACCAGGAGGACATGCCGTCCACCAGCTCCCTGCCGTCGGCAAGACAGAGGCGGTTGGCCCTGGTGGAAGCCACCTCGTACACGGGCAAAGGATTTGTGGCCGAGGTATAGGGATGCCAGAGGTGATTGCGATCAAAGTCCAGCAGGCTTTCCCTGCTCCCTGCTTCCTGCCCGGGCTCTGCCAGCAGCTCCTGCACGCGTCTGGCTGCGGGCGCAAGCCTCTCCAGAAGCTTTTCCCGGCAGGCCAGGACATCGGATCCCAGCCAGGGGATGTCGGCCAGCAGGGGCACATGGCGGCGACCTGCCATTCTTGCAAGGCTTGTCACATTGTCGTTCAGGATGCGCGCCTCGTCTTCTGATGAAGCACAACTGCCGCAGCCTGGATCGCAGTGTTCCGGTTCCACCACCCTGTTGAGCACAAGGCCTGCCACCTCAAGGCCGCGGGACTGCACAGCCTCTATGCTCAGCAGGGCCTGGTTGAGGCAGCCAAGGCGGTTGGCAACAACCAGGATCACGGGAAGCTTCAGTTCCTGCATGAGATCGAGCAGGCTTTCCTGCTCGTTGAGCGGCACATAGAGACCGCCTGCGCCTTCCACGAGCACGCAGGACTCGTCCTGTGCGGCAGTCCGCAGTTCCCTGGCAAGGCCTGCCACGGAGAGGCGCTCACGGGCCAGTTCGCAGGCAAGGTGCGGCGAACAGGGCGGCAGATAGCAGTGCAGGGCCCGGGCCATGCCGCCCAGGCGCTCGACGGCATCCACATCCGGGGCACGCAACATTGCTTTGCCCTCGCTGTCCGTTTCCTGCAGACAGCCCGTCTGCACGGGCTTGAGGACCAGAGCATGCAGAAGACAGGAGAGACCTGCCGAGACCAGGGTCTTGCCGGCCTCCGTATCCGTGGCCGTGACAAAGCATCCCTTCACTTTTTCTACCTCCTCAGTGTGCCCACGGCTGCCAGCAGGGCATCGTCGTCCGCATAGCCAAAGCCGCGTGTGGTCAGGTAATTGCCGCTCATGAGGGCACTGGCCCCTGCCGTCAGCACCAGGGCCTGCTCGTCTTTCAGGGTCGAAAGCCGGCCTCCGCAGATGATAATCTCCTGTTCCGGGTGCATGAGCCTGGCAAGGGCCACCACGCGCAGGGCTTCCCAGGGCGCAAGGGGCGATCGGCTGCCCAGGGGCGTGCCCGGAACAGGGCAGAGGAAGTTGACGGGCAGGGAGTCCACTCCGACCTCGCGCAGAGTCTGCAAAAGTTCCACGCGCTGGGCCCAGCTCTCGCCAAGGCCGAAGATGCCGCAGCTGCAGACTTCCAGGCCCGCACTGCGGGCAATGGCCAGGGTGGCCAGATCCTCGTCATAGGCATGGGTTGTGCAGACGGACGGGAAGAAGGAGCGGGCCGTCTCCAGGTTGTGGTGGTAGCGGCTGATGCCTGCTTCCACAAGACGCCTGGCCTTTTCCTTCGTCAGAAGCCCCAGGGAGGCGCAGAGGCGGATGGGCGCTTCGGCCCGCATCTTCAGGGCCGATTCGCAGAGTGCATCCAGTTCGCGGTCGGAAAGGGCCGTGCCGCTTGTGACCAGTCCGCAGCGGGCAATGCCGTGGGCGGCCATCTCGCAGGCCTGGCGCACCAGATGTTCCGTGTCCTGCAGGGGGTAGACGGGCGCACCTGTCACATAGTGGGACGACTGGGCGCAGAAGGCGCAGTTTTCCGGGCATTTGCCGGACTTGGCGTTGATGATGGCACAGGTGCCTGTTCCCCGTGGTCCGCGCAGATGGCGCACGGCTGCGGCCGCAGCCAGCAAATCCATGTTGTTGTCAGCCCCAAGCTCTGCCAGGGAGCAGGCATCCCCTTCTTCCATCCTGTAGCTTGCATCCGTGCAAAATGCGGACAGGATCCTGTGCAACAGACTGTGCATACGCGGTGTTCTTCCTCCATGACCATTTGAAAAAAATGCCTGAAAAACAGGCGGCATGTTCTGAAAAGAGAGTGGACATCAGTGTGAAAGGGGCTTGGATGTGCCCTGAAACAGGCTCTTGCGGCCTCTTTTCCCTGATCTCAAAGACTGTGCGAAAGAGGAACATTGACGCAGAATGCTGTCCTTAGCAAGTTCTTTCTCCATACCCTGTCCTTTCCCTGCTGCCAGGAAGAGGCTGCTGAGGGCAGCCGGCAGGTTCCCTGTCAGCAGCTGGCCAGGATCCGGGCAGCATCTGGACAGCCAGGGCGCTTCTGGTGTAGGATTATACATGTAATTCCTTGTGTTTCTTAACATTTCACACAACAGGATCACCATCATGTCCAACACTCCCAAGGCAGACGAAACTGCCTTCACGGCCGTGGAAGTCTTCCCTGTCAGCGAATACACCCTGCGCCTGGCCCGCTGCCGCCATCTGCTGGCCAGCCTCTGTCCCGAGGCAGACGGCCTGCTCATCTGCGACAAGGTCCACATCTACTATCTCACCGGTACCCTGGGCACGGGCCTCTTCTGGCTGCCCAGGGAGGGCGAGCCGGTCCTGCTCCTGCGCAAGGGCACGGAGCGGGCCCGTCTTGAATCCCCGGTGCGCCACATTCTGCCCTTTGTCTCCTACAGGGAGCTGCCGGGCCTCACCGCTTCCGTGGAAAGCCCTCTTGGCACAGTCCTTGCCGTGGACAAGAACAAGTTCAGCTGGACCATGGCGGACATGCTGCAAAAGCGCCTGCCTTCCCTGCGCTTTGTGGGCGCAGACGACGTTCTGGCCAGGGCCAGGGCCGTCAAGACCCCTTGGGAACAGGAACGCCTGCGCACCTGCGGCCTCATCCACTCCGAGGTCTATGACCTTGTGCTGCCCGAGCTCTTTGCTCCCGGCATGAGCGAGCAGGAACTGGCCAGCATCTACATGGCCGAGGTCATGTCCAGGGGCTGTGACGGCCTGTGCCGCATGAATGCCCACGGCGAGGAAATGTTCTACGGCTATGCCTCGACAGGGAACAACGGCCTCTTTCCCACGCCCTACAACGGACCGCTGGGCTGCCGGGGCCTGCATCCTGCCGTGCCCTTCCTGGGCTCCTGGGACTGCATCTGGCAGAAGAACCAGTGCCTCTCCCTGGACATGGGCTGCCAGAAGCAGGGCTACCACACGGATCGCACCCAGGTGTACTGGTCCGGCGCATACAGGGACATCCCCGCAGCCATCGACAGGGCCCAGAAGATCTGCCAGGAAATCCTGGTCTCCAGCCTGGAGCTCCTGCGCCCGGGCATCACACCGGCCAGCCTGTGGGCCAATGCTCTGGAAATTGCCCGCGCCCATCAGGTAGAGGACTGCTTCATGGGCCATGGCAGGGACAGGGTGCCCTTCCTTGGCCACGGCATAGGCCTGACCCTGGACGAGTGGCCGGCCCTGGCCCGTTCCTTCAACGAACCCCTGGTCGAAGGCATGGCCATAGCACTGGAACCCAAGATTGCCGTACCCGGCCTTGGCATGCCGGGCATCGAACACACCTATCTTGTGCAGGCAGACGGACCGGAGCCCCTCACGGGCACAACCATGGACATCTGCTGCCTCGGCGACTGAGGACTGAAGGCCGAAGACTGAACAAAGAGAACTGAACAGTGTGCAGGGCCTCTTCCGGGCTCTTGCACACAGCAAAAAAGAATTCCCCTTGTCCGCTTTGCAAGGGGAATTCTTTTTTCTGTCTATCCAAAGGAGGGAATGAGACGGAGGGAATGAGATGGAGGGAATGAGACGAAAACAGATAAGGAGGTATCAAAAAAGAGGAGGAAATCGGGCTGAAGGGTCAGGATCTGCGGCAGCAGTGCCACAAGCATCCTGTTCGTTACGCTTCGGGAGGCAGCCTAGCAGTGATTGACCAACCAGTCAATCACTGGATTGTGAAAAAACATCGCTTTTGGGGCCAGCACTGGCTTCATTATCGTCAGAATCATGGCAACAGTTCAGCATTACACTTATTTTTATGATGTGATTTATATCACATGTCGGCCATTTTTCTTAACAAAAATTCAGGGGGCGACGGGGGACAGCTGCCGGCAATCGTGTGAAATCAACAGAAGTACCTGGCTCTTGCAGAAGTACTGCCCGGAAGGGAACGCATATCGGGCACGCAGGGTCAGCCTCTTTTTCCTGATCCTTTGTGAAAAAGAAAAGACAGGTACAGGAACATTGCGTGACAAGGAGTGCGTGACAGGGCATGAACCCGGAGCTCGCCCCTTGCCCAGCGGGTACGGCACACAAGGATCGTTGCCAGGGGCTCGGCAGGAAGGACCAGAAGTACTGAACGAAAGTACTGAGCGAAAGACGCACAGGAAAAAAGGCACAAGGAAATGAACACGGAGGATGCAGGAGAGAAAAAGAGAAGGAAAAACGGAAGACAGGACGGGCAGCACGACGGACAGGAGAATGGGAAGACGTCCGCCTGAAGCTGCTCCGTTCTCTTCTTTCCAAAACTGCAGGGTCCTGCATCCTGTCCTCCGATCCGCTACTTGCAAAACTTGTTCAAGGTCTCTTGCTCCTGCACAAAAGAGGCAGAAATTTTCCTCCGGGGCTAGACCTTCAGTCTGCAAATGGAGTACTGTACGCAAGTTCTGCCGCAGCACAGCGCTGCTGCCGGCACTGCCATGTTCCGTGCATGCTCGCCACAGAAGGGTTTCGATTGCGTTTCATCCGAGAGACAATCAGATTCCAAGAGGGAAAAGAGACGGAAAATCATGGACTAGGTTTTACAGGAGGGCTTTATGGGAGATTTTCTTGTTGGAATTCTGACCCCAATCAACAACTTCGTCTGGGGTCCGGTCATGCTGGTCATGCTGGTGGGCACGGGCCTCTACCTGAACATAGGTCTCAAATTCTATCCCTTCCGCAACTGGAAGAATGCCTACAAATGCCTGTGGCAGGGCCGCCGCAATCAATCGGAACACGGGGAAATCTCTCCCTGGAACGCCCTCATGACAGCCATTGCCGCCGACATCGGCACAGGCAATATCGTCGGTGTGGCCACGGCCATAGCCATTGGCGGTCCGGGCGCCCTGTTCTGGATGTGGATGACCGCCCTGGTGGGCATGATGACCAAATTCTGCGAAGTCATGCTCTCCGTGAAGTACCGCGAACAAACCCCTGCCGGAAACTGGGTGGGCGGCGCCATGTACTTCATCAAGAACGGCCTTGGTCCTCGCTGGGCCTGGCTTGGCACGGCCTTCGCCCTCTTCGGCGCCTGCGCCTGCATCGGCACCGGTGCCCTGGTGCAGTCCAATGCCATTTCCGGCAACCTGAACGCCTCCTTCGGCATTCCCACCTGGGGCGTGGCCCTGGCCCTGCTCATTCTGGCAGGCCTTGTGCTCATTGGCGGTGTCAAACGCATCGCGGCCCTCTCGGGCAAGCTTGTGCCCTTCATGGCCATTTTCTACATCGTCCTGTGCCTCATCATTATTGTGATGCACATTGACCTTGTGCCGTCCGTCTTCGTCTGGGTCGTGACCGACGCCTTCACTCCCACGGCAGCCACCGGCGGCTTTGTGGGATCCTCCGTCATGCTGGCCATCCGCATGGGCGTTGCCCGCGGCGTCTTCTCCAACGAGGCCGGCCTTGGCACCGCTCCCATTGCCCACGCGGCCTCCACGGCCGAAAGCCCCCTGGTGCAGGCTTCCATCGGCATGCTGGACGTGTTCATCGATACCCTCATTGTCTGCTCTATGACAGGTTTCGTGATTCTTGTCGCCGTAGTCACCCCGGACATGATCAGCAATGGCATCGTGACCTGCAAGGGCGTGGAAGCAGGTTCCCCCCTGTGGTGCAGCGGCCTGAACGGCGGCACCCTGAGTGCCATCGCCTTCTCCTCCACCCTGGGATCCGTTGGTGAAGTCGGCGTCAGCATAGCCCTGGTGCTCTTTGCCTTCACAACGGCCCTTGGCTGGTGCGTGTACGGCGAACGCTGCATCATCTACCTCCTTGGCGACAGGGCACAGAAGCCCTTCCGCATCTTCTACTGCCTGTGCATGGGCATTGGGGCCGTGGTGGCCCTGGATCTCGTGTGGCTCATTGCCGATACCTGCAATGCCCTCATGGCCCTGCCCAACCTCACCGGCATCCTGCTCCTGAGCCCCGTGCTCTTCAAGTATGTCCGCGAGGAGTCTGCCAGGGACGGCCGCTTCGTCTGCTAGTGTTTAATTTTATTAGTCCACATACTGCTATCGATTGAAAATCACTGTATTTTCAGACGCATGTAGCATGATGGATTTTTGTAATTAGACACTAGGAAGGCAACCTGTTTTCAGCAACAGCAGAAGGGACAGAAGGACACCCGCAGCCTGAAACGGCGGGGGCTTTCTGTCCCTTTTCGTCTGCACAAAAAAAGGGGATCCGGAACACTGCCATACCTGTGCAGGTCCGGATCCCCTGTTTGTGTCTTGTGTCAGAAGAGAAGGCTTGTTGTCTGTGACCGGATCACCAGGTGCCGGGCATCAGCCCTTCTGCACCTCAATGCTCCTGGGCTTGTCGGCCTCGGCCACCTTGCGGGCGATTTCCAGGGTGAGCACGCCGTTTCTGGCCACGGCCCTGATGCTGTCAGCATCGGCATCCTCGGGCAGGGTCATGCTGCGCGAGAAGGAACCGTAGCGGCGTTCCTTTACGTGGGTTTTGGCCTCATTCATGACATCTTCCTTCTTTTCGCCGGAAATGGTCAGCTCGCGGCCGGTGACTTCGATTTTCACCTCTTCGGGGGCCACGCCGGGCAGCTCCACGGACAGGATGTACTGCTTGTCATCGCTCTTCAGGTCGACCTGAGGCAAAAGCCCCTTGTCCTCCCTGGCAAAGGAGGGCCAGAAGTCCCTGTCCAGGAAGCCGCCAAAGAGGCGGTCTATATCGTCATGCAGCTGGGAAACGCCACGCAGGCGTGCAGGAGTGGGGAAATTTGTCTTTTCAAAGAATGTACTCATGATTGTCTCCTCCAAAAGAATCTGTTCTGTAAACAGAGCAATCTTGAAGGTCATCATCTGGGGGAGAAGATATCCTTCTCCAGATATTCCTTCTTTTCACAAAGAAAGATAAGCTGTTTTGTCTTTATGTAAAGACTTTTTGCAGAGAATTTTCTTTTTTTTACAAGTCAGAAAAAAAGGGGACCTGCCCAATGGACAGATCCCCTGGTGGTTTTCACCGGAAGGCTCCTCGCAGACCTTCCGGCAAACAACCTTTCTCGGCAAGGCCCGGGCACTAGCCTTTCTGCACCTCGATGCTTCTGGGCTTGTTGGCCTCGGCCACCTTGCGGGCGATTTCCAGGGTGAGCACACCATTTTTGGCCACGGCCCTGATGGTGTCCGCATCGGCATCCTCGGGCAGGGTCATGGTGCGCGAGAAGGAGCCGTAGCGGCGTTCCTGCACGTGGGTTTTGGCCTTGTCCATGACCTCTTCCTTCTTTTCGCCGGAAATGGTCAGCTCGCGGCCGGTGACTTCGATTTTCACCTCTTCGGGGGCAACACCGGGCAGTTCCACGGTCATGGTGTACTGCTTGTCATCGCTCTTGAAGTCGACCTGGGGCATAAGGCCCTTGCCCTCTCTTTCCAGAGTGGGCCAGAACGTCCTGCCGAACAGACCGCCGAAGAGATTGTCGATGTCGTCATGCAGCTGGGAAACACCACGCAGACTGGCCATGGTGGGAAGATTTGTATCTCTGAAATATGTAGGCATAATTGATGTCCTCTTTGATTGCCTGCCGGCCCTTGAGGCCGGTCGGGCGTCTGCTTCGCAAGGGGGCCAGAGACCTGGTCCCCCTGCGGGCAGCGCAGAATATAAGTGCGACATAAGAGCTGTAAAGCCCCATTGTGCAGCTTTTGCTTTTTTTTGTGACCCGGCTCGTGCAAGCCCTTGTCAGGTCCTCAGAACTAGGCCTTCTGAACTTCTATGCTTCTGGCCTTGTCAGCTCCGGTCGCCTTGCGAGCGATTTCCAGGGTGAGCACGCCGTTTCTGGCCACGGCCCTGATGCTGTCCGCATCGGCATCCTCGGGCAGGGTCATGCTGCGCGCGAAGGAGCCGTAGCGGCGTTCCTGCACGTGGGTTTTGGCCTCGTCCATGACCTCTTCCTTCTTTTCGCCGGAAATGGTCAGCTCGCGGCCGGTGACTTCGATTTTCACCTCTTCGGGCGCCACACCGGGCAGTTCCACGGACAGGGTGTACTGCTTGTCATCGCTCTTCAGGTCGACCTGGGGCAGCAGGGCCTTTTCCTCTTTCTCGAAGGCGGGCCAGAAGGTCCGGCCCGGGAAGCCGCCAAAGAGGCGGTCTATTTCGTCATGCAGGCGGGAGATGCCGCGCATGTCGGCAACTGTGGGAAGATTTGTTCTGTCAAAAAACATACTCATAATTCTGTCCTCCAAAAGAAATCTGTCTTGCAAACAGGCAATCTTGAAGGCTTTCATCTGGGGGGAGAAGTGGTTCTTCTCCAGACATTCCTTCTTTTCACAAGGAAAGATAAGCACATTCTGCATCCTGTAAAGATGCTTTTTCTTCTTTTTTTTACGTGTTCTTTTTTTGCCGGAAAGAAAAAAAAACAAAGAGGCAGGCCCTGTAGAACACAAGCCTGCCCCTGTCTGCAAAATGTCTGCACTGTCCGGCCCGGCCGGACCATGCCGTCCTTATCCGCGCTGTACCTCGATGGTGCGCGTTCTGGCGGCCTCGGGCTTCCTGCGGGGGATTTCCACCATGAGCACGCCGTCCTTGGCAAAGGCACGGATGCTTTCGGGATCGGCGTCCTCGGGCAGGTTCATGGAGCGGGCAAAGGAGCCGTAGGTGCGTTCCTGCACGTGCAGCTTGCCTGTTTCCTCATACTGGGCCTTCTTTTCGCCGGAAACGGTGAGCACGTTCTCGGCAACCCGGATGTTCACATCCTCGGGGGCCACGCCGGGCAGTTCAATGTGCATGGTATAGGCCGTTTCATTGCTCGTCACATCCACGGGCGGCATGAAGTCGGCTTCGGGTGTCACTCTTTCGGGCCAGGCAGCACGATAGGATCCAGGGAACATTGTTCCGCCAAACAGGCGGTCAATGTCATCATGCAAACGGGAAACTCCATGATAATTGTCGCGCATGTTCTTTCTGACTGGAATGAAATAGGCCATGACTGTTCTCCAATATAGGTAAAAATAAAGTTATTTGATATATTGTAAATGAAAAAATGTTCAAGGCATGCAATCTTTATGTGGATGATTGCATGTTTTTGTTCCTTTTCGCTTGCAAGAAAAATAGTTCTTCTTTTGAAGCTGTAAAGAGGCCAGGAAGCACTTTTTGTGCTCATTGCAAATTTTTCCAAATATCCTGACAGCTTGCCATTTTTCTTCCCCTGACCTCTTCCTCCTGCAGGGGACTCCATCCGCCCCCGGACCTGCCCCGGGCTGACGGGGGCAAGGACCCTGCAGGCTTGAGAGAACAGGCCTGTCCGTCTGCGGCAAGCATAAAAAGAATCTGAAATATCGGCAACTTGTCAGAGTAAAGCTTTCCCTTGCCAAGCCCCTTTTCTTGGGCAATGATAGGGTCCGAACACCTTTTTTCTTCACGCACGGGACGGCCTTTGGGGCTGTCCCCTTTCCAAGGAAGCACACGGGAACCACGCCATGTCCGACTTTGTCCATCTTCACTGCCACACCGAATACAGCATGCTTGACGGCGCCATCCGTCTCAAGGACCTCTGTGCCAGGGCCAAGGATTTTGGCATGTCCGCCTGTGCCATCACCGACCATGGCAACATGTTCGGCGCAGCCCAGTTCCAGCTGACCTGCAAGGAATTCGGCCTCAAGCCCATCTTCGGCTGCGAGGTCTACGTCTGCGGCAACCGCTTCGACACGACCAGCGAAGGAGCCAGACGCCGCAACCATCTCATCCTGCTCGCCCGCAACAGCGAGGGCTACCACAACCTGGTCAAGATAGTCTCCGCCGGCTGGCAGGAAGGCTTCTTCTACAAGCCCAGGGTGGACTGGGAGGTGCTCTCCTCCCATGCCCGTGGCCTTGTCTGCCTGTCCGCCTGCCTGCAGGGCGAGATCCCTCAGGCCATCCTCTCCAGGCGCTGGGACGCGGCCCGCGAGCTTGTCCAGAACTACAGCAAGCTCTTTGCCGGCCACTTCTACCTGGAACTGCAGCACAACGGCATTGAAGAGCAGCGCATTGTCAACGATGGCCTGCTGGAACTCGGCGAAAGCGAGGGCATCCCCGTGGTGGCCACCAATGACTGCCACTACCTCAACCCGGACGACGTGGAAGCCCACGACATTCTGCTCTGCATTGGCACGGGCAGCACCATTGCCGATGCCAGGCGCTTCAAGTTCCGCACAACGGAGCTCTATTACAAGTCGCCCGAGCAGATGGAAAAGGAGTTTGCCTTTGCGCCCGAAGCACTGGAGAACGCAGCCCGCATAGCCGAGGACTGCAACCACACCATTCCCTTTGGCAAGCACTTTTTCCCGCAGTACACCCTGCCTGTCGGCGCCAGTATCGAGTCCGAGTTCTGCCGGCTGGCCGAGGAAGGCCTGGAGCGGCGCTTTCGCGAGCACCCGGACGGCGCAAGCCTGGACAAGGAGAAGTACCGCAAGCGTCTCAAGTACGAAATGGACGTCATCCTGCAGATGGGCTTTCCGGACTACTTCCTCATCGTGCAGGAGTTCATCAACTGGGCCAAGAACAACGGGGTGCCCACGGGCCCTGGCCGAGGCTCGGCCGCAGGATCGCTGGTTGCCTGGTCCATGCGCATCACCAACCTGGATCCCTTGCCCTACAATCTGCTCTTTGAACGCTTCCTCAACATAGAGCGCGTCTCCCTCCCCGATATTGACGTGGACTTCTGCGAACGCAGACGCTCACGGGTCATCCGCCACATGACCGACATCTACGGCGAGGAATCCGTCTCCCAGATTGCCGCCTTCAGCAAGCTCAAGGCCCGTGCTGTCATTCATGACGTGGGCCGGGTGCTTGGCATGCCCTTCCAGGAACGCTCGGCCATCGTCAAGTTCATTCCGGCCAACGATCCCAAGGTCCACATCCAGGACGTGCTCAAGAACGACGAGGAGCTGAAGAAGCGCTACCAGAGCGACGAGCGCATCCGCAAGGTGCTGGACATTTCCATGCGCCTGGAAGGCCTGTCCCGTCAGGTGAGCATGCATGCCGCAGGCCTTGTGGTCTCGGAACTGCCCATGACCGAATACGTGCCCCTGTTCAGGGGCAAGCACGGCGAGCAGGTCACGCAGTTCGACGGCCCCATGGTGGAAAAGGCCGGCCTTGTGAAGTTCGACTTCCTGGGCCTCAGGACCATGACCATCATCCAGGACGCCCTGGACAACATTGCCCATACCAGGGGCAAAAATCACGTGCCCAACCTGGACACCCTGCCCTTCACGGATCCGGACACCTACGATCTCTATTCCCGGGGCGACACAGACGGCATCTTCCAGGTGGAAAGCTCGGGCATGCGCCAGTACCTGCGCATGCTCAAGCCCTCCTGCTTCGAAGATCTCATCGCCATGCTGGCCCTCTACCGCCCGGGCCCCTTGGGATCGGGCATGGTGGACGAATTCATCAAGAGAAAGCACGGCGAACTCAAGGTCACCTATCCGCATCCCTCCCTGGAAACCTGCCTGAAGGACACCTACGGGGTCATTGTCTATCAGGAACAGGTCATGCAGATTGCCCAGATCATTGCCTCGTACACCCTGGGAGGTGCAGACCTTCTGCGCCGCGCCATGGGCAAGAAGAAGATCGAGGAAATGGCCAAGCAGCGTGCCACCTTTGTGGACGGAGCCGAAAAGAACAATATCCCTGCCGAAAAGGCCAACGAGATCTTCGACCTCATGGAGAAGTTCGCGGCCTACGGCTTCAACAAGTCCCACTCGGCCGCCTACGCCCAGATCTCCTACTATACGGCCTACCTCAAGGTGCACTATCCCTGCGAGTTCATGGCCGCCCTGCTCTCCAGCGAAGTGGGCAACCAGGACAAGCTCCTCAAGTACATCTCCTGCTGCCTGGACCAGGGCCTGGCCGTGCAGCCGCCCTCGGTCAACTACTCCACCATGTCCTTCTCCGTCCATGACGACAAGATCATCTTTGGTCTGGGCGGCATCAAGGGCGTGGGCGACGAGGCGGCCCGGGAAATCATCCGCGGCCGGGCCGGCGGGCTCTATGTCTCCATGCTGGACATGTGCGAGCGCGTGAACCTGCGCAAGGTGTCCAAGAGGGTGCTCGAAGCCCTGGTGAAGAGCGGTGCCTGCGACGATCTCGGCGCCACCAGGCAGGCCCTCATGGCAAGCCTCGATGCCGTCCTGGCCAGGGCACAGCGCAAGCAGAAGAGCGCCACCATGGGCATGCCCTCCCTCTTCGACTTCATGCCCAGGAGCCAGAAGATCGAAAAGCTGCCCGGCGTGGGCATAGACTGCGAGGACGCGAGCCTGCCGGAATTCGGGGAGGAGGAAATCCTGCGCTACGAGAAGGAAACCCTGGGCTTCTACCTCACCTCCCATCCCCTGCAGAACTACATGCGCGAAATCCGCCGCATTGGCTGCACGAGCCTGGAAAGTGCCCTGGATCTGCCTCCGGGCATGGAGCTCTCCCTGGCCGTCCTGGTCACCAATGTGCGCGAGGTGGTCACCAAGGCCAAGGGCCAGCGCATGGCCTTCGTGACCGTGGAAGACCTGACAGGCCACGCCGAGGTCACCTTCTTCCCCAAGTCCTATACCCCGGAGCTGCAGGAACTGCTGCAGACGGACGCGCCCCTCTACCTCACCGCCCGCATCGACAGGGCGCAGGACGATGCGGACAACGACGAGGACGAGGACGGCCAGAAGAGCCGCGAGCTCAAGCTCATCGGCTCGGAAGCGAGCCTGCTCACCGATGCCTGCCAGGCGGACCTGCACCCCCTGCACTTCCAGCTGCCCGCAAGCCGCCTGGGCCGGGACGACATCCTCTCCCTGCGCCAGCTGCTCGAACAGCATCCCGGACCAGTGCCGGTGGTGGCCGAGGTGGAGCTCGATCCGGGCACGGTCTACTATCTTGCCCTGGGCCAGGACTTCTGCGTGCGACCCACGCCGGATCTGCACGCCTCCCTGGCCGCCTGGGGCCAGGCCGGCCCCTCGTCCTGATGCCGGGAAGACTGCTCGCCTCGCAGCCCAGCGTCAGATGCCCGTCACTCTTGTCATCGACCAGGAGGCCACAACCATCAGGCTTTCCGCCTCCACGAAAGGAAGAGAGCTGTACGCAGCGGAAAATGCAACAGGCAGGGACAATCAGGGACGTCGTTCCAGGCGTCGCAGGCAGCGCAGCAGCAGGACAAAGTCCCGCACTGCCTGTCTGAACAAATGTATCAGCAAGATCCGGCAGATTCTGCCGGTGACCAGCATTGTCGTCAGGGACGAAGGGATGGACGTCCGGTCCGTACAGACCCTGAGTATCGGGCAGGGCGCATCGGAACGGCACCGGTACAGTCTCCAGAACAAGCCCCGGAGCAGTCCCCAGAACAGTCCCCCAGAACAGTCTTTGGACGGACGCTGACGGCGTCCCCTGCCAGTGTATCCGACAGCGACCGCTCCACCAGGTCCGTACTGTCAGGAAGCTTCCAAACAGTCCGCTGACTGCCCCGTGCCCAGCGCCATGCTCAGGCGGTCACGCGGAGCGGCTCTGTCCCTTGCGTCCTTGCTAAAGATCAAGAAAGCCGTATATCCTTATATATGGATATACGGCTCTCTCAATATTTTAGTTCTGACAGATGGTTACCGTGCGCGCTTTTCGTCCAGACCCCGCTGTCCGGCCCTGGCAGCCCCCCACAGGCCATAGGCCGGCTCGCTGAAAAGGCAGACCGGCACACGCGCCAGCAGGTTCACGTGCGTGCCCTGCACAAACTCCCTGGCAAAGAGCTCAGAGCGCACAATCTGCCTGTTGCACATGGCAAGGCTTCCGGCAATCCACAGCCCGCCCAGACACAGGGTGGCCAGGGCCCAGTTGCGGCAGGTTCTGGCAAAGAGGCGGGTGTAGATCCGGGCCACATCATTGTCCGTGTCCTGCAGGTAGCGCTCGCCAGCTTCCCTGGCCGTGCAGGTCCTGCCCGTGACATGGAGGACCAGGGCTTCCAGGCCCCGTCCGGAGAGGACATTGTCGGCCGTGAGCAGAGGCCAGTGCAGCATTTCCCGCAAAAAGGCGGCAAAGGCCTCTTCCTCCGGCTCAAAGGAAAGGGTCATGTGGCCGCCTTCCGAGGGCACATATTCTCCGGAGGGCAGCAGCAGGCCGCAGCCAAAGCCCGTGCCCGCGCCCACCACGGCCCTGACACGGCTTGCATCGGCGCAGCCCCCGTGACAGTGCTCGGCGCCCCGGCCTGCCTCTGTCTCTAGGGCATAGGCCACGGCGGCAAAGTCGTTGCACAGGTTCACGGGCAGGGCCAGGCAGTCTTCAAGTTCCTTGCGATCGATGACAAGATCCGCGTTGGAGAGCCTGGCTCCTTCAGGGGACACGGGGCCTGCCACGGCAAGACCGCAGGCGGCTGCGTCCTGCATCTCTTGCCCCCACTGGTTTTGTGCTGCACAATACAGCTCCCTGGCCGTATGCACGGAGCCGGTCGGCACCTGCGCCTGCCGTTCAAGGCGCAGGACGCCGTCCTCCACCCTGGCCAGGCCCATGCGGCAATTGGTGCCGCCTATGTCAAAAGCAAGAATCTTCAAGGGACCATCCTATGCTCACAGAACAGGATCTGGACGAATTTGCCACCTACATGCAGTCCGGCGCCATGGAACAGGATTTCCGCGACGGCTGCGAACACGACCGCTTCTACCTGCTCAATCTGCTGGAAAAATTCATGGACGTGGCCGATCTGGCCGACGAGACGGCCACTAAGCTCATCTTCAAGGGGAGCCTTGGCGCCCTGTTCCCGGACAAGAATGCCGGTCATGACAAGGATCAGGCCCAGGGCCAGGGTGACCAGACCCCGGGCGACAATGCGTCCTGACCGTTCCTGCTAGTTGAAGCGGCTCACGGGTTCCTGATACATGACATCGCCAAGGAAGGCGTCGCGCATGTACTGCCAGCGCACCCCCTCAGGATAGCCGTCACGCACGGGCTCCCTGGCTTCGGCCGGCGACGAGAGGCTGAAGGCCTTTCTGGCCCTGTCCTCGAAGGCGGCCAGACTGTCCGTCATGCCAAAGGGGATGGTGTCCAGGCTGACCAGGCCCTGCGGGGCAGGCTCGCGGTATTCCAGGATGATCTTGTCGCGGTTGAAATTGGTGCGCACGCCAAAGTAGCGGGCAAGCCAGTAGGCCTGAGGCTCGCCTTCCTCCGGAGCACCCACGGGATCGCCCACGATGCCGGCATAGGGGTCCGTCCTGCGCGGCACAAGGTAGGTGAAGGCCATGAAGGCCACACCATCAATGAGTTCCGTCCCCTCGTGGATGGCGCCTACCCTGGGCAGGACCGTGGTCCAGATCCACCAGTCATTGGGCAGTTCCGCGTGGGCGATGATGGCCATGGGGGCTTTGGCCGTGCTGCCGTAGACCACAGTGCGCACCGTGGGGCTGAGACCGCCGGTCATGCTGGCGTTCAGCAGCATGCCCGTGCCGCGGCCGGCCGTGCGCAGCTCAAGATCCCTGGCCTGCACCATGATGGCAGGCCTGGAGGTCGACACATAGGCTGCTCCTGACACACCGCGCTGCTGGCCTGCCATGCAGCCTGCAAGCAGGCCCAGGGCGAGGCACAGGACGAGACAGACAGGCGCGGTCACAAAGGGAAGGGAATGGTTTCGCATTGTGCATACTCCACAGACATCAGGGCATAAGGGGCCGGCGCTCACGGGCCGTCAGGCCTTGAGGAGCCCCTTGCGCTTGAGCTTTTCAATAAGGGTGGTTCGCTTGATGCCCAGACAGTCGGCAGCCTGCTGATGGCTGCCCTCATAGCGGTCCAGGGCCTCCAGCAGAAGATTGTGCTCCATGCAGCCAAGAAAATCCTTGAGCGTCATGCCAAGCCTGGCCAGATCCTCGAGCTTCGGCCAGACAAAGTCCTGCCCGCCTGAAGCAGCCGAGGCGGCAAGAGGCCCTGCACCACTGCCTGCACTTCCGGCATCTGCCAGGGCCTGCCGGGTTCGTGCGGCGGCATCGCCTGCCTGGCCGGAGTGCAGGGCCCGGTGTATCTTCTCCGGCAGGTCCGCTGGCTCGATTCGGGGGCCTTCGGCCAGGATGCTCAGGCGGTTCATGAAATTTTCCAGCTCGCGCACATTGCCGGGCCAGGGATAGTCCAGCAGCATGCGGGCTGCGCCGTCCGACAGGGTCAGGGACTCGCGGCTGTTCTGGCTGCAGTAGGTTCCGAGGAAGTAGCGGGCCAGCTCCAGGATGTCGCTGCCGCGATTGCGCAGAGGCGGCAGATGGATGGGAATGACGCTGAGCCTGTAGTAAAGGTCCTCGCGAAAGGTCTTGCGGGTCACTTCCTCTTCAAGGTTCCTGTTGGTGGCGGCAATGACGCGAACGTTGACCCTGCGTGGCTGGGTGCCGCCCACGCGCTCAATGACCCGCTCCTGCAGGGCCCGCAGGATCTTGACCTGGAGCGAGAGTTCCATTTCGCCCACTTCGTCCAGAAAGAGCGTGCCCCGGTCGGCCACCTCGAAACGGCCGGGCCGTGCGTGCATGGCGCCGGTAAAGGCGCCCCGCTCGTGGCCGAAGAGCTCGGACTCTATGAGATCATGGGGAATGGCTCCGCAGTTCACGGGCACAAAGGGACCGCTGCAGCGCTGGCTGCGGGCATGCAGGGCACGGACGACCATCTCCTTGCCCGTGCCCGTCTCTCCGGTCACAAGCACGGTGCTCTCCGTGGGCGCCACCTTCTCTATCTGGGCAAAAACTGCCCTGAGCGATGTGTCCTTTCCTATGATGACGGGCTCGTCCGGCAAGGTCCCTGTGCCTCCTTCTCTCAATACTCCCTGTCCCTTATTCCATGCCAGGCACAGCGTGCCTTTCCAGCCATCCTTGTACGCATGATTTGCCGAAAAAGCCAGATCCGGCCCGGGCTTCCCGGACTGCCCTGCCCGCCTGGCACGGCGCGATCCCCTGCACAGTCAAACGATCCTCCATGTCCAAGCTTCTCTCCTCCCAGTCCCTGCCGCCCCTGCCCCCTCTCCCCATAGACAGCCTGCACGAAAGCCTGTGCATGCATCTTAAGAGCAGTCCCGTCCTTCTGCTGGAGGCACCGCCCGGCACCGGCAAGAGTACCAGGGTGCCTTTGTGGGCGCTGGGCTGCTGCCCGGGCCGCATCCTTCTGCTGGAGCCCAGGCGGCTGGCAGCGCGCCTGCTGGCCGACTACCTTGCCCGCCTGACAGGCACAAAGGTCGGCGAGCTGGTGGGCCTTGTCATGCGCAGGGAACAGCGCCTCTCCCGTGACACACGCCTTGTGGTGGTGACCGAGGGCGTCTTCACCCGCATGGTCAGCGAGGATGTGGAGCTTGCCGGCACAGGCTGCGTGCTCTTTGACGAATTCCACGAGCGCCACCTCACCTCGGACACAGGCCTTGCGCTGGCCCTGCACAGCCAGCGCCTGCTCAGACCCGATTTGCGCATCGGCATTCTCTCGGCCACCCTGGACACCGAGGCCCTGCGTGCCCTTCTGCCCGAGGCGCCCGTCCTTGTCTCCACCAGTCCAGGCTTTCCCGTGGACATTGTCCACCGTCCCCTGCAGGCCGCCCCTGGCGAGGAAATCCTGCGCCTGCCAGGACACATGGCCAGGGTCATCCTGGAGCAGCTTTCTTCCTCGCAAGGCAGCCTCCTGGCCTTTCTGCCCGGAGCCCGGGAAATTCGGCGCACGGCCGAGCTCCTGACCCAGAGCCTTCCCAAAGACTGCCTGCTCTATCCCCTCTACGGCCGTCTCACGGCCCGCGAACAGCAGCAGGCCCTTGAGCCTGCCCCGCCAAGCTCTCGCAAAGTCGTGCTGGCCACGGACATTGCCGAAACATCCCTGACCATAGAAGGCATACGCATTGTCGTGGACTCGGGCTGGCAAAAGCGCCCTTATTTTGATCCAGGCCGGGGCGCCACCCGCCTGGTCTTCCAAAAAATCCCCCGCTCCTCGGCCAGACAGCGTGCGGGCCGCGCAGGCAGAACAGAGAGCGGTCTCTGTGTGCGCCTGTGGAGCAGGGAACAGGAAGAGACCCTGCCGGCCCATGCCCGTCCGGAAATCCTGGAGGCCGATCTCACGGGCCTGGCCCTGGATCTGGCCCTGGTCCAGGAACAGCCAAGGGATCTGCCCTTTGTGACTCAGCCGCCGGAAGGTGCCTTTGCCAGGGCACAGGCCGTGCTCAGAGAACTGGGCCTGCTCGATGCGCAGAACGGGATAACAAGACTCGGACGACAAGCCGGACGCCTAGGCCTGCAGGCCCGCTCGGCCTGCGTGCTGCTTGCCGCAGGGGATGCGGCCTTTACGGCTGCCCTGCTCTGTGCCCTGTGGGAGGACGAACAGGTGCGCAGCAGGCTTGGGACAGACGCTGGTACGGCCTCCCTCACGGCCTGTCTCGCCCACCTGCTTGCTAGGGGAACTGCCGCCCGATCCGACCCGGCACGGGTCGATCTCCTGGCGACAGCCGAACTCTTCTGGCGGCGCCTTCCTGCCAGTGGAACAGACGACGAGACGGAGAACGTACCGGCGAACGGACAGGACTCACGGGCCCGATCCAGGCAGTCCAGGCATCGTTCCGGCCAGGCTCTGGACGACCGTATTGCTGCCAGCCTGCGCGATCTGCAGGCCGATCCCCTGCTGGCCGGCCGTCTCCTGCTGCCTGGTTTTTCCGATCGCCTGGTCATGGTCAGGAAGGGGGACAGGACGCCCCGCACGGACAAAGGGCTTGTGCCAGGCCTGTTGCGCTCGGGCAGCGGCGTGCTCCTGCCCGCGGAGATGGCCCAGGCGGACTTTGTCCTGGCTCTTGATCTGTCCCTGCCAGGCTCTGCGCGCCGCACTGCGGGCGAGGCCGCCTATGCCACAGCCCTGCTCTGCGCGCCCGTGGCCGCAGGCGAGGTGCGCGCCTGTCTTGGCGACCGCCTTGTGGAACGGCGCCTGCTGGAAGTGGATGCCGCAGGGGCCGTGCAGGCCAGGCGTGTCACCCTGCTGGACAGTCTGGAGCTCGACGCGCAGCGCGTGGAGCCCACCCCCGAGGAGTGCACGGAACTTCTCTGCGACACTCTTGTGGCCAGGAATCTGGCGCCCCTGCCCTGGAGTGCGGAGACGGAGCACTGGCTTGCGCGGGTGCGCTTTCTGGCCCGCACCCTTGGCGATCCCTGGCCCCATCTTGATACAGAAACCCTGAAGGCCAGAGCTGCCGAGTGGCTGCCCGCAGCTCTGGGCTCCCGCACGCGCACGGCCGACATCACGCCCGCAGCACTCCTTGCGAGCCTCAAAAACCTTGTGCCCTGGTCCTGCCTGTCCAGACTGGAGGATCTTGCCCCGGCGCAGTGGACGTCGCCCTGCGGCAAGGCCCATCCCGTGCACTACGACGGGGAGCAGCCCCATGTGGAGGTGAAGCTGCAGGAATGTTTTGGCCTGCGGACAGCGCCACTGATTGCAGGCACCGTGCCCCTGACCCTGCACTTGCTCTCGCCTGGGGGCAAGGTCCTGGCCATGACCAGGGATCCCGACTATTTCTGGCACGAGGTCTACCCGCAGGTGCGGGCGGAAATGCGGGGCCGCTACCCGCGCCATCCCTGGCCCGAGGATCCGCTCTCTGCCAGCCCCACCACACTTACCCAGAAAATGCTGCGGGCCAGGACAGCCCGTTGAGCATGCGCCTTGCAGGAGGGACAGGGACCTCCTGCCTCTTGACCGAGGGAACAGGTTGGGGAAAAACAGGACTGTCCTGCAGGAAGGCTTCAGGTCGCATGGCACAAGTCGTATCCTGCATAAGGGACTGCAGGGCACAGGGACTCTGCACTGCAAAGACAGGGCAAGCAACCAGGACAGCATACCAGGCAAGCCTGCTCAAGGAAGGACGCCATCGTGAAACTCATACCTCGTCTGAACGATCAGGTCCGCCATTACGGCACGACGGGCCGGGGCATCAGTGCCCGGGAAAATATCGTCATCAAGACCACCAAGGCCATCCATCTGCTCTTTGCCACGGTCTGGGCCGGCGGGGCCTTTTCCATGCAGGCCTTAAGCTATCTGCGCCTCACGGGCGACCTGGACGAGACCACCGCCCATGCCGTGGCCTTCAGCCTGCGCTTCCTCGACACCTGGGTGGTCATTCCCGGCCTTGTCGGCTGCATTCTCACAGGCCTGTTCTACTCGCTCTTCACCTCGATTGGGTTCGTGCACTTCTTCTGGATAGGCTACAAATGGCTCGTTGCCCTGAGTGCGGCCTTCTGGGGCACGCTCTTCTGGGGCCCCTGGGGCGGCGAACTCATAGCCTTCTGCGAACCCTACGGCCTGGCACCGATTCTGCGCTTCATCCGCTCCTGTCTTTTGCCGGAAAGCTTCTGGCAGGCCGTCATGCAGACCATCATCATCTTCAGCATGCTCATGATTTCCGTCTACAGGCCGCTGACCCTGTGGCATGCCCTGCACCTGGGGATTGGCCGCAGCCGTCGCCAGCGCATCACCCTGCGCTGACAAAAGGCCAGGCTTCATGCGGTGTCCCTCTTGGCCGGACACAAAAAGAGCAGGCTAGGCAGACAGTTCCCCATGGAGGGCCCATGCTCAGCGTCTTTGATCTCTTCAAGATAGGAATCGGTCCATCGAGTTCCCACACCGTCGGCCCCATGCTGGCAGGCCGGGCCTTTGCGGAGCAGCTGGTTCGCGACGGTCTTCTTCCTGCCGTGACCAGGGTGCAGGTGGAACTGTACGGATCCCTGGCACTCACAGGCGAAGGCCACGGGACCATAGGCGCCCTTCTGAACGGCCTTGAGGGCCAGGAACCCTCCAGTGTGGATCCAGACCACCTGAGCCAGCGGACCAGGGCCCTGCAGGCCGACGAGGACCTGTTGCTTGCCGGCTCAAAACGCACGAGCTTCTGCTTTGGGCGGGATGTTGTCCTGCACAAGGGCCTCTTTCTGCCGCGGCACTCCAATGCCCTGACACTCACGGCCCTTGATGCCAGCGGAGTCGTCCTGCTGGCCCGGACCTACTATTCCACAGGCGGCGGCTTCATCCGCACCGAAGAGGACTTCGACAAGCCGGAGACCGCCTATCCCGATCCGCCCTACCCCTATGCCACGGCCGCGGAACTCTTTGCCCTCTGCCGCAGGGAAGGCAAGACCATAGCCGAGATTGTGCATGCCAATGAAACCTTCTGGCGCTCGGGATCCGAGGTGGATCAGCGCATGGAAGCCATTATCACGACCATGCGCGAGGCCGTGGAACGGGGCTGCTGCACGGACGGCATCCTGCCCGGCGGCTACGGGGTGCGCCGCAGGGCTCCCAACCTGCTGCGCAAGATAAGTGCCCTGCAGGCCACGGGCCGCAGGGATCTGAGCCTGTGGCCCATGCTCTATGCCTTTGCCGTAGCCGAGGAAAATGCCTCGGGCGGCCGCATTGTCACGGCGCCCACCAGCGGGGCAGCAGGCGTTGTTCCGGCCGTGCTCATGTACTACACCAACTTCTACCCCCATGCCACGGAACAGGGCCAGCGGGACTTCCTCTATACTGCAGGGGCCATAGGCCTTTTTTACAAGCTCAATGCCTCCATTTCCGGTGCCGAGGTGGGCTGCCAGGGCGAAGTGGGCGTGGCCTGCTCCATGGCAGCCGGTGCCTACTGCGCCGTCACGGGCGGCAACGTGAAGCAGGTGGAGGTGGCCGCGGAAATAGGCATGGAACACAACCTGGGCCTGACCTGCGATCCCGTGGGCGGTCTTGTGCAGATCCCCTGCATAGAGCGCAACGGCGTGGCCGCAGAGCGTGCCGTCAACTGCGCCCAGCTCTCGCGCCTGGAGGACGGCCGCCAGCGCGTGGTCTCCCTCGACAAGATCATAGACGTCATGTACCGCACGGGCATTGATCTGCAGGCAACCTACAAGGAAACCTCCCTGGGCGGTCTGGCCACGGCCATAGGCGAGGCCTGGGACAAGAACTGAGACGCTTTTGTCCGGACAGGCCGCGGGCAGTTGCCTGACAGTTGCCGGCCGCACAAAACAAAAAACCCCTGTCCGCCAGAGCAGGCTGAAGAAGCGGACAGGGGTGTAGAGCCAGAAGCTCTGACTTTTTGCAACAAGTGAGTGGCAGGATACTGCGCCTTATCCGGGCATACGGCTCAACATCCTGCGCAGGGGCCCTCTGTTCCGGGGCTCGCGGCCTCATGCCCTTCCTGGAGGCAGTTGGGAGAGCGTTTGTTCCAGGGCTGTCATCCTGTACGGCCGCCTTTTTGCTCTGCTCAGAATACTGCGCCTTATCCGGGCATACGGCTCAACATCCTGCGCAGGGCCCCTCTGAACAATCCAGAAATTTTCAATTCATTTTCCGGATTGCAGGAGTCTTCAGAAGTTTTCCATTTTTCAAAAGAGCCTCTACAAAATTTTTCAAAACTCTGCAAGTTCCGTCTGTACAGTAAAATTTTTTGAATCTAGTCAGTATATCGAGCACTCTTCACAAATGCAGCTCAATATGTCAGACAATTTCTTCCCAAAGACGATCACGATGCATTGAAAAATTTTTTTGAAAAAAATTTCTGGCAAGCTGCCGGCAGGACCTTGTTCCGGGAGCGCCCTGGCAGTGGAGACAGGGAATATCCGGAACAGAACCAGGGCAGATCCTGAGAGCTCGTCCTCAGGCGCTGATTCTCCAGAGGCCGGAGCCTGCCCCTCTCCGAACGCAAAAAAAACCCTGCCCGCCGGAACATATCCCGGAACGGACAGGGGAAAAACAACTGTTCCCTGATGCCAGGGTGTGCAGGGCCTAGGTCGTGTTGACAAATTCATGGGAGTGTTCCAGAAGGTGCACCCCTACACGACCTTTGCCCACATTAACGTATTGAAAATATTAAAATAAGAGGCGAATGACAGCGTGGTCTTCACATATCGTGTTGCAAGGCCACGCCATCTTTTAGCTTTTTGAAAATAGTTTTCCACCATGTGGCGTAACTTATAGAGATATTTGTCATAATCTCTTTGTTCTTTACGGTTGCTCCTGGGAGGTATAACCGGGATTGCGTTTTGACTGAGCACGTATTCAACAATGGCATCCGTGTCGTACCCCTTGTCAGCCAGGACATACTGGAGGGCAAGGTCTTCCAACAGCGGAATTCCCTGGGTACAATCAGCCTGATTTCCGGCTGTTATCAAGAATCTGATCGGCATTCCATGCGAGTCTACCGCTACGTGTA
>DXHV01000087.1 GCA_019113165.1 Candidatus Desulfovibrio intestinipullorum
ACTTTATCCCCCTGTGATCGGATGCAAAAATCGCATCAGCTCATCAGCCATGGGACCAGAAACAGGCAGCAGGGCGCCTGCTTACCCCACTCTTACGAATGGGGCATGCGCAGGCGAGTTAGCTCGGTCAAAGGCATGGAGCAGGGCCTCGTGGCCTGCACGGGCGTCCTGTCCCGGGAACTGCGCAGAGGGTTCTGGCTTCCTGCCTCTGCCGCAGAAGAACAAAAGCTCTGGGACGCGCTCCTTGAGCATGCCAGAAAGGGCAGCTGGACGTGCCTGCACGAACTCTTTCTGCATCTGCAAAAACGCCCGGGCTTCTGGAACCTCCCCATGGCAGATGACACCATGGCCCTCGCGGCCCGCTATGCGGAGCAGGCTGCGGGCGAGCCAATCGCCTGCATGCTCTGGAACCTGTACTTCGACGTCTTTGCGCCCTTTCAGCCCGAGATGAGCCCTTATGAAGTCATCAGTGAAGCACGCGATCTGCTTCACCACCAACCGGAGCTGATCCGCCTGCGCTGCCTTGTTGCCCTGGACGACTACGGGTCCGACCGGCAGCAGCAGGCCATAGAGGATCTGCGCCGCTGCCGGCAGGAGGCAGAACCCGGCACGCAGGATGCGCTCGACGTCACAACGCTTCTGGCCATGCTGCCCCACAGCGGCAAGGACAATCTGCGCGAGCCCGACACGGAGAGGCTGGAGCAGCTCGCTCTCCTTGGCGTCGAGACCCCGGAGCTGCTCACAGGCTACCTCTGGCAGGGCATTGTCTGCAACGAAGGCACCTCATGGCAGGACAACTGGTTCAACGCCATGGACGACTTTCTCGTTCCCGAAGAGCGGTACACAAGCTATATGGAAGGCCTCCTCTGTCTGCACGGCTTTGGCGGCCGAATCAGGGATGCGGACAGGGCTCTCGCCCTCCTTGCCCGATCCGCACAGGCGCACTTTGTGCCCGCCCTGAGCCTTCTTGCCGACATCACCGGCCGCGGGCTCTACGGCTGCAAGGCTGGTCCGTATCAGGGAACAGACTGGGTGGCCATGGGCTGCCAGCTGCTTGTGCCCAGGGCCCTGGCCGTGCACGGCCTGCTCAATATGAGCAGCGGGGAGCGGCTGACGAGCACAACCCGCCTGCTCAGCGCTACCCGGGAGGAGCTCTTCGACTGGTGCGGCCGCCAGGATCAGGACTGCCTGTGCCAGGCCTGCAATGCCGTCTTCCGACTGGAGGTTCTTGTCCGGCAGGGTGCCAGACTGGACGACCCGGAGGCCGGTCTGGAGGCCAACGAGGCAGGCGCCATGCTTGCCGACGCCCTGTGCCTGGCCCAGGCCACGGCCGATGCCGGGACCTTCCTCTACGCGGGCCGGGAACTCGTGCGGCTCGCGACAGAGAGCCTGGACGACGCACAGAGCGGGCTCAGGGACAGGGACAAGGACAGGATAAACGCCTGGGGCGACAGGACGGCCAGCCCGGTGCTTGTCAGGGGCGCAGAGACCTGCCTGGTCCATCTCACCAGCATGTCCAGGCGCAAGACCCGGCCCCCGAAACCGTCCCTCGCGCCCTGCCTGCCCCTGCTCGCCTTCTTCTGTCTGGATCGGGCCCGCTTCTTCGGCGAACCAGGGGCCGAAGACCTGCTGGCCTCCTTCAGCCGGACCATGGACACGAAACTGCTCATGGACAACGTGGAGGCCAGGAACCTGAACACGCCCCTGCGCTGCTTCTGGTGCAAGACGGAGCACCTGATCCTCTGATCGTCTGATCCTTTTGATCGTCTGCTCCTCTTGTGCGGCCCCTGACCTGACGGCCGCACAGGAAAATGGGACCTGTTTTTGCGGGCGTGCCGCAAGGAGGGGATTTCGGACCTGCGGTCCGGGATCCCCTCTCTTTCCGGACCATTGCCAGGGCCTGCCCGGGCAACGGTGCACCAGTTCACGAAAGGGACTGGTCAGCCGGGAAAAGGTGTGCTACAACGCGTAACACGATTTTTAGAATCGTAACACGAATATCCCTGCCCCCGGTCCGTCACTCCACGTCACTCCAGTCCGTCATCCCAGTCCGTCACAGGTTCCGCCATGCCGCACCTCCTTGTTCTTCTCCTTGCCTGCCTGCTGCTCGCAGGCTGCAATGATCGCCAGTCCGAGACAGCCTCTGCCGGCACGAATCCGGCCCGGGAGGCCGCAGGCCGGGAACTGGTCTATGCCAGCACCAAGGACATCCGCGACATCAATCCCCATCTCTACGGCGGCGAAATGGCCGCCCAGGCCATGGTCTTCGAGTCCCTGGTGGTGAACACCGAGGAAGGCGTCCGGCCCTGTCTTGCCAGAAGCTGGGACATTTCCCCGGACGGCAGGGTCTATACCTTTTACCTGCGCGAGGATGTCACCTTTTCCGACGGCACGCCCTTCACGGCCGAGGTGGTGCGCCTGAACATGGAAGCCGTCCTGGCCAACCGCGCCCGTCATGCCTGGCTGGCCCTCGTCCGTGTCATAGAGGGTCACGAGGTCGTGGATGCCCATACCTACCGTCTCCGGCTCAGGACCCCCTACTACCCCGCCCTCATCGAGCTTGGGCTGGTACGGCCCTTTCGCTTTGTGGCGCCTGCCTGTCTTGTGAACGGCACAAGCAGGAACGGCCTGAACGGCTGCATCGGCACAGGGCCCTGGATTCTGGAAGAGCACAGGCGCCATCAGTACGCCCTCTTTCGTGCCAATCCCCGCTACTGGGGGCACAAGCCGGCCTTCGAGCGCCTGCGCTGGAAGGTTGTGCCCGATCATCAGTCCCTGGTCTTTGCCCTGCAAAAAGGGGATGCGGATCTGGTCCTTGGTGCGGACGGCGACATGTTCAACCTGGACACCTTTGCGGTCCTGCAGAAGGACAGGCGCCTCTCCACGGCCCAGAGCAGGCCCATTGCCTCCAGGGCCCTGCTCCTCAACTCGAACGCGGACTTCACGCGGGAGCGCGAGGTGCGCCTGGCCCTGCAGCACGCCATCAACAGGGAGGGCATTGTGCAGCATGTGCTCAACGCAACGGAGACCGTGGCCGACACGCTCCTCTCACCGTCCGTGCCCTACTGCGACCTGAACCTTGCGCCAAGGTCGCATGACCCCCAAAAGGCGGCAGCGCTTCTGGACGCCGCAGGCTGGCTGCCGGGCTCCGACGGCCTGCGCGAAAAGGCAGGCAAAAAAGCGCACCTGGTCCTCTCCTACAATGCCGACAATGCCCTTGAGCGCACCATTGGCGAATACATTCAGGCCGATCTGAAAAGGATCGGCGTGGAACTGGAGCTCTGCGGCGAGGAAAAGCAGGCCTTCCTTGACCGTCAGAAGACCGGCCGCTTCCAGATGCAGTACGCCCTTTCCTGGGGCGCCCCCTACGACCCACAGTCCTACCTCTCTTCCTGGCGCCTTCCGGCCCACGGCGACTATCAGGCACAGACAGGCCTGAAACGCAAGGCCTGGCTCGATGCCACCATCACCGAGCTCATGGCCGAGCAGGACGAAAAGAGGCGCGCTGCCCTGTACAGGGAGGTGCTCACCTATGTGCACGAGGAGGCGGTCTACCTGCCCCTCTCCTACTCACGGACCAGGGCCGTCTACAGGAAAGCCCTGACAGGCGTGACCTTCGGGTGCTCCCAGTACGAAATTCCCTTTGAAAAAATGCGCTTTGCTGCGCCCGGCAAGGAATCCGCCGCGCAATGAGTCTGGCCCGCTACGCACTCATGAGGGCGGCACTGGTGGTGCCCCTGCTTGCGGCTGCCTCCCTCCTCTCCTTTGTGCTCATCCAGATGAGTCCGGGCGATCCGGCCGAGGTGGCCCTGCGCCTCAACGACATCACGCCCACGCCGGACGTCCTGGCCGAGACCAGGGCACAGCTGGGCCTGGATGACCCCTTCTGGCAGCGCTACCTGACCTGGCTTTGGGCAGTCCTGCAGGGCGATCTGGGCACAAGCTTCGTCACCGGCCGGCCTGTGCTGGAGGACATGGCCCAGGCCCTGCCGGCCACCCTTGCCCTGGCGCTCTGCGCCTTTGCCCTGCTCCTTGTCACTGCCCTTCCCGCTGCCCTGCTGGCTGCCTTCCGGGCCGGCCGCTGGCCGGATGTCCTGGTGCGCGGCCTGGCCTTCCTGGGCTCTGCCCTGCCGCCCTTCTGGGCCGGCCTGCTGCTCATCTGGCTCTTTGCCGTGCACTGGAACCTTCTGCCCATGGGCGGCATGGAGAAGCCGGCTTCCGTGTTCTTGCCGGCCTGCACCCTGGCCCTGCCCTATGTGGCCACCTACGTGCGCCTGCTGCGGGCAGGCCTCCTGCAGGTCAGGGAGGAGCACTTTGTGCTCTATGCCCGCGCCCTCGGCCGCAGCAGGACAGGCCTTCTCTGCTCCATGCTGCGCAATGCCCTGCAGCCCACCCTGGCAGGCCTTGGCATGAGTCTGCCCAGGATGATGGCCGGAAGCTTTGTGGTGGAGTGCCTCTTTGCCTGGCCAGGGCTGGGGCGCCTCTGCGTTACGGCCATCTTCAGCCGCGACTTCCCTGTCATCCAGGCCTGTGTCCTCTTCCTAGCCGTGCTCTTCATCCTCTGCAACCTGGCAGCCGACCTTCTGGCAGCGCTCCTGGATCCGCGGATTCTGAAGGGATCCGGGGACGGGAGGCGTATGGCATGACGATCCCTGCCCGTCTCTGCAAGGATCCCCTGGGGCTTGTCAGCCTCATGATCCTTGTCCTCCTCCTGGCGGCCGGCCTGCTGGCCCCTCTGATTGCGCCCCACGATCCCCTGGCCGTGGACGCGGCGCACAAGTTTGCGGGCTGCTCGGCAGAGCACTGGCTTGGCACGGATCACCTGGGCCGGGATCTCTTCTCCCGCCTCCTCTTTGGCGTGCGCACCACCCTCTTCCTGGCCCTGGCCATCATGCTGCCCACCCTTGTCCTGGCCACCCTGCTCGGCCTCACGGCCGGCCTTGTGCGGGGCCTGCCTGGAGCTCTCATCCTGCGCCTGTGCGACATCATGCTCGCCTTCCCGAGCTCGGTGCTCATCCTGGCCGTGGTGGGCATGCTGGGCCCGGGCGCCGGGAACATCCTCCTTGCCTGCCTGCTGGCCAAGTGGCCCTGGTACACGCGCATGATTGCCACCATGGCGCGGCAGTACGCGGACCGCAACAGCGTCCTCTGGGCCCGCGTGGCAGGCCTTGGCACCTGGCATCTTGTGCGCCGGCATCTGCTCCCGTCCGTGGCCGGCGAGCTCTGCGTGCTGGCCACCCTGGACACGGGCGCCGTCATCCTGCTCATCTCGGGGCTCTCCTTTCTGGGCCTTGGCGTGCAGCCGCCCACGCCCGAATGGGGCATGATGCTCAGCGAGGCCCGCAGCGTCCTTGCCGTGGCTCCCTGGCAGATGCTGCCGCCGGGGATCATGCTCCTGGTCGTTGTGGCAGCCTGCAGCTTTCTGGGCGACGCCCTGCGCGACTGCCTGGATCCCCGTCAGGATCCCGACCGGGATCCTGGGCCGGCCTCCGGACACAATGCCGGGAGGGCCGGACTGTGAACGTCTTCAGAACAGTGCCGGCAGCCGGAACAGAAGGCGAAGCCTGCCTCCTGCACAGGAACGAAGCGCTCCTGCAGGTGCAGGATCTCTGCCTGCGCACAAAAGAGAACGATCCTCTGCTCTCGAACATCAACCTTTCCCTTGCAAGGGGGCAGTGCCTGGGCATTGCCGGTGCGAGCGGCAGCGGCAAGACCCTGTTGTGCCGGGCCATCCTGGGTCTTGTGCCGCATGGTCTTGAGGCCACAGGGAAGGTCTTCTTCGAGAGCTGCAGCATGCTGGCCTCTCCGGCAGACAAGGCCCATGCAAAGGCCCGTGCGGAGAAGGTGCGCGCCCTGAGAGGCACAGGAATCGCCTTCATCACCCAGCACGGCCAGACGGCCTTTGATCCGCTGGCAACCTTGGGCACCCAGATGAGCCGCCTTGTGCGCGAGCGCTGCGGCCTCACCAGACAAGCGGCCAGGGAGCGTATCGAGGAGGCTTTGGCTGAAGTGGACCTGCCGGGATCCGTTTTTTCGGCATATCCCCATCAGCTTTCCGGCGGCATGCTGCAGCGCTGCATGATTGCCCTGTGCTGCACCCTTAAGGCGCGCCTCGTGGTCGCCGACGAGCCCACCACGGCCCTGGACGCCGTGAGCCAGTCGCTCGTGCTGCAGCGCCTTGACGTCCTGCGGCGCAGGAACATGGGCCTCATCCTTGTCTCCCACGATCTCGGCGTGCTGCAGACCCTGGCAGACCGGGTGCTCGTCCTGCAGGACGGACGCTGTGTGGAAGAGGGGCCTGCCAGCCGTCTTTTCCAGGCACCGGAACAGGAGTCCACGCGGCACATGGTGCGCACAAGGCTCCTTCTGAGCAGGCCCCATGCCCGGGCCCTGCACGATGATCGTCCCGATGTTCCCGATGTTCCCGACTGGCCCGACTTTTCCGACCGGCGGGCCGGTACCGGGTCCCGGGAGACGGGGGCTGCCGCCACAGCCCCCACGTCCGTTCCCGCTCCCGCTTCAGGACCAGTTTCCGATCCGGCTGCCGTGCAGCCCCTGCTCAGACTGAGCGCTGTCGGCATATCCTTCCCAATCCCGGGGAAGGGCCTCCTTTGCCGGAACAGGCGCAGGCCCATCCTGCACGACATCACCTTCGACCTTGCCAGGGGCTCCATCCTGGGACTGCTGGGTCCGAGCGGCAGCGGCAAGACAACGCTGGCCCGGCTCATCCTGGGTCTGGACAAACCGGACTGTGGCTCCATAGAGCTGGACGGGCAGCCCGTCGCCCGGTGGCGAAAAAGTCATCCAGGCAGGATGTCCGTGGTCTTTCAGGACTACACCACCTCCGTGCACCCGGGCTGTACGGTTGCCGGGATCCTTGCCGAAGGCTTTTGTGCTGCCGGCAGGAAGGCCGGTGCGGCAGACGTTGCGGCCTGTCTTGCCGAGGTGGGCCTTGCAAGCCATTTGGCAGCCCGCCTGCCCCATCAGCTGAGCGGAGGCCAGCTGCAGAGGGTATGCCTGGCCCGCGCCCTTGTCACCAGGCCAGATCTGCTCGTCTTTGACGAGGCCCTCAATGCCCTGGACGCGGGCACGCAAGTCGAGATGGCCCTGCTTGTGCGCCGGCTCTGCCACCAGGCGGCCTGCCTCTTCATCACCCATGACGTGCAGCTGGCCACCCTTGTCTGCGACCGCATCATGGTGCTGCAGGACGGGCACGTCACAGACCTTGTGGACACCAGGGATCTTGGCCGCAGTCCCTCCCCGCAGCTGGCCAGCCTGCTGCAGGCAGCCCTGGAGTTCAGGTCCGGCTTCGAGGCAGACGGGGCACCGGAAATCTCCGCAGTCTCTTCCGGCAGGCGCCTCCCGTGGCCGTCTGCCGACCTTTCTGTCGGCCTGTCCGCCAGGCCGTCCTGCGGCCTCCCTGGCCAGACACCTTGTTCCTGACCATTCTTCCTGATCATCCCAGGGTTCTCCCTGTCCCTCTCCTTCTCATTCTCCCTCTCATGGTGCAGCCGGTTCTCCCGGCTGCACGCATGACACAGAACGGTACCCCCATGCAGACAGACGTCCTGACCCTTCCGTCCTCTTTCACCATCCCCTTCCCGTCTCCGTCCAGACCTCTGGCCCCGTCTTCGTACCCGTCTGCTTCCCCTGCAGGCTCAAGCCCTCTTGCCCGGCGCATACAGAGCTACTGGAATCTTCGGGCCGAAGGCTTTGGCTCCGTGCGCAGGCAGGAGCTGCACAGCGACAAGCAGGCGCTCTGGTGGGCCGAGATTGCTCCGCTTCTGCCTGAACAGGACAGGCCTCTGCGCGTGCTGGACGTGGGCACAGGGGCAGGCTTTCTGGCCATATTGCTGGCCCGGCACAAGGCGCAGGTGTCGGCCGTGGACAGCTCGCAGCCCATGCTGGAACAGGCAGCCGCTCTTGCCGCCCAGGAAGGGTGCGCCATCGAGTTTCGGCAGATGGAGGCGGACAGGCTCGCCTACGCAGAGGGATCCTTTGACTGCGTGCTCGCTCGCAATGTGACATGGACCCTGCTCCATCCCGCGGCTGCCTATGCCGAATGGCAGCGCGTCCTGAGACCCGGCGGCGTGCTCATCAACTTTGATGCCGACTACGGATCCACGGACTTCACACGCCTTGGGGACGACAGGGAGGCGCACGCCCACAGGGATCTGGCCCGGGACGTCCTGCAGGAAGGCGAAAACATCCGCAAAAAGCTGCCCCTCTCTTCGCTCAGGCGACCAGAGTGGGACAGGCAGATCCTGCAGGAACTGGGCTTTGAGCACTGCCACTGCGATACAGACTTGAGTGCCCGCATCTTTGCCGTGCGGGATGCCACCTGGAATCCTGTGCCCATGTTTGCCCTCTCGGCCACAAAGCGCCGGGACTGCTGAAAAAACTATTCGGTTGCAAGGGCTGCCAGGGGCAGGGAGTGTCAGTCGTTTTGCCAGGCTCCCTGCCCTTTTTTTTCTGTGTGCAGGCGTCACTGGCACAACGCACAATGTGCCCGGACGCCCGGACGACCAGGGCCTGTCCCGAGCGGACTGGCCTGAGCGGGCTGGCACCGGACACGCTCCAAAACCAGCCTGCATCAGAACTTATGCAAATTCAGATCTACAAGACCAGTTTTTCAGCAAAAGAACAATTTTTTCAATGTAGTACCCTGCCATCAGCCCCACTTGCGCTCTGGAACAGCTCCCGGGCAGGAAAGGCACACAGTGGCTGCCGAGGCGGCCTGGACGCGTGGAGATCTGATTTTGCTCAATTCCTGACGCCATGAGACAGGCATTGAGCCTGTCCGAAGGCAAAAAACACAGACATTCCGGCCTCCTGCCCTTCCCCATCTGCCGGCACCACAGGCACAGAACAAAAAACGGACCCGGGAGAGCGGAAGACCGGACGATAGGAAGAACAGGGCCTGTCCC
>DXHV01000010.1 GCA_019113165.1 Candidatus Desulfovibrio intestinipullorum
TCAAAGAGTATCCACTGCAGAAAACTGCGTCTCCTGGAACGACGCACAACCTTTTTAACCGAAGTACGATACGGAGGCGGCGCTTCCTCCCCCAGGTGACCCTGGGGGTATCCGCGCCGATTTTTGATGAACTACAGCTGCGGCTACTGGCGGCACGCCTCCACCCTGGAGGAAGCCCAGACCGCCAAGATGGAGCTCATCTGCCGCAAGCTCGATCTGCAGCCCGGCATGAAGGTGCTGGACATAGGCTGCGGCTGGGGCGGTCTGTGCCGCTACATGCACGAGCACTATCAGGCGGACGTGACCGGCATCAGCGTGGCCAGCGAGCAGATACGCTATGCGAAGGAGCACGATCCTGAGCAGGCCATCCACTGGCTGTGCGACGACTACAGAAACCTGACCGGAAGCTATGATCGCATTGTCTCGGTGGGCATGTTCGAGCACGTGGGCCGCAAGAATTACGCCACCTACATGCAGAAGGTGCGCAGCCTGCTCAAAAAGGACGGCCTCTTCCTGCTGCACACCATTGGCGCCAACTACCAGAAGTCCGGGGCCGACCCCTGGATCAACAAGTACATCTTCCCCAATGGCATGCTGCCGGCGCCGGTGAGCCTGAGCAAGGCCTTTTCCGGCCTCTTTGTGCTGGAAGACTGGCACAACTTCGGAGCCGACTACGACAGGACCCTCATGGCCTGGTACGAGCGCTTCGAGAAGGGCCTCAAGGAGGGCGGCTTCACCTGCCACGAGGAAGTGCGGCGCATGTACCGCTACTACCTTCTGAGCTGCGCCGGCGCCTTCAGGGCCAGGGACATACAGCTCTGGCAGCTTGTCCTGAGTCCCCACGGCGTGGATGGCGGCTACCGGGGCGTGCGCAATCTGGGGCCGGACAGGAACTGAGCAGACCGGCAGGGAAGGCTGCACCAGATGGCGCAGCCTTCCCCCGGGGACAGGGGCTTTTTCACGCCGGGCACAGGGCGTTCAGCGCCCTGAGTGTTTGGGCCAGGTCGCCGGTCACGGCCAGGGAACGATCCGCAATGCTGTGGGGCAGGAAGATCTCCTGGGGCAGGTTGAAGGAAAGATAGAAGGAGTTCGGCAGGGTGGCGCACAGGTTCATAAAGGGCTCCTTGATGAACGGGTTGCCGCTGCCAACGCCAAGCTCCAGGAAGACCAGGTTGCTGTCGCTGTGCCTGTTGATGAAGCGGGCAAGCTCCATGGTCCTGTTTTCGGCACTGGTATGATTCATCATGGTCTCGAAGTTGCCCTCAATCTCGAAGACATTCTCCTCGGCAAAGCCGGCCTTTTGCAGATGCCGGTCCGCATTGGAGGTCACGATGAAATGCTCCCTGCTGCCCACAAGGCTGCGCAGGGCCTGCATGACAGGGCCAGGCGTGTAGTCCGTGATCCACAGTTGCACCAGATGCTCGAAAAAGCGCCTGCGCTCCTGCGGGTCGGGATACTCGAAAAAGCAGCCCTGCAGGACGGAACGAAAACCGTACTGCGTTCTGAACTCGCCAAACTGCTCCTGAAAGAGGGCATTGTCGGCAAAGATGTTGTAGCCCTCGGCAATGGAGAGACCGTTGCTGGCGCCGATGAGCAGGGCAGAGGCGGACTGGATGACCTGGGCTGCCCGGGTCAGCACCTGGTCCTGGGAAGTTGCTGTCTCCATATGGTTCCTCGCTTGGGGGAAGATGTTTCTGAGTGCTCCCTGACGCTGCCTGCAGGGAGGCTGCGTCAGGCAGGGCGTTCGAGACGCCACAGGGGCATTGTCTGTGTTATTGTTATTTTAAAAATAACACCTCTTGAAAAAAAGGCAAGCCGTCTGCGCCCTCCTGCTGCCGAACTTCCTGCAGCCGAATATCCCCGGGCGGCGGGATCATGCCTGGGGCTCATCTGATCGCTTCGGGTGTGCCGGGTGCCCCGGGTACGCAGACCGCTTCCTGCCAGGGCCTGGCCGCTGTGCGGCAGGAGACAAAAATCCGCAAAAAGACGCATGGACAGAAACAGGTCTGGCACGATAGACAAGGGGGACAAGCGTTTGTCAGGGAGGCGAAAGCAGGGGATATGGGCTGGAACACGAAGCAGAACACAAAGCAGAACACGAGGCAGGACCTGAAGAAGGCCAGGCAGGCCATGGGACAGGACGTGCAGAAGGCCGCGAGGCCGGAGACAGGCAGGGGGACAAGGCAGGACGCGACAGGCGGGGCTGCGACAGCCGGGCCAGGGCACAGCAGCGTTCCAGCCGGGCGTACGGAACAGGGCCTGGGCGCCACCCTGCAGCTGCCGGAGAATTTTACGCTGACCGAAGAATTTGCCCGGGTCTTCGATCTGCTCGAGCACACGAGACACAATGTCTTCATCACCGGCAGGGCCGGCACGGGCAAGTCCACCCTGCTCACCTACTTCAGGCGCAGGACGGCCAAGAACATCGTGCTGCTGGCTCCCACGGGCATTGCCGCCGTCACCATTGGTGCACAGACCATTCACTCCTTCTTTCGCCTGCCCATCCGCCTGCTCAACGATCTGGAGCGGGACGTGCATCCCTCGTCCAGGCTGCGCCGCATTGCGGGCAGCCTGGACATGGTCATTGTGGACGAGGTGAGCATGGTGCGGGCCGACGTGCTGGACGCCATGGACTATTCCCTGCGCCTCAACCGCAACTGCGATGCGCCCTTTGGCGGCCTGCAGATGGTCTTCTTTGGCGATCTCTTCCAGCTGCCGCCGGTGGTGGCCGGCAGGGACCTTGAGCACTACTTTGCCGCAACCTACGGCGGCCCCTATTTTTTCAATGCCCGTTCCTTTGCTGCCAGGTCCTTTGTCTGCGTGGAGCTGCAGCACATTTTCAGGCAGAAGGACCGGCTCTTCATCGATCTTCTGAACAGCATCCGCGAGAAAACCTGCACGGCCAGGGAGCTGGTCCTGCTCAACAGCCGTGTCGTGAGCAGCAGTGCCCATGGCAGCGTCCCTGGCAGCAGGCCCTGCGGCGCACCCTCTGCCGCATCCCTTGCCGGTCCCGGTTCGCCGGCCTCTTCCGAGAGCCTGGTCATGTCCATCTGTGCCACCAACAGCCTGGCCGATCAGATCAATGCGGCGCGCATGGCCGCACTGACTACGCCCGAGCACGTCTACGAGGCGGACATTGAGGGCGACTTCGAGGAAAAGTACTACCCGACCGAGTACAGGCTCACCCTCAGGGTCGGCGCGCAGGTTATGATGCTGCGCAACGATCCCGGGCAGCGCTGGGTGAACGGCAGCCTGGGTGTCGTCGAGAAGCTGAGCGACAGGGAAATAGCCGTGCGCATCCAGGGCAGTCTCTGCATCCTTGAGCGGGTCGTGTGGGAGGCCATTGAGTACAGCTTTGATCCCGCAAGCGGCAGGATTGCAGGCCAGGTGAAGGGATCCTTCATCCAGTATCCCCTGAAGCCCGCCTGGGCCATCACCATTCACAAAAGCCAGGGCCAGACCTTTGAGCGGGTGCACATTGATCTCGGCCGGGGCGCCTTTGCCCACGGCCAGACCTATGTGGCCTTGAGCCGCTGCACAAGCCTTGAGGGCATTACCCTGGGCGCGCCCATACGCCCCAGGGATGTCCTGGTCGACGACCAGGTCCGTGCCTTCATGGCCAGCCTGGCCGCACAGAAGCTCTCCTGAGCCGATCTCCGCCACCGGCTTGCTGCCGGCTTTCCATCGGCCTGTCTTCGGTTTTCTGCCGGGCTTTCGCGGGCTCCGGGCCAGACCACCATGTCCGGATCACCCTGTCCGGGGGACCGAGTCCTGCCCTTCCTGCCGGAAAGGACGACAAAAGGGCCTGCCGACACCATCGCTGGCTGTCGGCAGGCCCTTTCCTGATTTTTCGGGCTGGCCCTGATCCGGGATCAGGACAGCTTGGGCGCCTGCAGGGGCATGTCGCGGACAAGGGCTGCGGCAGACGGCGATCCGCCCTGCCTGCGCACGGTCTCGCGACGCAGGAGCTCGGCTATAATCATGTCCTCAGTGGCGGAATGCAGCTGCAAACCCGGCAGAAAGGACTGCTGCAGCATCAGGGACAGACGCTGGGACTGTTCCCAGACGCGCAGGAGTTCTTCCATGGTCAGGGTCCGCAGATCGACAGGCTTGTTCAGATCTTCCGCTGAGAGGCTTTGTATGCTCATTGTAATGTACCCGGCCGAAAGCGGCCTAGAATGGAGGTTTGGGGAATATGGGAGCTTGCTGAGCGTGGAGGGACGACCCTCTGCATCGAGGGGATCAGTCGTCCACGGTCAGGAAGGTTTTTATGGCAGGATGGTCGAGCAGCAGGCGGGCAATGAGGGCATTGCCTGCAGGCCCGGGGTGCACGGCATCGGTCAGCAGGGAGACAAAGCCGTCCTTTTGCAGCTGCTGGTAGAGATTGATGCAGGGCACATTGACGCTGCTGCAGGCTTGTTCGGCCAGCAGGCCGTAGGTGGCAATGGCCGCGCTCACGGTCTCGTTCTTTACCGGGAAGGGGCAGATGAAGAGCGTCGGGGCAATTTCCCGGGCCCTGGCCACCAGGCGCAGCACATCGCGGCTCAGGCGCACGGGATCAGCGCCGCCCGCAAGGTCCACCGTGCCCGTGCAGAAAGCCAGGCGCGAGCGGATGCCCGGCATGAGGCGGGCCGTGTATTCCTGCTCGAAGCGGGCCTCTATCTGGCTTAAGGTCTGCCTGCGAGCACCCAGGTTGTAGAAGGTGGCCGGCGGAAGGCTGTAGGCGCCGCTTGCGGCCCCGAGCAGGGCCAGCCTGGAGACAAAGCCTCCGGGCTGTTCGGTGTCATTGACACCAAGGGTGATGGAGTCGCCAAAGAAGAACCAGGTATCAGTATGTTCTCGTCCCACAGGGGTCCTCCTTACAAAAGACCGCCCGGCATGAGCTGGCTTGTCTTGACAATGTGCAGATAGGGTGCCAGGGGCTCCTCCCTCTGCCACAGGGGATCGAGGAGGGCCTGACAGATGTGGACAGGCGAAAGATAGGCGTCTTTCCAGGTGCAGACAAGTTCCAGCCCCTGGTCGATGGGACGCAGGTTCCGGACCAGGGCGCGCACGTCCTGGGTGCGCTCGCCCTTCTTGGTCATTCTGGTCCACAGAAGTTCATCCTTGTCCAGAAAGTCCTGGCAGACACGGGCAAGATCGGCTTCAAGCTCTTTGGGGATGTGCACAGTGAAGGCTTCTTCCTCGGAGATCAGGGCCCTTTCCTTGAAAGCGACCTCTTCGCTTTCATAGGCGTGCAGCCCTTTTGGCAGGCAGGCATTGAGGCGGGCAAGGAGGTCCTGTTCGCTCAGGGGCTCGCGCAGGGTGAGGGAGAACCACTCGCAGAGGCTTGCCATGCCCACGGGCAGGGCCCGGCCAAAGCTCATGAGGGGCAGGGGATGAAAGCCCTGGGAAAAGGCCATGGGAATGGCCGCCCTGCGCAGAGTGCGGTCCAGCACGGCCTGCAGCTCCAGCTGCGAAATCCAGCTGCTTTCGTCCTTCTTTTCGTGCCACACGCGCACGGTCATGGCCCTGTGGGCCAGGGCCGGGTCAAGCTTCGGGGGCTTTGGCGAGATGTCGCGCAGGATCAGGCGGCCGTTCTCGTCCCTGGCCGGCTGATTGGGTACCTGATCGCGTTCGGGGTAGACCAGGCGGTTGGACACCGTGGCTCCTTCGGTATGGGCCAGGGTGGTGGGGCCGGCCTTGCGGTCGCAGGCGCCGCAGTTGCGGCAGGCATGGTAGCGGCAGTCTTCGGTGACCCTGCCCTCGTAGGCCCGCTGGCGTTCCTTCAGAAGGAAGTCCTGGCTCACCCCGCATTCGATGTGCGACCAGGGCAGGGGCGCGTCCGGGGACTGGCCCCTGATGCAGGCCTGCGGATCAAAGCCGTGCTCTGTCAGGGCCTCCAGCCAGGGCTCCAGGCGAAAATGCTCCTTCCAGCCCGTGAGGATGGCGCCCTTGCGAAAGGCCGTCTCCACGACAGGCGCCATGCTGCGGCCGGCACGGGAGAGGATGCCCTCCAGGTGGCTCACCTTCGGTTCGTGCCAGCGCAGGGTCAGGCCGCGTATCTTCTTGAACTGTTCAAGGACAATGTGCACCCTGCGGTCGATCTCGGGCAGGCTTATCTGATCTTCCCACTGGAAGGGGGTGAAGGGCTTGGGCACAAAGGGCGAGAGGGCTGCAGTGACCGCAAGCTTGGGACGCCCGGGGCCTCCGGCTTCGCGCACCTTGCGGCACAGATCCACGATGGCCAGCAGATCCTCGTCCGTTTCCGTGGGCAGGCCAATCATGAAGTAGAGCTTGACCTGGCGCCAGCCGTATTCCAGGAGTTTCTGCACATGGGTGATGAGCTGCTCCTCGGTAATGCCCTTGTTGATGACATCGCGCAGGCGCTGGCTGCCGGCCTCCGGCGCCAGGGTCACGCCTGTGCGGCGCAGCTCGGACATGCGCGCCATGATGTCGTCGTCAATGGAGCCCACGCGCAGGGAGGGCAGGGAAAGGGAAATCTGTTCGCTGGCGCAGCGGTCCAGGGTGGCGGCGCACAGATGCTTGAGGGCCGAGTAGTCGCCGCAGCTCAAAGCGAGGAAGCTTATCTCGTCAAAGCCCGTCTCTTCCAGGCAGGCATTGAGAATGGAGGTCACGGTTTCCACGCTGCGCTCGCGGGAAGGCCGGTACACAAAGCCCGCGTTGCAGAAGCGGCAGCCCCTGGTGCAGCCGCGGGCAATTTCCAGGGAGAGGCGGTTGTGGACCGTGGCCAGGGGCACGACCTGGCGTGCGGGCGAGTAGGTGGTCTCGAGATCGGCCACAATGCGGCGGGTGGGGTGCGCGGCCTCAGGGATGAGGGGCGTGCAGGAGCCGTCGGCCTGCTCGGCAAAGAGGGAAGGCACGTAGATGCCGGGAATGCGGCAGATGGCGCGCAAAAAGGCCGATCGCGGCGTGCCCTTTGCCCTGGCCTCTTCCAGGGCCTCAAGGAGATCCATGAAGGTCTCTTCGCCGTCGCCAAGGACAATGCAGTCCAGGAAGGGCGCCATGGGCTCGCAGCTCAAGGCGGCACCGCCGCCTGCCACGATCAGGGGACAGGCGCACAGGTCCTCGGAGCGATCCCTGGTGTGCAGGGGAATGCCGCCCAGGTCCAGCATGTTGAGCACGTCCGTGTAGCACATCTCGTGGGTGATGGAAAAACCCAGGCAGGCTGTGCGGTTCAGGGGCGTGTCGGACTCGAGGGAGGCCAGCAGGGTTCCTGTGGAACGAAGCAGCTCGCAGGCTGCGGCATCGGGCTCGTAGCAGCGCTCTGCCCACCAGCCAGGGCGATCGTTGACAAGGCCGTAGAGAATTTTCTGGCCCAGGTGCGACATGCCCACTTCGTAGAGATCCGGAAAGCACAGGACGCAGTGCAGGTGGACGGTTGCGAGATCCTTGTGCACAGAACCCTGTTCAATGCCGAGATAGCGGCTTGGCTGCTGCAGGAAGGGGAGAAGAGAGCGCATGAATGACCCTTGGGGAACACCCTGACGGCCGGGCAGATGGAAGCGAAGCGAAGAGGGCCTGGCCTGGCGGGTGCGGAAGAGAGCGAGTTGCAGGAGAGCGGGACGAGAGAATCGGGGAAAATCGTGAAGAAGAAAATCGGAAAGGAAGCAGGGAGGATCCGGATCCCCGCAGAGGCAGAACTCTGTTTAAGGTTGGGCCTGTGCGGGGAACCCTGCAGAAAGACACAGTGCCAGGGCAGGAGCCTGCCCGGAACAGCAGTTTTTCTGCTAGTGGATGAGGCCGGAACCGGAGGTGGTGGAACCGCCGCCGAAGTGGATCTTGCCGAGGCCGCTGCTCACGGAGAGGTTGGTGGTCACTTCGATGTACTTGTCCTGTAGCTCCTTGGCCGTCTCGGAGAAGCGGTACATGATGAAGCGGCCCTCAATGGTGGCATCAAAGGTATTTTCAAAGGGGAAGCCGTAGGGGGTCAGCAGCATCTGCATGCCCTGCTGGGTGGGAACATTCTGCAGCTGGACGACGGCATTGAGCACGTCCTTTTCGGCATCGTACTTGCCGAGAACAATTTCTCCAGAAACAAGCTTGACCATTCTGATGTCATAGGCTGCCATAGCGTTTTACTCCTTGAGGAAGATTCCCCTGCGGACAGGGTGCGGGCAGATGCCTAGTCACAAGGTGCCGGTCTTGTCAAGAAAATTCTGCACGGAGACAGGGGACAGGGTGCGGAAAAGATGTGCCCGGATGCCGCTTTCTGCCCCTCGAAAGGGCCCGGGCGACACAGGCTTTTGCCCCTTCTGTGCAGAACAGCTGCTGCTGGCAGAACTTCCTCTGTGTAACTTGTTGTAACGAGGGAAGAAGATTGAATAAGATGACTGTGTGAGAAAATTCTTCTGCAAGAGTGAAAAAGAGAATATGCAGGGCTCTGTATTTCAGGAAAACTGCAGTATTTCAACATCATGATGAGTATTTATGCAGTGCTGGGCAGCCCGGATGGCAGACAAGAAAAAATTGTCCTTTCTCTCTTGCTTTTGGACACAAATAGGATATGGTGTTCAGCATGAAGACCTCTCCACATATCCCTGATGCGGATGTGCTCCGCCTGGAACAGACCCTGGACTACCACTTCCAGAACAGGGCTCTGCTCGAACGGGCACTGACGCACTCCTCCTATGCCAATGAATTCGGCCTTGGCGCCGCGCACAACGAGCGCCAGGAATTCCTTGGCGATGCTGTGCTTGAACTGTGCGTCTCCTGGGAGCTGTACAGGCGTTTTCCCAACACCAGAGAAGGGGACCTGACCAGACTGCGCTCTGCCCTGGTCAATACGGGCAGCTTTGCCAACAGGGCCCGCGAGATAGGCCTGGACCGGCTGCTGCTCCTGGGCCGCGGCGAGGAAAGCCAGGGCGGCCGCAAGCGCGACTCCGTGCTCAGCGACGTCTTCGAGGCCGTGCTGGCAGCCGTGTACGAGGACGGCGGCTTTGCCGCTGCCCAGCATACCGTCTCCTGCGTGTTCCGGCAGATCTGGCCGGAAAGCCCGGACGAAGGGCGCAAGGAGCTGGACCACAAGACCTATCTGCAGGAATGTGTGCAGCACCTCTTCAATGGCGACAGGCCTGTCTACACCCAGGTCTCGGCCTCGGGCCCGAGCCATGCCCGCCAGTTCACGGTGGAAGTCCATCTGCCCGACGGCAGCCGCTGCACGGCCGAAGGCACAAGCTGCAAGAAGGCCGAGCAGAGTGCCGCCGCCCTGGCCCTGGAGGAACTCACGAAGAAGTACGGCGACGCCATCCGTCAGCACGTGCACCACGGCGAATAATCGGCCCGATTCGGCCCGGCCCAAAACCCTGGGCCGCATCCTGATCCTGCCGGGGGCAGGACAGACAGGGGGCAGGAAGCGCACCATCATGGAACGCTTCCTGCCCCTGTGTCGTTTGGCCCTGTGTTGTCCTGCCTTTCACTCGTTCAGGAATTTTTGTCCCTGGATTCCCTGTCCGGAAAGAGGCCCGATCGGCTGCCCTGTGTCCTCCGGCTGATATCCGGCATGCTGGTACAAAAATACAGTACAGCAAAAAGAGGAAAAAGAACGGGCAGGAGGCCTCCTTTTGAGCGCAGGAACTTTTGTTCTCCTAGTGTTTAATTTTATTAGTCCACATACTGCTATCGATCGAAAATCACTGTATTTTCAGACGTATGTAGCATGATGGATTTTTGTAATTAGACACTAGTGCATGAAGGAGAGGGAGGCCAGCATCTTTTTGAGGTTCAGGGCATCCCAGGGCATGTATTCGGCAATGCTCATGCCCGCCACTGTGGTGGCCCTGTCCACGTCCTGAAGCAGGCGGGCCACTTCGTGCAGGCGCAGCTTGCCGTGCTCGGATTCGATGTATTCGTCCACGTCCGGGTTGGCAAAGAGCTGGGAGCGGAAGAAGGCCGGATCAAGCACGTCGATGTCCAGGTGGATGAAGACCTGCTCAAAGCCGCTCTTCTCGATCCACTCAAGAACAGGACCGGAATCCGCACGCACGGCTGTGCTTTCTATGCGGTTGAGGCCGTGTTCGGCCAGAAAGGCGCTCTCGTGGCCGAACATGCTGTCCACGCCCACATAGGTTATCTGTGAGGGACTCAGGGGCTTCTTCACAAGGTTCGCCAGGCCGGGCTCGCCGTACCCCAGGAGATTGCCGAGCACCATGGCATGGGCGTGATTGAAGTCTGCCGGCGTGGTGATGTCCGGGTGGGCGTCTATCCAGAGCACGCCCAGCCGGCCCTCGTAACGCTCGTTGAGATAGGCCAGGGGCGACTGGCTGACCAGGCAGTCGCCGCCAAAGGTGAGGACGCGATCCGGCCTGTGCTCCTGCAGGATTTTTGCGGCTGCCCGGGCCTGGGCCAGCAGGGCAGAGCGGAAAAAGACGCCGCCTTCTTCTGGCGCGTCGGTCCCCTCGTGCCAGGCCGGCACGGGCACCTCGATGGCGGGCGCCGGGCTTTCAGGGGCAAGAAAGGCCAGCAGGCGGGCGCCAAAGGCATAGATCTGGCCGGGGTACTCTGTTTCGTCATAGCCGCCCTGCCACTGGGGAAAGAGCAGGCGCAGGGTCTTTGGCCTGGGTTCGGACATGGGAACACCCTCTCTGGACAATGAAACAAGCGGGAAAACAAAAACGGGGAAGGGGCACAGCGAGGTCAGGCCGGGACAGATCAGATCAAGCTGGGCATGGCCTGTGCCCTGCTGCTCTGCCTCAGCGCGCAGGGCTCTCGTCTGCTCCGGCAGGCACGGCAGGCCGCAGGGCATTGCGGACCAGGCGGACAAAGACCGGCGCAAAGCGGGCAAAGTTAAAGTCAGCGTCAATGGCCGTGCGGGCAATGAGGCCGTCCACCAGGGCATAGAGCCACAGAGCCACGGCCTCGATGTCGAGATCGGAGGCAATTTCCCCGGCTGCGGCCGCCTTGTGCAACAGTTCGCAGAACACGGCCCGCATCAGGGCATCGCTTTCCATGAAGGCCTTCCTGACGGCCTCGTCGCGGGCGGCCACGGCCAGGATGTCCGTCCACAGGGCATGGTCCACCGGAAAGCCCACATCGCGGATGCAGCTTTCGAGAATGGAGAAAATGCCCTGCAGGTACGGGGCTTTTGCCAGGGCTTCGCGGGCCTTGTCCGCGCCCTGGCCGTGCTCCCTTGCTATCATGGTGAGGAAGAGCTCTTCCTTGTCGCGGAAGTGCACATAGAGGGCCCCCTGACTCATGCCGGCTTCGCGGCTGATGTCGGCCACGGTGCAGTTGCTGTAGCCCCTGCGGGCAAAGGCCCGGGCTGCAGCCTGCAAGAGCCGCTCCCTGGTCTCCTGACGGCGTTCCTCGCGCATGACCATGCCTGTTCCTCCCTTTTTAATGAATGAATGTTCATTCATTTATTGGCGAAAAGCCCTTCCTGTCAAGGGGCGCAGAGGACCTTCACGGGGGCGAGAGAGCGGAAGCGGTTCAAAAATTTGGCCTTTTCCATATTTTCAAGCTGTGGTACAAGGAGAACAATGTTTCCGGAGGTCAGCAGCAGTGCGTACAGTCACATCCCTTTCTCTTGCCCAACTTCTTGTTCTGGGGACACTCTTTCTTGTTCCCGCACAGACAATGGCTGCCGAGGCAGCACCTGGCAGCGCGGAGCTCCTTGTCAGGGAAATAGTGGAGACCGGGAGCGCACAGCCTGGAGACGGCACCGACAGCGCGGACAAGGCGAAGGACGCGGCCCAGACCCAGACAGCCCGGCCTGCTGGCATGACCGGCCAGGCGCAGGCTCAGTCCAGGGTCCCGGCCAGTCCCGACAAGGCCAGTCCTGACAAGGCCAGTCCTGACAAGGATGGCGCCTCCCTTGAGGAAGTCATTGCCGAGAGCGACCGCATCAAGAAATTTTCGCCCTCCGTGGCCCTGGTCCGCCGTCTGGCCAGCGAGACCGAACTGCCGGCCATGCAGCTTTCCTTAGGCCTTGTGAACTTTGTGGGCGATGTGGAGCCCGAGCTGCCCGGCGAGGACGCCTATGCCATTTTACCCCTGCGTCACGATGCCGTGCTGGAGGTCTATGATCTGCACTACGACGGCCAGGAGCTCATCCGCTCCGGCACTCCGCGCCTTGTGCGCGAAATGGGCGCCAACGAAGCCTATGTCTTTCGCGTGCCCTACTTTGGCGGCGTGCCCACCAAGGCCATCTGCGTGAACAGCAATGACCGCCGCTACTGCTGGCATCCCGGCGACAGGGCCCTGCGCAACGGTTTTCTCTACTGGTCCAGGACCAAGGGCATCAAGTAGAGCCTCTTTCTGCCTGCGGGACACGATTTTGCGCAAAGGCGCACACAGAGCACAAGAAAAAGGCGTCCCGGTACCCGACAATGGGGTACCGGGACGCCTTGCTGCATTTTTTGGGCACAGGCTCCTTGTGCACGGAAAGCTCATGTCCCTTCGAAATGGGGATGCCTTCAGATGGTCTCGCTTTTGAGGCCGCACACCGTGGCATAGGCCTTGATCCCAGAGAGGTCGCCCGTAAAGCCCAGGCCCTCTTCGGTGGTGGCCTTCACATTGACGTGTTCGGGGCCAAGGCCCAGCAGCCGGCACAGGCTCTCCTGCATGGCCTTCTTGTGGGGCGAGAGGCGCGGCTTCTGGGCCACCACCGTTACATCGGCATGGGTGAGGCGGACCCGGGCCTGCCGCATGCGCTGCAGGACCTCGGCCAGCAGCTGGGCAGAGTCTGCGCCATCGTACCTTGGATCATTGTCCGGAAAGAGCATGCCAATGTCGCCCTGGCCAAAGAGGCCCAGCAGGGCATCCATGAGGGCATGGAGGAGCACGTCGCCGTCGGAATGGGCCCTGACCTGAAAGTCGCAGGGAATGGGCACACCGGCCAGCACCAGCGGACGATCCCCTCCGTAGCGGTGCACGTCGTAGCCAAAGCCCGTGCAGGGAACAAGGCAGCCTGTTGTGTCCGGGTTGTCAGGGGCGGCAGGGCTGCCGTTTTCGCCAGCCTGGCCTGAAACAGCTTGGCCTGGGACAGTCTGGTCAGGAGCAGCCTGCTTCGTGCAGGAAGAACCGTCTTCTGCTCCGGTCTCTGCCTTTTTTTTCAGAAGCTGCAGATCCTCAGGGTTGGTAATCTTGATGTTGCCGGCTTCGCCGTCAATGACCAGCACCTCATGGCCGGCTTCTTCCATGAGGCTGGCATCGTCGGTGACCGTGTTCTCCGGTGTGTTGAGAGTACGGTGCGCCTCGGCAAGCGCCCTGCGGCTGAAGCCCTGGGGCGTCTGCACGGCCCTGAGGGTACTGCGGTCCGGGGTGGCGCAGACAAGGCCCGCTTTGTTCACCACCTTGATGGTGTCCGTGACCGCAAGGCCGGGGATGACAGCCTGTGCGCCCGCTTCCAGGCGATCGAGCAGGGCATTGACAAGCCCTGGGCTGAAGAAGGGCCGGGCCGCATCGTGCACGAGTACGAATCTGGCCGACTGCGGCACGACGGCAAGGCCGCTGGCCACGCTGTCCTGGCGTCTGGCTCCGCCCACGGCAAAGGCCATGTTGAGGCCGCAGGGCTCCAGTCTGTCCAGTTCCCTGACCAGATCCCTGCTGGATTCGAAAGTGTCCTTGGGAAAGACAAAGACCACGCCGCCCAGCCGGGCCACCCGGCTGCAGGTGCGCACGCTGAGCCAGAAGAGGGGCACGGAGTCCACGGTCAGAAACTGCTTGGGACAGCCCGCGGCCGCAGCCAGGCGCGTGCCCTGTCCGGCGGCCAGCAGGATGAGCCAGGGCGCCGTGTCCAGGGTATAGGGCATGTCCGTGCACTGCGCGACAGGGGCAGACGGCTGTTCGGGCGTGAGCTCGGCCTGGCTGGCAGAAAGGGGCTCCTGTGTCATGGGATCCTCCAGTGCTCCTGCCTGTGCTTCCGGGAAGCCAGGCAGGAAAGGGCGGGTGTTTTGTGTGCAAAAAGGGGCGCCTGTGTGACTGTGAGGGATTTTCCCTGAAGGTGCACACAGACGCCCTGCAGCAAAAAAAGGACGTTCAGAGAGTCGGACTGTAAGCCGGGTTCTGTCCGCGCAGCCTGACGGATCAGGAGGCGCGGGACCGCCATTCCTCTAGGAGCACGGTCTCCCGTACCCTCAAGCAACCGACCCGGGAGGCATGGGGCCGGGCGAGCCGCCTCCCCTACTTGGTCTTGCTCCAGACGTGGTATGCCGAGCACACGTCATTACTGGCGTGTCTGGTGGTCTCTTACACCACCGTTTCACCCTTACCCTGCAAGCAGGGCGGTCTGCTTTCTGTGGCGCTGTCAGAGGGTCGCCCCTCCCGGGTGTTACCCGGCGTCTTGCCCTGTGGAGCCCGGACTTTCCTCTCCGCCTTCTCTGCATCAGGCCCAGGGGGCCTGTGCAGGAAGAGCGCAGCGGCGATCCGCCCGGCTCCCTGAACGTCCTCTGTCCCCGGGGAAGCAGGGGGACACCCTGCACCCGGGGACAGAAAAAGATGGTCACGACAGAAAACGGGGCCCTGTCCGTCTAGTCGCGCTTGTCGTGTTCGGCCTCTTCGCTGTCGTCGCCCAGATCGGCCAGACCGGTCATTTCGGACATATCGGCCAGATCCGAGACGTCGGCCATGCGGCTCATGTTGCTCAGATCGGACTCTATGCTTGTGTCGTGCAGATGCTCGTCAAAGTCGTCGCCCGTGGTGCTGCCGAAATCCACGTCTTCCTTCTCGTCCTTGAAGTCGCGTTCAAGGGCGGCGGAGCGGCCCATGGAGGTCTTCTTGTGCACGGGCTTGCTGGCTTCCTGTTCCTTCTGGGCCGCCACTTCGGCCTGGGCCTGGGGATCGTCGGCAATGTAGTCGTCGCGCCAGACAATGAGGCGCTGGCAATTGGGGCAGCTCAGGATCTGGCCGCCGCGCAGCAGATCGTTGAAGGTCTGCGGCGGCACGGCAATGTGGCAGCTCGGGCAGATGGCGTCCGACAGGGACACGATCACGGGGTGCTCAAGACGCATGCGGATGAATTCGTAGCGCTGGAAGATGGGCTTGGGGATGTCCTTGCAGCATTCCAGGCGTTCCTTGTCGAGTTCGGCAAGCCTGGCCTGGGCCTTCTTGAGGTCTTCTTCCATGGAGACCTTGCGGCTTTCCACCTGGACCTTGAGGTCCGTGTAGTCGCGCTCCACGTCCTCGAGCATGCTTTCCTGGATCTTGAGCTCGTCGAGCAGGGCCACGCGCTCGTCCTCGCGGGGCTGGCTCATCTTTTCCATGGTCTCGATTTCGCGGGTCACGGCATTGTACTCGCGCTCGTTGCCCGTGGCCATGAGCTTGTCCTTGCTCTTCTTCAGGCGCTCGCTTTCCTCTTCCATCTCGCGGGTCAGGCGCATGTCCTGCTCGCGCAGGTGGCGGATCTTGTCCATGATGCGATCGCGCTGCATCTCCACCCTGGCAAACTTTTCCTCCAGAGTCTTCAGCTCTTTGGGGGCCTGCACGATGACCTTGTTGATATCATAGATGATGTCATCAACCTTCTGCAGCTGTTTGAGCTGATGAATCTGTGCGAGGTAAAAGGCGTGATTGTCCGTAGTCTGGGGCATGATATATCCTCAAAAGTGATGATTTCCCAAAAAAAGAAGAAGGGAGCGGGAGGGCAGGACCCTCAGGCAGGCAGATGCGTCAGGGCGCGTCTGAAGGGGGTGTCCGAGGCCACAAAGAAGGTCTCCACCTCAAGCGTGCGGCTCAGGCGTTCCTGCATTTCCTGCATCATGGCCTCTTCCAGGCTGTGGTGGCCCACATCGAGCAGGAAGATGGCACTGTCCAGGGCAGGGTGGTACTTGATGTCGCCGGTAATGTAGACGTCCGCACCGCTGGCCTGGGCCTCGGCAATGAGCGAGCCGCCGGATCCCGTGCAGTAGGCCACGCGGCGAATGAGCTCGGGACAGGTGCCTGCCGTCACGGCCACATCCAGGCTGATGCGCCTGGCCAGCTGTTCCAGCAGGTCGGCCAGGGAGCAGGGGGCGGGCAGGTCGCCTGCCAGGCCAAAGCCGCAGTTTTCGCCCGTTTGTTCCAGAAACTCGGGGTGGCGCAGGCCAAGGTGGCGTGCCAGCCAGCCGGCCGGTCCGTCCGGCTGCACATCAAGGGAGGTGTGGGCCGCATAGAGGCCCGCGTCTGCCTTGAAGAGCAGGGAGAGGACAGCGTGGTAGTTGTCCAGGCGGCTGGGCAGCTGGGGCGCAAGGGAGAGCGGATGGTGGGTCAGCACAAAGTCCGCGCCCTGATCAAGAGCCCTGGCAATGGTCGAGGGAATGGGATCCAGGGCCACGGCAAGGCGCCGTATGTCCGTATGCCTGCAGGCCACCTGCAGACCGGACTTGTCCCAGGACGCCGCGCCCGAGAGGGGGGCAATGTGTTCTATGGCTGCAATGAGACGATCAAGCTGCATGCAAACCTCCGCACCAGAAGCAGTCGCAGGCCGTGAAGCAGGCCTTGTGAAGCACCCTGTGAACCGTATTCTAGAGACCGCGCAGATGCTGCACGGCGTTCAGGAAGAGCATGGTGCCCGGAGCGTCCACTTCGTTGCGGGTCCAGCCGGGATGGTTGGTCACATGGTTGAAGGCTTCGGGATGGGGCATGAGGCCGAGCACGCAGCCCGTGGGATCCGTGAGGCCTGCGGCATTGTCCGCCGAGCCGTTGGGATTGAGGGGGTATTCGGCCGTGGGCTCGCCGCTGACGGGATCCGCGTAGCGCAGGGCAATGAGGTTTTCCCTGATGAGGCGGTCCAGCACGTCCTGGGATGCGGGCACAAGCCGGCCCTCGCCATGGCGCACGGGCATGCGCATGAGCGGCAGGTTCTTCGTGAAGACGCAGGGGCTCTCGGGGTTGGCGGCCAGGGTGACCCAGCGGTCCTCGAAGCGCATGGAATTGTTGTGGCCCAGGGAGACCTGACGGGTGAAGGTGCCGTCCAGGCCGGGCAGAAGGCCCAGCTTGACGAGCAGCTGGAAGCCGTTGCATATGCCCAGGATCAGCCTGCCGTCCCGGTAGAATTTCTCCAGGCGCTCGTAGAGCAGTGTGCCGGTGGCGTCACGCATATAGCGCCAGCGCATGCTTGCGGCCTGGGCTGCGCCGAGATCGTCGCCATCCAGGAAGCCGCCCGGGAAAATGAGAAAATCGTACTCGTCCAGAGAGACGCGGCCTGCGGCAATGTCGGAGAAGAAGACAATGTCTGCCTTGTCCGCACCAGCCTGACGGGCTGCGTAGGCGGTCTCCACCTGGGAATTGGAACCGTAGCCCTGAATGACGAGGGTGTTGACTCTGCCCATATGACGCTCCTTAGCTGAAATGGGTTCTTAGCCTACACGCTGAACAGACGGGAGTCAATCTGGCAAATTGTCACGACTTGCGCTATAGGGGGGAACAGCGTGTTCATGGATTGTGCCGGAAGACGGAACAGTTGCTCCTTGCAAGGCAGCAAGGCCCTGGCCTTCGGGCGGTTGTTCCTTGTCGGGCACAGGCCATGGCTCGGATGGGCGGCCTCAAGCAGGCGTCAAAAAGCACACTCTAACGACTCACTGCCAGGGACAGAGCCTTGGCCATATCGCGGAGGGGCGGTTTGAAAACAAAATTCATCTTTGTGACAGGCGGCGTCTTGTCCTCACTTGGCAAGGGACTTGCGGCAGCATCCCTGGGAGCGCTGCTCAAGGCCAGAAACATTTCCGTGAGCATTCAGAAGCTCGATCCTTATATTAATGTCGATCCCGGCACCATGAATCCCTTCCAGCATGGCGAAGTCTTCGTGACGGACGACGGCGCCGAGACGGACCTGGATCTGGGCCACTACGAACGCTTCCTCAATATTTCCCTGTCGCACAAGAACAATACCACCTCCGGTGCCATCTACAACAACGTCATTGCCAAGGAGCGCCACGGCGACTACCTGGGCGCCACGGTGCAGGTCATTCCCCACGTGACGGACGAGATCAAGCGCTTTGTCCTCTCCCTGGGCGAAGGCGAGGACGCGCCGGACGTGGCCATCATCGAAATCGGCGGCACGGTGGGCGACATAGAGGGCCTGCCCTTCCTGGAGGCCATCCGTCAGCTGCGCTCCGAGCTCGGCCGCGACAACTGCCTGAACATCCACCTGACCCTGGTGCCCTACCTGAAGGCTGCCGGAGAGTTCAAGACCAAGCCCACCCAGCACAGCGTCAAGGAGCTTCTGTCCATCGGCATCCAGCCCGACATCATCCTCTGCCGCTGCGAGGAATACGTGCCCGAGGATCTGCGCCGCAAGATTGCCCTGTTCTGCAACGTGGACGCGGACGCCGTGTTCTGTTCCGTGGACGTGGGCAACATCTACGAGCTGCCCCTGTCCTTCTTCGAGGAGGGCTTTGATCAGAAGGTGGCCATCATGATGCGCCTGCCCGCCCGCAATGCCCATTTGGAGCAGTGGCGGGAGATGGTCTACAACTTTGCCCACCCCAGGGGCGAGGTGACCATTGCCATTGTGGGCAAGTACGTGGAGCTCAAGGAAGCCTACAAGAGCCTGCACGAGGCCCTGATGCACGGCGGCGTGGCCAACCGCGTCTCCGTCAACCTGCGCTACGTGAACAGCGAGAAGGTGGACGACACCACCGCTCCCGAGCTCTTTGCCGGCATTGACGGCATCCTCGTGCCCGGCGGCTTCGGCTACCGCGGCGTGGAAGGCAAGGTCACGGCCATCCGCTACGCCAGGGAGAACAAGATTCCCTTCTTCGGCATCTGCCTTGGCATGCAGTGCGCCGTCATCGAGTTTGCCCGCCACGTGGCAGGCCTTGCCGATGCCAATTCCGAGGAATTCGACAAGAAGACCAGGAACAAGGTCATCTACCTCATGACCGAATGGTATGACGTGCACACCAAGAACGTGACCCACCGCGACGAGGCCAGCGACAAGGGCGGCACCATGCGTCTTGGCGCCTATCCCTGCAAGATTCTGCCCGACACGAAGGCTGCCGCAGCCTATGGCGGGGAGCTTGTGCACGAGCGCCACCGCCACCGCTACGAGTTCAACAATGCCTTCAAGGATCTGCTGGCCGAGAAGGGCCTTGTCTACAGCGGCATGGCGCCCGACGACTCCCTGGTGGAAATCGTGGAGCTTAAGGATCATCCCTGGTTCCTGGGCTGCCAGTTCCATCCCGAATTCAAGTCCAGGCCCATGCAGCCCCATCCCCTGTTCAGGGACTTCATCAAGGCTGCTGTGAACCAGCATGCCCTGACCACGGAAGGCTGCCCCGCGACCGGGGCCTGCCAGGCAGAAGGCGAGGCTGCTGCCCCTGCGGCAGACGCCGAATAGGCCGCACACTTCAAGCACGCCCTGTTCCCCAGGGGGCCTGCGGGCCCCCATGAGGGCAGGGGTCCCCGGCTGTGGGATTTTTCGTGCCGGCAGATCAGAGACCGTGTTCCCGCAAGGCCATCAGGCGATCATCAGGTGATCATCTGGCGGGCATCAGGAGATTCGGCACACGAGGACAGGTCTTTTTTTGCCGACAGGACAGGGAACGCCGTTCGTCAGGCCGGTCGCTGCACGACCAGCCGCTGCACCGGGACCCTGGGAAGGGCACGCACAATCGGGCATACAGCACAAATGCGAGGAGCAAACACGACAATGTCTGAGCGTTTTTTCGGAACTGACGGCCTGAGAGGAAGAGCCAATACCTATCCCATGACCGTGGATGTCGCCCTGCGCCTGGGCCTGGCCGCAGGCATGTACTTCAAGCGCAGCAGGAACTGCCAGAACAAGGTGGTCATCGGCAAGGACACCCGCCTCTCCGGCTACATGTTCGAGTCGGCCCTGACGGCCGGCCTGTGTGCCGCCGGCATGAAGGTCATCATGACCGGTCCTCTGCCCACGCCGGCCATCTCCTTTCTGACCAGGAACATGCGGGCCGACTTTGGCGTGGTCATCTCCGCCTCCCACAATCCCTACATGGACAACGGCATCAAGTTCTTCGACGAGGAAGGCTTCAAGCTGCCCGACGAGGAAGAGGATGCCATTGCCGCCATGGTGCTGGACCAGGACTACCGCTGGCCCTATCCCGAGTCCGACAAGGTGGGCCGTGCCACCAAGATCGAGGACGCGGGCGGACGCTACATTGTCTACACGAAAAGCTGCTTTCCGGCCGGCATGACGCTGAGCGGGCTGCGCATCGTGGTGGACTGCGCCAATGGCGCAAGCTACAAGGTGGCGCCCCTGGCCCTGGAGGAACTCGGCGCCGAAGTGGTGCGCATAGGCACCCAGCCCAACGGCATCAACATCAATGATCATGTGGGCGCCCTGCACCCCGAGACCATGGCCGCCAAGGTGAAGGAAGTGCGTGCGGACGTGGGCATTGCCCTGGACGGCGACGCCGACCGCCTGATCATGGCCGACGAGCACGGCAAGATCCTGGACGGCGACCAGCTCATGGCCATGTGCGCCCAGGATCTCATGGACAGGGGCCATCTGCCCGGCAATGCCATCGTGGCCACGGCCATGAGCAACCTGGCCCTGGAAGTCTACATGCAGGAACATGGCGGAAAGCTCCTGCGCAGCAAGGTGGGCGACCGCTACGTCATGGAAATGATGCGCCGGGAAGGCGTCATGTTCGGTGGCGAGCAGTCCGGCCATCTCATCTTCCGCCGCTTCAGCACCACGGGCGACGGCCTGCTGGCAGCCCTGCAGATCCTGCGCATCCTGCGGGAGAAGGACAAGCCCCTTTCCGAGATTGGCGGCCTGCTGACCCTCTTCCCCCAGAAGCTGCTCAATGTGCGCGTGGAAAAGAAGGTACCCTTCGAGCAGAAGCCCGTCATCGGCGAAACGGTGCGCAAGATCGAGGAAGCCCTGGGCAAGAGGGGCAGGGTGGTGCTGCGCTACTCCGGCACTGAGGCCCTGTGCCGCATCATGGTGGAAGCCGAGGATCCCGACAAGGTGGAACTGTACACCAGGGAACTGGCCGACGTGGTGCGCCGCGAACTGAGCTAGTGTTTAATTGTACCTACTCAGCTTCGGCCTGAGGACTTGATTTCCAAGGCCAAGTTTGAGTAGCATCTCCAGAGATGGAGGAGACCTTGTGAAACTGGATTTGTCGTCTATACGAGAAGCTGGAAGCAAGCTCAGAGAGGCTGCTGCAAAGGAGCCTCTCTCTGACGAGTTTCGCCAGCTTTTATTTGCCTACATGGACGCGGCAGAGGAGATCTTCGCGGCTATCCAGGCAGCGCTCGTGCGTCCGACGTCCAAAAACAGCAATCTGTCTCCTTCCTCGGATTTGACACGTGGTGCTACACCACATGAGAAAAGTCCGCGGAAGCCTGGAGGTCAGCCCGGCCATGCAGGCTCCACTCTTAAACCCTTTGCCAATCCCGACAAAATAGTCGACCTGGAGCCTGAAAACATTCCTGCAGGGTTCAGAAAAGTCGGCTATGAGATCCGCCAGACGGTTGACATTGCTATCCATCGGGTTGTCACGGAATACAGGGCCCACATCTATCAAAATGACGCAGGCAAACAGCTGCGTGCGTCCTTCCCGGAAAATGTGACACGGCAAGTCCAGTATGGTGACTCCGTCAAAATGGAAGTCGCCTATCAGTCTGTTGGCCAGATGATTCCTTTCAACCGGATCCAGGAATCATTGGATGAACAGGCTGGTATCCCAATTTCGGAAGGCTCGATTCAGAATTTCCTCGTCGAGGCACACCGGAATCTGACAGGGTTTGAGCGCTGGCTCTGCTTCAATCTGCTGCAATCGCGTGTGAACCACTTCGATGAGACAGGGTTCAGGATAGGTGGAAAGCGCTGGTGGCTGCACAGCGCGTCCAATGGCAAGATCACCCTGTACGCGCCCCACAAAAAACGTGGTGGCGAAGGTATGAACGCCATAGGGATCCTTCCTCTGTACCAGGGCATTGCAGTCCATGATTTCTGGGGGTCGTATCTGAAGTACCCATGCACGCATGCCGTCTGCAATACCCATATCCTCCGGGAACTTGAAGGAAGCCACGAACGCGATGGCAACCAGTGGTCCGTGAAGATGAAAGAGTTGCTCAAGCGACTCAACAAGGACAAAAATGACGGGGTACTGACACAGGAGCAGGTAGAAGCCGCCCGTCGGGAATACGATGAGATCGTGGCTGCTGGCGAGAAGGAATGTCC
>DXHV01000011.1 GCA_019113165.1 Candidatus Desulfovibrio intestinipullorum
GCAACACCGCTCCTTGCCCTCAGAGCTTTTAATCACGGACCGCAGAGCGCGAGACTAGGATCAATATCTCGCGGTGCCTGTATATTCCCTACCAACGTAGTCTGCTTTTCAGCAGACTGAGGCTAGTCAACTAGGCTTGACTGTTACATCAAGCCTCGGTCGTAAGACCGAGGGTAGTTGACGGGAATTTATTGATGATGCCTGTTGAGGCAGGGTGAGCAGAGAACAGAAGGACAGGTCAGGAACAGGCCCTGAGCCTGGAACGTTCGGAAGGTTCGGGAGAGCCGGCTGGTTGACCGTGCCGCCTGTCTGTGGACAGGCCGGCAGACGCCGCAGGCCTGATGTCTTTTCAAGAGGGCCTTTCTGCCCCTGGGATAAAAAAAGCCTGCCCGGGAGCAGGGAGCCTGGCAGGACGACAGAGATTCCCGGAAGAAGGCTTCCAAAGATGGCCGAGCCCATGGAGCAGACCATGACAGATCAGCCCGTGCAGGCAAGAGGCCCGGCAACGGGCACTGCTGCGGACAGGAAGAAGCGTCTCCTCAAGACCCTGGCCCGGCATTCGTGCGGGGCCGGAAGTTAGCACAGGAGGCCCACAAAAGCAAAAAGGCCTCGCAAGAGGCCTTTTTTACGACAAAAAAGACGGGGCGAACCCCGTCTTGAAAGTAAAAATTAAGCTACTACACACAGCCGGTGGGCTTGGGCAGGCCGGCCATCTTGCAGGCGCCCTTGCCGGGGCCAGAGGGGAAGAGCTCGTACACTTCTTTCAGCTTGTAGCCGGTATTCTTGGAGAGAATACGGACCATAGGAGCGATACCGTTCTTCTTGTAGTAATCCTGCAGGAAGTCGAGGATTTTCTGGTGGTCGGCGGTGATTTCTTTGATGCCTTCAGACTCTTTCACATATTCGAGCCATTCCGGGCACCAGTCCTCGAAGTGGAGAAGGAAACCGTCTTCATCAACTTCGAAAGTTTTGCCTTGGAATTGAACTTCAGCCATGCGTGTCCTCCTTGGACTTCATGAAAAAGGCAGGATCACAAGATCCTGGTTGAACCAGTCGGAACGACTCCGACAAGCGGATGATATTTATACATAGCCGCGCACTTCTATTTGGTGCGCAGGCAGTATTCTCAAATATTGCAACACGGTATTCTTGTTTGCCCACTTCCAATGCGAGCGAAAAGAACACTTCGCGTAACGCCTTGAAAAGGAGCTTGCCACAAAGAACACCGTATGGCAAGCTTTCTTGAGATAAAAAGTTTTTTCCTAGCCGGCCTTCTTGGGAATGGGCTTGCAGACGTTCCATTCGAGGAGGGTGGCCGCGGCCGCGAGTTCTTCCCTCATCTGCTGGGCCTGATCCTCGTCGGTGAGCGTGTTCATGCGGATGTAGACTTGGCGCTTATTGTCATCAAGGTAGGCGGTCAGCACAGAAATGATGCGGCCCTTGTGCCTGCGGATGATGTCAAAGATGGTGGCCAGGGTACCGGGTTCCTGAGTGGTCTCCACGGTGATTTCCAGGCCGCCCATGCGGGCACCGCCAATGGTGACCAGCACTCTGAAGATGTCCTGGTCCGTGATGACGCCCACAAGATGGTTGTCATCGTCGACAACGGGCAGACCGCCGATCTTCTCATCCAGCATGAGCAGGGCAATGGTCGAGATGCTCTCGTTGCTCTTCACGGTGATGGGATTGGGCGTCATGATATCCTTTGCCTTGACTTCGGCAAGCAGATACTGCATCTCGTGCACTTCCAGAGAAGTGGCCTTGGAAGGGGAGGCGCTTTTGACGTCACGATCGGAGATGATGCCAATAACACAGTTGTTTTCATCAACTACGGGCAGGCGTCTGATGTCGTGTGCCTTGAGCAGTTTTTGGCACTTGGCAAGAGAAGTGCCAGGTTGAACGGACACGGGATCGTGTGTCATCCATTGTGATATAAGCATATCTCCCTCCTTCAAATACAGAGTGAAAACTGTACACCATGTATGACATTTTGTCCAAGGTAGACAAATACGCGAAATCGAGACTGGTAAAATCTTGATTCTGTTAAGAAAGCCGCAGACGCTGCAAATATGAGCATATTCCTGCGGAAAAGGCAATGCCTGCAGAAATTGTCTCCCCTTGTAATGCTGTCCTGCATGGAAGCAACATGCCATGACAAATAGTTACAAAAAAGGCATACAAAGTACAGACCATATTGAGGAGAGACAGTTTTTTTCTGTGATATTCCCTGAAATCTCGTGAAAAAAGAACCGTTTTTGCGAGGAAAGCCCCATGAAGCTGTATCTGAATCCTGGAAGCAAGTTCGATGTGCAAACGATACGAGACCTTCTCGAACAATTATGTGCCGGCTCTGGAGACTGTCCTGCAGCCTCCGGAATCCCGGGCGACCCGGGGGCACAGGCGAATGAATCCGGGGCAGACGGCCGGAAATGCAGCCAGCAGGGTGCGGCATGGGCCGCCCGCCTGCAGGCCTGCCTTGTCAGGGAGCGCTGCGTCCATCTGCTGAGCAAAGAGGAGCTAGGGCTGCTTGAGCAATTGCCTGTCCTGCTTGCGCGCCTTAATGTGGAACACATTGCCTGCAGGGCTCTGTCCGTGGCCGTGTCGGGCTGCGAGGCGGACTCTGACGAAGGGCGGGAGACAAGGCTTGTGACGTTGAGACTGCTCTGCGGGCAAAAGGTCCGGCTTGTGGAGGAAGGCGAGCAGGCTGCCTCAGGTTCCCCCGACATTTCCCTGGGGGCAGCCCTGGTGCTCAGGGCCTTTGCCGTGTACGGCGGGCAGTCCGGTGAACTGTCCGGCGAACATTCCTGCGGACGACTGCTTGCTTTCGCCAGGGTGCAGACGGCTCAGGGCGGGAGCGCAGAAGGCTTTTTGCTGGACGAAGGGCAGGAGCCCCTGCCAGGCACCCTTGCCAGGGAGGAAATCCTGCAGCTGGAAACAAACGTGGACCATCTGACCGGAGAGGAAATAGGCGCGGCCCTGCAGGAGCTCGCGGCCCAGCCAGGAGTGCTCGATGTGTTCTGGCTCTCTGGCATCGGCAAGAAGAACAGACCCATGGGGCTTTTGCGGATCATGTGCCACAGGCAGGATGGCGCAAGGGTGGGTGCGGCTCTGCTCAGGCATACGCATACCCTGGGCTACAGGGTACAGGCCCTTGCCCGCTGTGTGGTGCCTCGCAGAAAGGGACTTGGCGCGCTTGCGGACGGAACGCTGGTCGAAGCCAAGGAATACGAGATTGACGGAGTCTGGTACTGCCGCCCGGAAAGCGATGCCGTGCGCCGCCGTGCGCAGGAAAAAAAGGTTGGTGCGCCGGCCCTGCGGCTCGTACAGGCGGCCCGGTCCGACTGATCAACTGGCCGGCTGATTCAAAGCCTCAGGCTTTTTTTTTCAGGGTGCAAAAAAGGGGCAGAATGTGAATTCTGCCCCTTTCGGAAATTATTGGGGAAGCTCGAGCGAACCTCGACCGTGCACAACTAGTCCTGGCACTTGGCCTTCAGGGCTTCGGCCATGCTCTTGCCGAGCTGATGAGCCTTGATCAGATCCTCGTGCTTGGGACGCCACTGGACGCGAACCGGTTCAGCGGGCATCTCGATGTTCATGTCGGTCAGGTACTGCTGCAGGATCTTGGGAGATTCACCGGACCAGCCGTAGGAGCCGAAGGCACCGCCCACGAGAATCTTGGGACGCAGGCCCTTGATGTAGGTCAGGGCGCTCATGATGTAGGGCAGCACGCCATTGTTGTGGGTCGGAGACCCCACGGCCAGGGCGCTGGCGTCGGCCAGGGCGGTCATGATGGCACTGTGATGATTTTTCTTGGCAGAGAGGAGGGTGGCGGGCACGCCGTTTTCCTCGAGACCGCTGCACACGGCATAGGCCAGACGCTCGGTGGAGCTCCACATGGTGTCGTAGACGATAACGGCACGCTTGCGGGGCTTCTGCTCGGCCATGGTGCGGTACAGGTCCACGATTTCCTTGCACATGGAGCCACGCCAGATGAGGCCGTGGTCAGGAGCGATCATCTCGATGTCCAGGGAGCCCACAACGGGCAGGGCCTTGAGGACCTGGGGAGAGTAGGGCAGGACGATGTTGAAGTAGTATTCCTTGACCCTGTGGACGAGATCGCCGTGTTCCCATTCATCGGCATAGCGTTCAGAGGAGGCAATGTTCTGTCCGAAGGCATCCTGGGAGAAGAGGATCTTGGTCTCGGGACAGTAGGTCACCATGCTGTCCGGCCAGTGCAGCATGCGGGTTTCCTGGAAGACCAAGGTGTGCTTGCCAAGGGAAATGCTTTCGCCGCTTTTGACGGCCACCACGGGCCAGTCCTGCATCTGCTTGCCGAAGTGGCCTTCCATGGATTTGAGGGCCATGGTGGAGCAGAAGATCTTTTCGGGCTTGCAGGCGGCAATGATCTCGGGCAGGCAGCCGGCATGGTCCTGTTCCACGTGGTTGACAACAAGGTAGTCGATCTTGGCAGGCTCGATCACATGGGCCAGGCGGCAGAGCATGGTGTTGCTCTTGCCGATGGACACGGTGTCAATCAGGGTGTTCTTTTCGTCCCTGATGAAGTAGGCATTGTAGGTTGTGCCTTCGGGGCTCTGGGAATAGCCGTGGAAATCGTGATGATCGTAGTCGACACATCCGATCCAGTAGGTATCTTTTGCAATTTCAACTGCGTTCATAAGACAGTGCAGCGCCTGTTCACAGGTGACGCGAGTCACCGGATGGACAGACGCCAACCTCCCTGTTATCTTTAGTCTTTTTTTGAAAATGGAAGAAGGGGCCTTTCCCCAGGGGAAAGGCCCTGCATGAAGAGCAAAATGCCCGCAGTCAGAGGCATACGGGCATTTTATCAAAAACTAGTCCTGCTTGGTGAATTCTTCCTTGCCGGCGCCGCAGACAGGGCAAACCCAGTCATCAGGCAGATCTTCAAAGGCCACGTTGTCATTTTCGGCGGGATCGTACACGTAGGCGCAGACATCGCATTCGTATTTCATGGGGTACTCCTTAAAAGAGGGGTGCTGTATTCGTGCAGGTACCCTGCGGCCCATTGGGCCCGGTGTGCGGTCACATGCGTCTGCAATGGCAGAAGGCAGGGGCCTGTGTTCGTGCAAAAGGAACTCCGTGCGCAGCCCTGGCCTTGATAGCGGCCGGGGACGGAGCGGCAACTAGTTTTCAGCCTTCCAGTGCCCGTGCAGGTTGCAGTAGGCGCGCGCCGTCACCTTGGCGGCATCGGTCTTGAACACTGCTTCAGGGGCGTCCTCGGGCTTGAGGAAGTGGGTCAGGCTTTCTTCGCCGGCAATCAGTTCAATCCACTGAATGTAGTGCTTTTCGACCATGGGATGGGCGACAGAGCCGACCGTGACCTTGTAGCCACCGTCCACCTTGGTGATGACGGGAACATGCTTTTCAACGGCGCCATCGGTGGCACCTTCCACCATGTGGGTCATGTCCGAGCCGCAGCACTGGGGAGTACAGGAACCGGCTTCAAGGAATTCGACAATACTGCCGCATTTTTCGCATTTGTAGACGTCAAGTTTGGCTGGCATACATGCTCCGTGAGAGAACTGAAGGTTGATGAAAAAAACCCGGACAAGCAGGGGGACCAGAAACAAGCAGGTAGAAAAAGCAAATTGCCTTGGAACAGAATATGAGATCTTTTATCAATAAGGCAAGGGGCAGAAAAAGGGATTTTTGGAGGGTTGTTCAACCAAGTCCTTGACATAGCAGAAGAAACTATCAGTAGACGGTGTGGGTGAAGTCTTTGTGTAATATTTTTTCTGCAGGGAATACAAGATATTGCCCATTTTATACCGTGTCCCGGTTTAGGATTCTCCACCCTGCTCACTTTTGTGCCTTGCCGGCGCGTCGAGCGCCCAGGACATTGGGCAGGCGTACCGTTCTGTTCCCGGAGACCAGAAAGTCGGCAGGGTGCCTGCCCTGTATTTCCTTGTGGAGCTTCTGCGAGCGTATGAGCAGACCGGCCTGGCCGCCGCCTTCCACGTACATGACCGTTCGTATGTTCAGGGGAAGATGGAGCAGTTCCTGGGCAAAGGTATAGGCTTCGACGGGATCCTTGCTGTGCAGGAAGAGAATGTTGCCTTCGCCGTCCATGGCTATGGCAGAGATGGAATAGAGGGGACCGCCGGGGGACCAGAGTATGCGGCGCTGGGAATTGATGATGCGGTAGTTCTGCACCACCAGGCGGTAATGGGAGAGCAGTTCCTGCCACAGGTCGCTGTCCCGTTCGAGAATGGTCGCCCTGGGCAGATCGGGGTCGTCGGGACCTGCGGCAAAGAAGGCACCGAAGCGCTGCACGATGCGCTTGTTATTAATGTAGTCTCCATCGCGCATGTGGCCTGTACTGGTAATGCCGTCCGGCAGGTACATGCTGGCATTGATGGCCACGGCAAGATCGTAGGCTTCGCCCCAGTCGCTCAGGGTGCGGGCCTCGCTCTTCTCGCGCCCGGCAGAGCAGAGAACAAAGTCAAACTGTTCGGGGTCAATCTGTACGACAATGAGTCTGAAGTCCGGCCTGTGTATCTCGGCATAGTTGATCCCGGGTTCGATTTCCTGCCAGCGCATTTCGGAACTGGCCATATCTCTGTCCCTGGCCAGGGTGACAAGACCTGCCTGCCTCTCCATGGACTGTACGGTCGTCTGCTCTGTCGCGGACTGGTCCTGTCCGACTTGTCCTTCCTGTTCTTCCAGCCCGTTCGCAGGCTCCGTGCTGTCGGTCTTGACGGGCGCAGCCGCCGGTTCCCTCTCCTGTGCGGGGACTGCCGTTCCCCCGGCTCCCCGATTTCCCGGCGTATCTGGGGCAACCGGGCCCTCCGGTGCAGAGGCACTGGTCTCGGCCATGTCTCTGGCGATGACGGGCGCCTGTCCGAGGGGCGCGGCATCCTGCTGCCCCTGTGCCGCAAGGGCAGTCGCAGGGCCGGAACAGAGGACAAGCAGTATCTGCCAGAGCAGCAGCCTGCGCACGCAAGAGAGAAAAACCAGTGGGTTCATGGGCAGGAAGACTATGTAGATCGGACCACTTTGGCAAGGGCGTCACGGGCTGGCAATGCGACCGGCAGGCCCACCGGCTTGTCAAGGACGGCCTCTTTGCCGTACTCATGGTACAGCATGCGAACGGAAAGCACGCCTGTGGCACCTTTGTGCCCCCTGTTCCTCCTGTTTCGGGGGCGTGCCCGGAAGCACGACCCCATGCGGCGTCTGCCGTCCTGCAGGCTTGGTTCCACAGGGGCAGAAAAGGGCGCTTCGCCTCAAACAATCGGAATATGTACGGGATGCTGCACAGACAATATATCAGGAGCAGAGATGAGAATTGACGAATTGCTCAGGGCGCGCAAGAGGCCCTTTGTCTCCTTTGAATTCTTTCCGCCGGCCAATGATGTCGCACTGAAGGATTTCTATGTGGCCGTGGACCGGCTGCAGACCTGCAGTCCGCTGTTCACTTCGGTCACCTACGGCGCCGGCGGCGGCAAGCAGGAAAAGACCCTCTCCGTGGTCAGGGAGCTTGCCTCCATGGGTCTGTGCGTGATGAGCCATCTGACCTGCGTCAATGCCAGGGTGCAGGGCCTTGCCGAATACCTGGACAAGCTTCAGGAGGCCGGCGTGCACAATGTCCTGGCCCTGCGGGGGGATCCGCCCAGGGATGTGGTCTGGACCTGGGATGGCCCCTTCAGGTATGCCGCAGATCTTGTGCGCTACATACGCCTGCAGGCCCCGGACATGGGCATTGGTGTGGCAGGCTATCCCCATCCCCATCCAGAATCCCCGAGCTTTGCCGACGACCGGACCTATACCCTGCGCAAGCTGGAATTTGGTGCAGGCTTTGTGGTGACCCAGCTCTTCTTCGATGTGCGGGAATATTTTGAATTGGTGGAATGGCTGCGCCAGCACGGCTGCAACTGTCCGGTGATTCCCGGAGTCATGCCCATACAGAGCCTCTCTTCCCTCAAGCGGGTACTCTCCCTGTGCGGCGCTTCCATCCCGGGCAAGCTCTTCCTGGAACTGGAGGAGGCAGACCGGCGCAGCAATGAGGACGTGGCCAAGATCTGCCTGGACTTCAGTGTTGACCTGATTTCAAGACTTCTGATTGGTGGTGCTCCGGGCATCCACCTCTATACACTGAACAAGGCGGACCTGTGCAGTCGCATTGTCCGCGAATGCGGTCTGGACAAGTAGAAACGGCCGCAGGACCACACCATGGGCAAGACACCCCGGACTCAGTCATCGTCTGCTCTGGACAGGGATGCGACAGCACATGCTGGCGCATCCCCGGATGTGTCCTCTGACTCGACCGATGCCTGTGCAGCCCCGGGCTCGCAGGAGCGGGTGCGGCGCCTGCAGGCACTGGTGCGCCTGGCAGAGCTTGGGCAGTACAAGCCGGATCTTGATGCCCTGGCAGAGGCACTGCTGGACAGGGCCCCGGAACTGTTTGTCCGCGAGCGTGTCGAAGAGCGTTCCGAGAGCGGGCACAAAAACAAAAAAGCCCCTTTGTGAGGGGCTTTGGAACAATGAGGTCTGGCCTAGAGACCCATGGTCTTCTTGGCCTTGCGGAATTTTTTCTTGACTTCTTCCTTGAGGTTTTCGGCGGCATCAAGGAAGGATTCAGGCTTGCTGGAGAGCTCTTCGAATTCCCGGAGCAGTTCAATCTGCCTGTCATTGAGTTTGGTGGGCGTGAGCACCTTGACCTGGACGAGCAGGTTACCGCGCTGGGAACGTCCGATAAAGGGCATGCCCTCGCCGGCTATGCGCAGCACGGTGCCGCTCTGTATGCCCTTGGGAATTTCCAGGGGGAGTTCTTCCCTGAGGCCCGGCACGGTGATGCGGCAGCCCAGGGCTGCCTGCACGAAGGAGATGCTTGTCGTGTAGATAAGATCCTGGCCCTGGCGCTCGTAGATCTTGCTGGGCTCCACGTTGATGACAACGTAAAGGTCGCCGGCAGGACCACCGTACATGCCGGGTTCGCCCTCACCATGGACGCGCAGGCGGGTGCCGGAGTCGACACCGGCCGGAATGCGCACATAGAGTTCCTTGGTGGTCTTGACGAAGCCGTCGCCGTGGCATTTGGGGCAGGGCTTGGGAATGTACTGACCTGTTCCGTGACACTGGGGGCAGGGGGTGGCAAGAGAGAAGAAGCCCTGCGAACGGCGGATCTGGCCGCGGCCATGACAGTGGGGGCAGGTTTCGGCCTTGGTCCCGGGGGCGGCACCCGTGCCATGGCAGGTTTCGCAGGTGGCGTGGCGCGGCAGGGTGAGCTTGACTTCATCGCCCTTGGCAGCCTGTTCAAAGGTGACGGTCAGGGCATAGCGCAGGTCCGAACCCTGCATGGCTCCACCCTGAGTGGCGCCAAAGCCAAAGAGATCGCTGAAGATGTCCCCGAACTGGGAGAAGATGTCGCTTGTATTGGTAAAGCCCTGCCCCTGGCCAACGCCCTCAAAGCCGAACTGATCGTAGCGGGCACGCTTGTTTTCGTCGCGCAGGACATTGTAGGCTTCTGCAGCTTCCTTGAACTTCTCTTCGGCTTCCTTGTTGCCGGGGTTGCGATCCGGATGATACTGAAAGGTCAGCTTGCGGTAGGCCTTTTTCAGTTCTTCTTGGGTCGCATTTCTGGAGACACCAAGAACTTCGTAATAGTCTCTCTTATTTTCCATATGGATGATCCAGGGAACAGGTCATACAGTTGCTGTGCAAAAGAAGAACAGAAATACAAGAAAGCGTCTGCACAAGAAAAGCAGGAAGGGGAGAAGAGCAGAAGCAGGCAGTGCGCACAGGCCCCTGGGCAGGCGCCTGCCTTTTGAACTATTTCTTCAGGGTCGGGTCGTCAGCGAGCACCTTGCCTGCGGCGATTTCACGCAGGGCGGTCACAATTTCCTTGTTGCTGGACTCGATGAGCGGGCCATAGCCGTTCCTGTACTGATGGACACGCTTGATAGCCATCTGTACAAGAAGAAAGCGGTTCTGCACGAGCTGCTGGCAATCTTCGACTGTGATGCGAGCCATATAACCTCCTGAACAGACACATTCTTCGGATAACATAAGTTTGGTGTCTGCCCTGTCAAGGGGTCTTGAGTGTGAAAGGTGGGGACAAGGTCAATCTGAAATTTGTTTAGATAGAATTTTTTTTGACAAATGTCCAGAGCTGAAACGGTTCCCAATAAGCCAATTTACTTGTATCAGCTGTCTTTATTTTTTTTGAACAGTTTTTGAGGCCGCTCGTTTCCAAGGGACTGTCAGTCGTCCGGCAGGGGACAAGGCCCCTGTGCAGTGTTCCCCTGTGCAGCGTTCCCTTGTGAGGCCTTTCCTTATGATGTCTTCCCTTTGCTGCGTTGCTGGCTTGCCAGCAAGCTCCCTTGCGGGTACCCATGCAGGCGCACCCTGTGCGCGCAGAGGCCAGGACAGTCTCTCCTTCAGGCGAGACGGTCCTGCCCATGTCCCATCTTCATGATACGAAACACTCTGGTGAAGGAGCCCCATGAGAGAGAAAAGAAATTTTGCCCAGGAAACTTGCATTCGGAGCATGGGCAAGACCATGCAGCAGACTGGCATGCTCTATCCCGGCTGCAGGGTCGGTGTGGCCGTGTCAGGCGGCGTGGACAGCTTTGTCCTGCTCAAGTGCCTGCGCATACGGCAGGGCATTGTCCCCTTTCCCTTCGAGCTTCTTGCCATCCACCTGAATCCCGGCTTTGATCCAGACAACCATGCGCCTCTTGTGCGCTGGCTTTCCGAAAACGGCATAGCCGGCCACATAGAAGTGACGGACTACGGCCTGCAGGGGCATTCCGAGCAGAACCTGCGCAACAGCCCCTGCTTTCGCTGCGCCTGGCTGCGCCGCCGGCGCCTGTTCGAGCTGTGCCGGGAGTACCACCTCACCCATCTGGCCATAGGGCATAATGCCGAGGATCTGGTCAGTACCTTTTTTCTCAATCTCTGCCGCAACGGCCGCGTGGAGGGCATGTCCATGAGCGAGCCCTTCTTTGGCGGTGCCCTGCAGGTCATACGTCCCCTGATGCTCGTGAACAAGCGTCACATCCGTGCCGCCGCCAGGCGCTGGGAACTGCCGGTCTGGGCCAATCCCTGTCCCTCGGCAGGTCACACCTCGCGCTCGGACATGGAAGAGACACTGCAGACCCTGTACCAGGTCACAGGCAACGCCCAGAAGTGCATCTTCAACGGCCTTCTGCGCTGGCAGTTTGACAAGGATCGTCAGAAAAATGCCACAAAGGAAGACGAAAAGGGCAGGGGATTGGGGCACGCAGCCCGTGTGCGGGACTGAAAGCGCAGGGGGCCGGATCTTCTCAGGCATCCGTCGGTGAAGTCTGAGCGGAACCTTGCGGGAACACGGGGAAGAGGCCTTGAAAAAGAGGGCTTTTCGTAGCATTGTGCCCGGCACGGCAGCCCTGCAGGCAGAGGAATGTCTGCAGGGCTGCTCCTCACCCAAAGCAGCCAATCTCTTTTTTGCTGGAGAGTTTCATGGAATTCAGTTTTTTCAGCATGATTGCCAATGCCAGTCTGGTGGCAAAGGCCGTCCTGCTCATTCTCTTTCTCATGTCAGTGGGAAGCTGGGGCCTGATGATTCAGAAGGCCATTCTTCTTGGAGCTGCCAAGCGCAAGGCCCTGCAGGGCATCAGGAACTTCGAGAATGCTCCCAATCTGCGTGATGCCGTGCAGCAGCTGGGCGCCGATCCCGGTTCCCCGCTCTATGTGGTTGCCCAGAAGGGCGTGACCGAATTCAACAGGTCCAAGGAACTGGGCAACAGTTCCGATGTCATCGTGGACAATGTGCGCCGCGCCCTGCGCCAGGGCGTCGGTTCCGAGCTCTCCCGCCTGCAGTCGTCCTTTTCCCTGCTGGCCACCTGTTCCAACACGGCTCCCTTTATCGGCCTGTTCGGTACGGTGTGGGGCATCATGCACTCCTTCCACTCCATAGGCATGTCCAAGTCTGCCTCCCTGGCCACTGTGGCCCCCGGCATCTCCGAAGCCCTGGTCGCCACAGCCATTGGTCTGGCCGTGGCAGTGCCTGCCACCATAGGCTTCAACTTCTTCCTTGGACGCCTGGCCCAGATAGACACTCTGCTTGTCAACTTTGCAGGCATCTTCCTCAACCGTGTGCAGCGCGAACTCAATGCCCACAGGAAGATTTCCCGCACTGGCTCGACCGAGTACTAGCGGCAGGGAGAACGAGAGATGCAAGCTTCTCAACCAGGCCGCTTTGTCTCTGAAATCAATGTGACGCCCTTTGTGGACGTCATGCTCGTCATGCTCATCATCTTCATGGTGGCTACCCCCATGATGAGTGAGGGGCTTGATGTCGATCTGCCGCAGACCAAGCAGGTAGAGGTCCTGCCCACGGAAACGGAGCACATGATGCTGACTGTGCGCCGTGACGGAGCCATCTTCCTTGACGAATACCGTGTGGACGATATCGAACAGCTGGAAGGCTTTCTGAAAAGCCTGGTCAAGGACAAGAACAAGAGCCTGTTCCTGCAGGCCGACAAGGAAGTGCCCTATGGCCTGGTCGTCGATGTCATGGGACGCATCAAGGCCGTGGGCATAGAAAAGCTTGGTGTGATTGCCGAAAACAGTGCCACTGCTGCGTCTGCAGCTTCGGCTGCACGTTCGGCAACAGGCAGAAAATAGGGGACGGGAACTTTATGCCGCTGGCATCATATATAGTGTCCCTGTGCCTGCACATAGGGGTTATTCTGCTGATCTGGCTGTGGCCGGTGGGGCAGCCGCTCATCAACATGGAAAAACCTGTGCTCATCAGCCTGGTTGAGGGCGACCCCGGCGGAAACAAGACACCTTCTCCCATTCTGGGCCCCATGGGGGACAAGGGGGAGGGCGAACCTGCTCCGACACCTCCGGCCGAGAAGGCCGAGGTCGCTGCCACTGCCAGGGAGGAGACCAAGGCTGCGCCCATTGTCGCTCCCAAGGAAGAGCGGCCCATGAAGAAGGAAGAGCCCAAGAAGCCCGAACCGCAGCCCAAGCCCAAGCCGGAACCAAAGCCCGAGCCCAAGAAGGAAGAGGCTCCGGTCAAGAAGGAAAAGCCTGCGCCCAAGCCTGAACCCAAGAAGGAACAGCCGAAAAAGGCCGAACCCAAGAAGGAAGAACCCAGGAAGAAGCAGACTGCTGCCAGGGACAAGAAGGACAGCAAGAGCGACAGCAAGAAGGAAGAGGATGCCGTGCAGGCAGCTCTGAACCAGGCGCGTCGCAAGGCAACGTCCAGGGCCGAATCCGGGGACAGGGGATCCTCCGTGGAGCGTGCTTTGGCCGAGGCTCGCAAGAGGGCCAGCGGCAACCATGGCGGCGGAGGCGGAGAAGGTTCGGGCCCCGGTGGCGGTGGTCTGCACTCCGTGTACATAGGTCAGGTCATGCTGGCCGTGCGTCCGAACTGGGGCTATGCCTCGGGCACACGGCAGAACCTGCAGTGCACCATTCTGATCGAGGTCTCCACCAGCGGCGAGGTCCAGGACTGCCTGGTTGTCCGTTCCTCTGGCAATGTGCAGTATGACTCTTCCTGCATCAATGCCATCATGAGGACGAGCAGGGCCGGCGATTTTCCGCCACCGCCCACGCCCGAATACCAGAATCTGGAAATGGTCTTCACGCTCAACGAGCTGCGCCAGGGCTAGCCCCTGCGGCACACTGGCACGATATCGGCCACAAGTCCGGCCTCAAGGAGAAGACGTCCCCCTTGTGTCCCGTCCCCTTCCGGGGCGTGCCCTTCGTGACGTCTTCTTTTGTCTGTGTCGGACAGAAGGCCGCAATCAGGCCGGGTTATTCTTTCAACAATACATTCCAACAGTTCTGCAGGAGGTGCCCCATGCACAGGCGTGTGCGCATTTTTCGCTGTGGTCTTGCACTGCTTGCCCTTCTTTCAGTCTCTGCATCCCAGGCGGCAACACACACGCTTATTTCCGGCGGTGTCAGCGGCGAGGACTATGCCCAGTCTGTTTTCAGGCGCATTGGCGAGGTCTGGGTGGCACCGCAGGGCCTGCACGGGGACTTCCGCACAGAAATTGAGCTCTCCATAGACAGCTCCGGCATGCTGTCGGACTGCAGGGTGGTGCGCCCTTCCGGCCTGGAGGCCCTGGACAGTTCCACCTGTGGGGCAGCCTACAAGATAGGCCGCTTTGCCCCGCCGCCGGAGGGCCAGCCCATACGTCTTGTCTGCAGCTTCCAGATCCAGAAGACACAGGCCGAGGAGGACGATCCTGATAAGGCCCTGATGGAGGAAGTTCGCGCTCACGCCAGAAGGCAGACGGAATACCGCACCAGGGAAGCGGGCTATGCCGAAGAGGATGCCCGTGCCCGTGCCGAGGCCGCAGCCCGGGAGCGCGGCGAGACGTTTGCAGGCTATGACTTTGTCCCGGGGCAGGACATTCCCGATGCGCCCACCCTGCTGCAGCGCACACCCACTGTGGTAGTGGCGCCCAGGGACGGTGCCCGGAACAAGGCGGCAGCCGAAAAGCCTTCAGCAGAAGGCACAAAGGCGCAGCCCGTGGCGCCAGGGCATATCATCAGCAGGTATCCGCCCCGACCCGGCGACCAGGAACTTGTGGTTGACCCGCACGGAAAAAAGCCTGCTGCAGAAGCGGCCCCCGAGTCTGCACAGTCTGTTCAGCCAGCTCAGGACATGAAGCCCGCACAGGATGCTGCCGACAAGGGACAGGGGGCTGCCGAATCCGGCAAGGACAGCCAGCCTGCAGCACAGGCAGAGACAAAAGCCCAGCCTGCACAAGAGTATGTTCTTCCGCAGCCCCCGCTGCCCCCCAGGGGAGTAAGGGGCCGGGTCATAAATCCCGCAGCACCTGCCACGGCGCTGCCTCTGTCTGCCAGGCCTGCCGAGAAGGCCGGGAAGAGCCAGACGCCTGCGGCAGGCCCTGAAAAGGGCGCGCAGCCTGCGCCAAAGAAGGCTCCTTCCACAGCAAAGCCTGCCTCCAGGGTTCAGAAGCCTGCAGCCGGAGCCGAGAAGGGCGCGTCAGCACAAGGAAAGGTGCCTTCGCAGCCTCAGCAGCCTCCACTGCCCCCCAGGGGGGTGAAGGGGCGGGTTATTGAGCCAGCTTCACCTGCCAGGGATCGGCCTGTCTCCGTCCAGTCAGCTGGCAAGGTGCAGAAGCCTGCGGCGAGCCCTGAAAAAGGCGTCCAGCCAGCACAAGTAGAGACGCTCCCTCAGCCTCCACTGCCGCCCAGGGGGGTGAAGGGCCGGGTCATTGATCCTGCTGCTCCGGTGACGCCACTCCCCGTGACGCCCAGACCTGCTGTCAGGATGCAGGAAGGCGCTGCCAGTGCCCAGGACACTCCTGGTGACCAGGCTGCCGCAGCTCCCGGGGCCGGGGCCCAGGCACCTGCGACTGGGCGCTAACCAGTCCGCAATCTGTCTGACAAAGGCCTGTACATCCGCAAGATTTTTCTGCAAAGCCCGGTTCTTGACGAGCCCTTGCACTTGGGCAAAGATGTCCTCCAACCAACCTCTTCTCCATACGAGCTCTGCTCTTGCACAGGCAGGGAAGGAGCTCCTGCTTTGTCAGTCAACATCGTGCTTTAGAACGACTGAGGAACACTCATGTTACGTAAAATTCTAGCTGTTGCCATCTTCCTGTTCGCTGCCAGCCAGGCCGTTGCGGCACCACGCGTCGATATCTACGGCCCCGGTCAGAATGTCGTCAATCTGGGACTGGCAGCCCCTCTGACTGCTCCTAATGCGGAAGCCAGGCAGATGGGCGCTACCCTGCAGAAACTGGTCAGCGACAATCTAAGCTTTCTGCCCTTCATGCGTCTGACGGATCCCAAGACCGTTCTTGGCGGAACCGTGCTTGCCGGCGTCGAACCTCCGGCAGCCGATTTCAACCGCTTCCAGCTGGCCGGCAGCGATATCGTGGTCACCACCATCTGGCCTTCCGGTGACAGTGGCGGAACCCGTACCGTGCAGATGCGCGCCTTTGAAACCAGCGGCGGAGCAAGGCTTTTCGGCAAGGAATACCCCAATGTGAGCAGCAGGGATTTGCCCGAAGTGGCAGACAGGTTCTGTGCCGACCTGCTGGAAGTGCTCACGGGCAACGGCTCCTTCTTCCGCTCCACGCTCTGCTTTGTGCTGAAGAAGGGCAAGATGAGTTCCCAGGTCTGCCTGGTCAAGCCCACAGGCCGTGACTTTAGGCAGATTACCAACATCAGGGGCGAGGCCATGTCTCCGGCCTGGTCTCCTGACGGCCGCTTCATTGTCTTCACCCACATTGACGAGCGCTCCCACTCCCTGGGCGTGTGGGACCTCAAGTCCCGCCGCGTGCAGCGCGTCCGCTTCCCCGGCGATGTGGTCATCGGACCGTCCTTCCTGCCCAACAACAAGGTGGCCGTGGCCCTGTCCAACGGCAAGTACCCTGTCATCTATCAGCTCAACCATGTCTTCAAGAAGGAACGCGTGCTGGAGTCCGACAGCTCCATCAATGTGTCACCTACCTTTGACAAGACTGGCACAAAAATGGCCTTCACTTCTTCCCGACTGGGCGGACCGCAGATCTTCATGAAGGATCTCAGCAGCGGTGCCGTGACCAGGGTCAGCCAGAACGGTTCCTACAATACCGAAGCCAATCTCTCTCCTGACGGTACCCTGGTGGTCTTCAGCCGCCTGACCTCCTATGGCCAGCGCATCTTTGTGCAGGACCTGGTCACTGGCGCCGAAACCCAGGTTTCCTTCGGTCCCGGCAGTGACGAGCAGCCTTCCTTCTGCGCAGACAGCTACTTCATTGCCTTCTCTTCCTCCCGCGGCGGCCAGCGCAGCATTTACCTGACCACACGTCATGGCGGCGACGCCAAGCGTGTGCCTGTTAAGGGCGATGCCTTCTTCCCGCGCTGGGGCATTCCCTCGGGCACCAGGTAAAAAATTTTGGATTGTCCAGCCCCGGACCTGACAGCCCCCGTTCCTTCTGCACGGGGCCATTCCTGCAAGGTTCATGTACCGTTGTTTCCTCTGTCTGTCCCGGATACATTCCCTGGGCAGACAGGGGCAAGGCACAAGAAAAAATGGAAAAACAACAGATTACCCGTTGTCAGTCCGGTTCGGGTTCCCTGAGGCTACATTCTTGCTTTTTTTTAAGTTTTTTGATACAGGACGCCCTATATTCGCTGGCTGAAGGAACATTCAGTTCCCGGGGCCAGGCGTCCATTTTGTGCCAACTTTTTGTACCGCGTGCGATCCCGTGCAATCCTTTGATACCCATACAGGATCTCAAGTACTGCGTCATCCGGGATGCTGTTGCACGCAAGAAAATGGCGCCAGCAAACCTTGACAAAATCATAAGTGAAGATACCATCTATGCAAGTTGAGGAGGCAAAAAGGCATTGTCCTTTCTGCGGTTTCTTCTCGACGAACACTAATGGGGAAATTCTACTTCTTTAGAAGCTGTTCAGGAGGCTTATAATGAAACGCTTTGCTCTCGTTCTTGCGCTTGTGGTGGCTCTTGCTGCCGGTTTTGGTTGCGCTAAGAAGCAGGCTGCTGAACCTGGTTATGTCGATTCCGGCATTTCCCCCGAAATGCAGGCCGCTATCCAGCAGATCACCGATGGCCGCGTGCTGTTTGCTTTCGACAAGTACACCATCCAGCCCGAATATCAGGAAGTCCTGAAGACCAAGGCTGAACTGATGAAGCGCTACAACACCATCCGCGTGCGCATCGAAGGCAACTGCGACGAACGTGGCACTCAGGAATACAACCTCGCTCTTGGCGAACGCCGCGCTCGCGCTGCCTATGACTACATGGTCGCCCTGGGCGTGTCCCCCAGCCAGCTGGAAATGATCTCCTACGGCAAGGAAAACCCCGCCGTGCAGGGTCATGACGAAGCTGCCTGGTCCCAGAACCGCCGCGACGACTTCCGCGTGATCGCCCACTAGTTCTGAACTGGTAAGTTTTTCCAAGGAGCTGTTCCCCCTTTCGGGGCCAGCTCCTTTTTCTTTTGCCTGCCGTACAGTCCGTTCCTTCTCGCCCGGGCCTGTACGGCTTTTTTTTGTCCAAAAGGAATATCTCCTGCTCCATAAGGCCCCTTCTCCCGGGGGCAGTCCTGCTCCCGGCGCGTTCAGGGTGCGCGCCTGGCAGAATGCAGACAGGATTCTCTCCCCGCAGGCCAGAACAAGATGCGCAGGATGCATGATGAGACAAATGTGTTGCGGAAAAAAATGCTTGCCCTGAATTGTGCAAAGGCCTAAAAGAAAAGTATATCAAGGATATGTCTTCCCGTAGCACCGTCAGAGGTGTGCCGGGAAGATTCTTCTGTTCCACAGCATCAACCTTGCATACAGGGGGAGTCTGCAGCCTGGCCTTTCTTCAGGAGCAGCAAACAGTTATGAAGATCACCGTTTTAGACGGGGGCATCATCAACCCCGGCGATCTTCAGTGGTCGCCGATTACCAGCATTGCCGAGACGACGATTTACGAAGAAACCCTGCCGACGGAGATAGCCGAACGCACGGCAGACGCAGACGTGGTTGTGGTGAACAGGCTGTCCCTGCCGTCCGAAGTCGTGGCTCAGATTGGAGAGAAGGTCCGCCTGGTGAGCATCATGGGCACAAGCGCCGATCTGGTGGCCGTGCAGGCTCTGGAAAAGCGCGGCATTGCCGTCTGCAATGTGCAGGGCTACAGCTCCGAAGATGCGGCCCAGCACACCATGGCACTCATGCTTGAGCTCTTCCGGCACATAGGCCTGCATTCGGACAGCGTGCACAGAGGCGAATGGACAGAACGCAATACCTGGAGCTACTGGCTGACACCGCCCATCTGCCTGGACAAGAAGGTGCTGGGCCTGGTGGGCTTCGGGTCCATTGGACGCAGGGTGAGCCGTCTGGCCAATGCCTTTGGCATGGAGATCCTGGCCTGCTGCCGCACGCCCAGAAATCCCCCCTCCTACGGTCCCTTTTCCTTTGTCTCCATGGACGCCCTGCTGCAGCGCGCCGATGTCATTTCCCTGCACTGCCCCCTGACGAACGAAACCAGGGGCATGATCTGCCAGAAAAGCATTGCCCGCATGAAGGACGGGGTCTATCTCATCAACATTTCCCATGGTGGCCTGGTCAATCAGGAAGACTGCGCTGCCGCGCTGCGCAGCGGCAAGATAGCGGCCATGGGGACGGATGTGCTGGCCCATGAGCCGCCCAATGCCGAGGATGCCCTGCTGCACGCCCCCAATGTGCTCATCACACCCCACATGGCCTGGGCCTCGCGGACCACGCGTCAGCGTCTTGTGAACCTGACGGGCGAAAACATACGCCGCTGGATGCAGGGAACCCCGGTCAACCTCCTCACCAGAACCCGCAAGGGATAGGGTAACTACTCAGCTTCACAAATTCGAGCTAATATCTAGTAATTTCAAATGGTTATATTTATATTCTTACATTGGGCACCATGAGCAATCATCATGCATGTGTTAAAATAAGCATGTGATTACAAATATTT
>DXHV01000012.1 GCA_019113165.1 Candidatus Desulfovibrio intestinipullorum
GCCGTTGCCAGGGCCCTGACGGCCACGAACACCCAAACCGCCAGCTGGAGCCAGCTCTTCCGTCCGCCGTACCTCATCCGCACCATTGTCTCCTACAGCATGTTCTGTGCGGCCCTGGTCTTCACCTACGTGGTCATGGTGTACTCGCCCATCATCTTCTCCAACAAGGGCTTCTCCAGCTCCGTGGCCGTGCTGTGCAGCGGCATCATGATGTTCATCGGCGTCTTCTCGGGCATTGTCTGCGGCCACTTCATCGAGAAGTACGGCAGAAAGCGCATGTACATCCTCTTTGCCACCCTTGCCGCCGTCTTCGGCCTTTCCCTGGCCTACATCGACAACCGCTACGTCTTCCTGGGCGTGGGCCTGGTCTTCGCCTTCTGCGGCTGTGCCCTCTTCTCCATCTGCAAGCTCTACATAGCCGAACAGTATCCGACCGTGCTGCGCGGCAAGGGCGCAGGCTGCGGCGAGGCCGTCTCCCGCATCTTCGGCGGCGTGCTCTCGGCCTACATCCTCTCCTTCTTCCTCGACATCGGCAGCGTGAACATCGTCTTCTGGTACATGGCCACCTGCTACATGGTGGCAGTGGTGCTGCTCGCCGTCTGGGGCAGGGAGACCATGGGCCGCAGCGTGGACGACACAGGCAACAGCGAAAGCTGATCCTGGCACAGGGGACCCGCACAGCCGGCGCACCCGGGCGCCATGCGCGCACGACACACAACTTTCCGATATTTCCCTCATCTCACCGGAGGATCATCATGACTCAGACCTGCTGCCTGACACCACAGGAAGAACGCATTGCCACAAGAACCCTGAACCGCAAGGGCCACGAGCGCAGCCTCGGCATCCGCGACCGCGTCCAGTTCGGCGTGCCGCACATTGACGTGGAACGCGCCCGCTACTTCACCGAATCCATGCGCGAGACCGAAGGCGAGCTGCTCTGCCTGCGCTGGGCCAGGGCCCTCAGGAACGTGGCCGAAAAGATCACTGTCTACATCGATCCCGACTCCCTTGTTGCCGGCCGCGCCGGGTGCCTGGGCCGCCACGGCATCCTCTACCCGGAACTCGACGGCGACTTCTACAAGGAAGTCCTTGGCAGCATCAACGAGCGCACCACCAACCCCTTCCGCATTTCCGACGAGGACGTGCGCCTGTGCCTGGAAGAAATTGCCCCCTACTGGGAGGGCAAGACCTTCCACGAACACCTCAATGCGGCCCTGCCGGCCGACATCCGCAGGCTGACCTACACGGACGATCGCGGCCTCATGTCCAAGTCCATCGTGAACGAGACGGCCTCCTACCGCTCCGGCCTGCAGTGGTGCCCGGACTACGAAATCGCCATCCGCAGGGGCTTCCTGGCCCTGCAAAAGGAGGCAGGCGACCGGCTGGAAGCAGAAGGAGCGACCCTGGACGACAATCAGAAGGCCTTCCTGGAAGCCATGATCATTGTCTGCGATGCCATCATGATCTGGGGCCGGCGCCATGCGGATCTTGCCCGCCAGCTTGCTGCCGAAGAGGCGAGCGATCAGCGTCGGGCCGAACTTCTGAAGATTGCCGAGATCTGCGAGCAGGTGCCGGCCAGGCCGGCGCGTACCTTCTACGAGGCCGTGCAGTGCCAGTGGTTTGTGCAGGTCTTCTCCCGCCTGGAGCAGCGCACGGGCGGCGTTATCTCCAACGGCCGCATGGACCAGTACCTGTGGCCCTATTACGAAAAGGATCTGGCGGACGGCATCCTCACCCGCGAGCAGGCCAAGGAACTGCTGGAATGCGTCTGGGTGGAAATGTCCCAGTTCTGCGATTTCAACATCTCGCCCTCCGGCTCGGCCTTCTACGAAGGCTATGCCCACTGGGAGGCCGTGACCATTGGCGGCCAGACGCCGCAGGGCATGGACGCCACCAACGATCTTTCCTACCTCTTCCTGGAATCCAAGCGGGAATTTCCCCTGAACTATCCGGATCTGGCCGCCCGCATCCATTCCCGCACCCCGGAGCGCTTCCTCTACGAGGTCGCCCTCACCATCAAGGACGGCTCGGGCTATCCCAAGCTCATCAATGACGAGGAAGTCATTCCCCTCAATGCCCTCAAGGGCGTGCCCCTGGACGAGGCCTACGATTATGCCGTCTCCGGCTGCACAGAAACGCGTCATCCCAACCGCGACACCTACACCTCCGGCTGCGCCTACATCAACTTTGCCGCAGCCCTGGAAATGACCCTCTACAACGGCCGCATGCTGTACTACGGCGACGAGGTCCTGGGACCCGAGACCGGCGATCCCTGCACCTTTGCCACCTGGGAAGAGTTCTACGAGGCCTACAGGAAGCAGCATGTCCACCTGCTGCGCACCTCCTTTGCCCAGCAGGAAGTGGTGGACAGCCTGAGACCCGGGCACTTTGCCTCTCCGCTCTCTTCCTGCCTGCACAGGCTGTGCCGGGAAAACATGCTCGACCTGCAGCAGGCCCGCATTCCCGGCGGCGTAGACTTCTCCTATTTCGAGATGCTGGGCTACGGCACCATCGTGGACTCGCTCTCAGCCATCAAGAAGTTTGTCTATGACGAGAAGAGCGTGTCCATGAAGGAGCTGCTCGATGCCTGCAGGGCCAACTTCGTGGGCTATGAAGCGCTCAGGGAACAGCTGATGCATGCCCCCTGCTTTGGCAATGACGACCCCTATGCCGACAGCATTGCGAAGGATGTGGACCGTCTCTGCCTGGAAGAGGCGGACAGAAGCTCCAGGGAGCGCGGCGTGCACGCCGAACTGCGCTTTGTGCCCATCACCTCGCACATCACCTTTGGCCACATTGTGGGCGCCACGCCCAACGGCCGGCTGGCCGGCACCTCCCTTTCGGACGGCGCCTCGCCCTCCCAGGGCGCGGACTTTGAAGGGCCCACAGCCGTGCTGCTTTCGAGCTACCACTCCAAGAACTACGACAAGCTGCACCGTGCTTCGCGCCTGCTCAACATGAAGCTGTCTCCCAAGACCGTGGCAGGGGAGGCCGGTACCCACAAGATCATGGAGCTCATCCGCACCTGGTGCGACCTCAAGCTCTGGCACATCCAGTTTAACATCATCAACCGCGAGACCCTGCTCAAGGCCCAGCAGACCCCGCAGGACTACCGCAGCCTGCTGGTCCGCGTGGCAGGCTACAGTGCCTACTTCTGCGACCTCTCGCCTGCGCTGCAAAACGACATCATCGAGCGCACGGAATTCGAGAACGCCTGATGCTTCGTCTCCTGCGGCCCGGGAGTCCCCGGGCCGCAGTTCAGGGCCTGGAGCAGGAGACGTGTGTCGCAGAGACAGGCGTTTTTCTGCTCCGGGCGTTTTTCTGCGCACTGCTGTCTTTCGGACAGGCACAAGCAGTGCCTGGCCTGTGTCTGGTCCGTGGTGAGGCCAGGCGTCTGGCGGATGTTCGGTCCGATTTTTTGTCAGGGAGGGGCTTTCCATGCAAACCACAAGAGATGTCGATGTTCGGGGCCTTGTCTTCAACATACAGAAGTTCAGTGTGCACGACGGCGCAGGCATACGCACCCTGGTCTTTCTCAAGGGCTGCGGCCTGCGCTGTCAGTGGTGCAGCAATCCTGAATCCCAGCGCATGACCCCGGAAAAGGCCTTCAACCCGGCCCGCTGCCTGGGGGCAGACCGCTGCGGCCGCTGTCTCGGGGTCTGTCCGACCAAAGCCCTCAGTCTCGATGAGGAGGGCAGGCTCGTGATGGATTTTTCCCTGTGCAGTGAATGTCTTGCCTGCGTGCGGGTCTGTCCCTCCAGGGCGCAGAGCTGCTATGGCGAATACAAAACAGTGGATCAGATCCTGCGCGCCGTGGAGCGCGATGCCGTCTTCTACGCCCGCTCCGGCGGCGGGCTGACGCTGAGCGGCGGCGAGGCCTTTTTGCAGGGCTCCTTTGCCCTGGCCCTTTTGCGGGAAGCGCACAGACGACATCTGAACACGGCCGTGGAAACCTGCGGCTTCTATCCCTATGAGCGTCTGCAGGCCTGTGCCCCGTATCTGGATACCCTCATCTTTGATGTGAAGTGCGCGGACAGCGAGAGACACGCCCGCTTCACGGGCGCCGGCAACGAGGGCATCCTGGACAATCTCCACCGTGTGCGCAGGGACTTTCCCGACCTGCCCATCCTGGTGCGCACGCCGGTCATTCCCGGGTTCAACGACACGAAAGAGGATATTGCCGCCATCCTGGACCTTCTGCCCGGGAGAACGGGCTACGAGCTCCTGGCCTACCACAGGCTGGGGCAGCCCAAGTACGCCAGTCTGGGACGCCGCTATCCGCTTGGCGAGGCACGGCTTGCCCCCGAGTGCATGAAGGAACTGCAGGCTCTGGTGGAGGAGCGGGGCAGAAGGGCCGAGCCCCTGGCCTGAGCAGATGAAAGGGCCCTTGGGAAGAACCTCCTGGCAAGGAGGAGAGAACATGGATCTGGCGTTGCTGGTCTGCATGGGCGCCTGGCTGCCTGGTTCCTTCATTTGCGGCGTCTGCGGCCTGGGCGCGGCCATTGTGGCCATGCCCTTCATGCTGGCCGTTTTGCCTGTGCAGCAGGTGGCACTGATTTCCTGTCTGATTGCTCTGGGGCTGACATGCCATGGCCTTCTGGTACCGGCGCTCCTGCCAGTGGAAAACGGTGCTGTGGATGACGCTGGGCGCCGTGCCCGGCAGTTGTGCCGGCGTGCATCTTTTGCAGGAGCTGCCTGCCTGGCTGCTTGAGAGCCTCACAGGGATCCTCATCATTTTCTGTGTGGCCGGCCTGCAGTTCTTTCAGAACAGACTGCACCTGCAGGAACGTGCCCCGTATTCCATGTTCACAGGCTTTCTGGGCGGCGTCATCGGCACCTGTGCCTCCATAGACGGGCCGATCATCGTCATGTACGGCCTCATGGCCGGCTGGAATCCCGGACAGCTGCTGGGCACGACCAGCGTCTTCTTTGCCCTGCGCGCCCTGGCAAGCTGCTTCATGCAGTGGCGTGCCGGTCTCTGCAGCGAGCAGATCGTGACCTGCGCCCTGTGGTGCCTGCCTCTGGCCCTGACAGGCTTTCTCTTGTCCGTGCCTGCCGTGCAGCGCATCAACGTGACCTTCTTCAGAACCATCATCAAGGCCATCATTCTGCTTGCCGGCTGCCTGTGCCTTGTGAAAAGCCAGCTGCACACCTTCTGAACCAGACCGGAGCGTGCAAGGGGCAGGATGGCGCGCATCCTTGTCTGTGATGCGGAGCCCCTGTCAAGCCCCCCATACCTTCCAACAAAATTTGCACAATCTGCTTGACACTCTTGTAACGTCGGCTTCATTTTAGCTCGACGCAGGAGTGGCTCCTTCAGGGTCTGCACACTTGACGAGACTGCCCTTTCAAAGAATATCATCCACTGCAGAAAGCTGCGTCTCCTGGAACGACGCACACCCCTTCAACCGCATTACGATACGGAGGCGGCGCTTCCTCCCCCAGGTAACCCCGGGGGCATCCGCGCCGATTTTGGATGAAGAAAATCCTCTTGCTGGGCACTGGCGGCACCATTGCCTCGGTTCAGGGAGAAAATGGTCTTGCTCCCGGCCTTGATGTGGCTGCACTGCCTGACTTTGTTCCTGCTGTGACCTCGTTGTGCAGGGTCGAAACCCTCTCTGTTTGTTCCATCGATTCCACCAGCATCACCCCGGGGCACTGGCAGCTCATGGTGCGCGCCATTGAGGAACACTACGAGGACTTTGACGGCTTTGTTCTCTGTCACGGCACGGACACGCTGGCCTACACGGCAGCTGCCCTTTCCTACATGATTCAGAATGCCGACAAGCCCATTGTGCTCACAGGCTCGCAAAAGCCCATCAACCTGGATGTGACGGACGCGAGGACCAATCTGGAGGACAGCTTTCGCTACGCATTGTCCGAGGGGTCGCGCGGAGTAAGCATCGTCTTTGGCGGCAAGGTCATTGCTGGCACAAGAGCCAGAAAGGAGCGGGCAAAAAGCTTCAACGCCTTTTCCAGTCTGAACTTCCCCTATCCGGCTGTGGTACAGGACGGAAGGGTGGTGCGCTACTTTGAGGAAGCGCGGCCGGCTGGCCGTGTGCGCTTCTTTCACGAACTGTGCGAGCGTGTGTGCGTGCTCAAGCTGACGCCTGGCCTGTCCCCGCATATACTGCCCCCTCTCTTTGCAGGCTGTGACGGCATTGTGCTCGAGAGTTTTGGCGTGGGTGGCCTGCCTGACTATCTTTTCCCTACCTTCCAAAAACTTATGCATGAACAGGGACAGGACAAGCTTGTGGTCATGGCCACTCAGGTCCCCAGGGAGGGCAGCGACATGACAATCTATGAGGTGGGCAGGCTTGCCAAAAGCGACGGGCAGCTGCTCGAGGCCTATGACATGACCCTGGAAGCCGTCATCACCAAGCTCATGTGGCTTCTTGGCTGCAGAGATATGGACATGGACGAGCGGAGAGCGCTCTTCTATCAGACCATCAACCACGACATATTGTTTTGCCCGCCCCGCCCCTGACCGAGAGGGGGTCAGTTTTTCGTTCGTTCAAGGGGGTCAAGACGATGTGAGCCTGTCACATGGCTCCTCCACAGGCAGACGAAGCGTGCGGCAGGCACGGCTGACTGATGTCCGTGCACCCGGCGAAAGGGAAGCAGTGCCTGTGACGGCATCGTGCTGCGCCCCTGTCTGCTGTGCGCATCGTTGAGCTTCCCAAAGCCGCCTGGCCCCTCATCTTCTCCTGCACTTCGGGCAACAGGACAGGGAGCAACGCGTTGCTTCCGGAACAGCCTGCCAGGGGCCCTGCCCACACTCTGGAAGGCGGCAGGGAAGCATGGGAAAAAGCCGGCCTTCCCGTGGCATGCGGTCGCAAGGAATCCCTGGAACGCCAGGTACGCATGGTCGCCGGCTCCATCATCCTGTGCGGCCGTGTCCTTTCCCTTGCGCATGGCGCCTTTCCTGTCCTGCCATTGGTGCGGGCTGCGGCCTTGTCTTCTGCTGGTGCGACAGGGGCTTGCGCCATGGCAGACAGTTTCAGGCAGAGGACTGCCTGTCCTGACTGTCCTGCCCCCACAGGACAGGAGCGTCCTCAGCGACCTGTGGGGTCGCCCCCTGTTTCCAGGGCAGTTGTTCGTCTGTCCGGCACTCGAAAGTGCCTGGAAGCTCTCCGGTCCGCACGGCACGAATTTCCGAAACACTGTTTCGGATTTCTGACGGGTCTGTCTTCTGCACGCTGGCCCAGGTCGCACTCCCTGCTGCCTGTGCAGGAGAATGCTGGAGAGGCACAGCTTGCTGCGCATGCATGATGCCTCAGGCAGGAGCCCTGCCAGAGAGAGGACGCCAGGTTCTGCGGATGTTCGGGTTCCTTTTTGTGGTCCAGAGCCCGGTGTCCGGGCAGGCTGTCAGCAGGCGCCGGGCTCTCCTGCAGCGGCCTGTACAGAATGCGCTTGCGGTCTGAACATCTTCTCCGCATCCTGGCCTGTGCAGGACAGGAAAAGAATGTGCCTGCAAAGGCAGCACTGCCGATACCCCGGAACTGTCTGGAACTGCCCGGTCATCTCAGGTCCCCAAAGCACAGGACAGACCAGGAGTGCCGGACCTTTGCGGAGTCCTGGCTTCCTCTGTACACTGCCTGACTGCAGGCAGTGGACAGTGCGCGCTGCCGGATCCGCGCAAGAGGAGGATGAGGGGATGCCACAGCACATCACCGTTTTGGACTACGACACAGAATGGATCACGAAGTACCGGAAAGAGCGGGAACTGATCAGCCAGATACTGCAGGAGAACTGCCTGGCCCTCTGGCATATCGGGAGCACCTCGGTCCCAGGCCTGGCTGCCAAGCCCATCATCGATATCATGGGAGCTGTCAGAAGTCTTGAGCAGGCAGATGCCGTTGCCGAGCGGTTTGCCGACTGCGGCTATGAGTGCCTTGGTGAATTTGGCATGGCCGGCAGACGCTACTACCGCAAGGGCGGCGATGAACGCTCCCATCAGATTCATCTTTTCCAGGCAGAGGACTGGACCACTATCGAACGCCACCTGGCCTTCCGCGACTTTTTGCGCACCCATGCAGGGGAACGGGAGGCCTACGCCCAGCTCAAGAAGGAACTGGCCCGGAAGTTTCCCTGGGACATCGAGGGTTATTGTGACGGCAAGGAGGCATTTGTCCGCGAACTGGAAGAGCGTGCGCTTGAGCTCTTCGATGGCACATGGGACAAATTGTATCTGGCCGCACGAAGGGTGCAGTACCAACGAACACTTTCTCCTCTTGTCGAGGCAGGCTCTGTAGCTGCAGCACTTCTTTCAGGAAACGGGAACATCCATGTCGGCGTCTGCATTGATACCGCCTGCTCCTTGGGCATGTGTGCAGAACGAAATGCCATTGCCAGCATGATAACACACGGGGAGAGCACCATCAGAAAAATTGTCGCTGTCCAGCCTGATGGAAGGGTTGTCCTGCCGTGCGGAGCGTGCCGGGAGCTCATGGGGCAGCTTGGAGAGAGAGCAGGCGAAACGGAAATCCTGTGCGACTGCGAGACCAGAAGAGTCGTCCGGCTGCAGGAACTCCTCCCTGAATGGTGGGGACCGCAATGGTGAGGGCCTGAAGAGCGGGAGAAGGAGCAGATGGAGGCAGGCGACTGAGGTGCCCCGCCTGCTGCGCGGTCCTGCCTGTTGTGCCGGTCCTCTTGTTGTGCCGCTCCCGGGCTGGTGCTGCCCGAATGCACTCTGGGCCAGAATCCCTTTTCGGCCAGAGCGCATTTTCACATGACGCAGCCTGCGTGCCACGTTGAGGCTCCGAGTGCCCCATGCCGGCGGCACACGACATGCCGCCAGAGCCCGTTCCCGGCCTGTCCGGCCCGGATACGCATGCGGGAAGACCTGGTCGGTACGAGGAGACAGGACAGGCTGGAGCAGGGCGGGAGCCGGGACCAGCTCCTTCACCTGGAGAAGTGAACGTCCGGAGCAGCGACGGGACTGCCCAAGGAATGCCTTTGTGTGCCGGGCGACGCCTGAGCAGGGAAGACAGGGCTTGAAGGACAGGCACAGTGCAGGAACGCACGTCATGAGGGGGAGATCGCCTGCTCTGCCACAGGTCCTGCGGCAAGGACGTTTTTGCGCCAGAGTTCGCCAGGGCTGCAGTCTTGGAGCCTGGCCGCATCTTCGTCCGCACTGGGGCGAAAGAACACACTTGCTCCTCTTTGGCGAGTCACGATCACCACATCCTCAAGGCTAAAGAAATCCAGCAGGGCTGCGGACTGGGTGGCAAGGACAATCTGCGACCTGGACGCGGCCTGCTTGATCAAATCTGCCAGCAGGGCCAGTGCCTGGGGATGCAGGCCGAGCTCGGGTTCGTCCATGAGCATGAGCGAGGGCGGTTCGGGCTGCAGCAGGGCAGTGGCCAGGGCAAGGAAGCGCAGGGTGCCGTCCGAGAGCTGATACGCTCGCAGGAGGTACTCGGAGTGGCGCTGTTTCCAGGCCAGACTGACCTGATCCTCGAAGGGCGTGAGGAAGCAGAAGTCCTCGAAAAAGGGAGCCATGCGCCGGACCATCTCCACAAGACGCAGGAAGCGCCGGGGCGCCTGGGTGCGAAGATGGAGAAGAACGGGGGCCAGATTCGATCCGTCGGGCCGCAGAGAGGCCACATCGAACACATGGGCGCTTCTGCGCAGGGCAGCTCCTGCACCTGTCTCGTGAAAATGACAGGGCATCCAGGACGCAATGGCCCTGTGCAGGGGGCTCTTCCTGTCGCAAAACTCCTTTTCGCCAGCAAGGTGTCTGGGCGCGTGTCCAGAAGGCCGTGACCCCTCAGGGGCGGTGTCCTCGTGTCCGCTTGCCAGACACAGTCCTTGCCCGGCTGTGGGCACAAGGACAAACTCGTGGGTCTGCCCCTCGGTCTCAAGAGTGACCGAGAGGCTGCGGGTCTGTCCTGCCCCATTGAACAGCAGTGTGTCGCTGCCGCCGAAGACGGCCACGTAGTTTGCCAGGCCGCTCACTGGCAGAAAGGGCAGGGAAAAGCCGCCCATTGCACGAAGCAGGGAAAAGAAGCTCGGAAAATTGCTCTTGCCCGACCCGTTGGTCCCAGTGAGGATGTTCAGGGGACGGATCTAGAAATTTTCCAGGTTTTCTATGGATTTGAAGCCACGGATGGAAATGCGTTCAAGCCTTGGCATACGCTCCTCCTTGCCGTCTGTTTTCTCGCTGCACTCGTTGTCGCGATTTTGTCCATGGAAAAAGTCCCTTCCTGTCCATCCTGTCCTTCCCGTCACGACCTGGGGAGACAGGGAACGTCACTGGAGTATCACTGGAATGCCACTGGCACGTCACTGGAATAGACGGGGATATCCTGGACTATCCCTGGGGGGATCCCCGGATGTCGTCCTTGAATAAATCCTTGAACAAATCCTGGAACAAACCCTGCCGGATGCAGAAGCTGTGCGCTCCTTTCCGCGCTCCCTGACAGGCAAAGCTGTGATCGTCCGGCTTTCCAGCCAGGAGGATCCGGAAGAGCCGGGGCAGCCAGGACTGCCGGGCCATGCGGCTCATACGGGACAGACAGGATCTGAGGGGCAGACTGCCCACGCTCTTCTGGCAAAAAGCCGATCTCTTTGACAACGTTGTTTCCCGAAGGAAGGGCACGTCTGCGGCTCATCCATGGCTCTGTCTCCGTCCCTGTCTCTGCACCGGGGATGGTTGTCTCCCTTGTGCGAGCCCTGCCCGAACTCCTCCGACCTGTCCATATATTAAGGATAGGCGCTCCTGCGCACCGTATCCCTTGTCCCGCCCAAAGGGAGGCGTCGCGTGGCGTATGAGAGAAGGGACTGTTCAGGAAGGGCCACTGGCTTGAAGGCCTGGTTCTGGACACTCCTCGCAGGAGACGTGCTACCGTACCACTGGGTCGGATCCGGCACAACGTCAGACCCGGCTGCCAGGCGACCGGGCACCCCTCGGGTACAAGCCAGGACCGCCCCAGAGAGCAATGGTGCTGCCGGCCTCCAGACACAGGCTTTTGAGAAGGGATTCTTCCACCGCTCTGCCTCTCCGCTGCTCCTGCCGCTCCCTGTTTCCTGACCTGCTGCCTGCAGGCCGACAGACGTCCGGTTGCGTGGACAGGGTCAGGGACTCATTGTGCGCCGGGCGTGCACGGTGACGAGGGATTCGTCCGTTCCTCCGCTCCCTCCGGCCCTGGCTCCGACCCCGGACCTGAATGCCCTTGCACATTGTGCCCGGAAAGGGCATAGCACAGCGTGTCCGTGCAAAGGAGCCTTCTCCAGCCGTAGTCGGACCCTGAGAAGGGGCGACGGTGACGGGAAGAGCTTCCCCGGAAAGGAAGCTCTTGCAGTCAGGAAGAAGAACCCGAACTGGCCAGAGGCTTGTGCCTGGCAGCAGCCTGTCAGACGGACTGGCAGTCCCATACACGGACTTGCCAGCACTTCTGCCACTCCATTCCTCGGAGAGATAAGGAGAGGGAGCATTCATCATGTCCATACAGATTCGCGAAGCACTTGAGAGACCGGAAGATCTGCTTGCACAGTTGCTGACTGTGTGGGAGGCCTCTGTGCGTGCCACCCACGACTTTCTCTCCGATGAGGCGATAAGGCACATCAGGGACTCTGTCCCCCAGGCGCTGACTGGTGTTGCCCATCTGATCCTTGCCGAAGAGGACTCTGGCCGGCCGGTGGCCTTCATGGGCATACAGGACGGGTGCCTGGAAATGCTGTTCATTGCCTCTGAAGAACGGGGCAGGGGACTTGGCAGGCGTCTTCTGGAATACGGAATTGCCCGCCATGGCGTCACACGGCTCACCGTGAACGAACAAAATCCGCAGGCCAGGGGCTTCTACGAGCACATGGGCTTTCAGGTGGACAAAAGATCGGACCTCGACGAGCAGGGCAATCCCTATCCTCTTTTGTACATGAGTCGTTCAGAGTAGGGGGCCATCCCTTCCGGACCTGAGGAAGGATCTGGCCAGGGCAGACGGCAAGTCGGGCTTCCCCGGGCTTTCCTGTCTCCTCTTGTCCCTCAGGACCCAGGGCCCTGTTGCCGAAATACATTGGGCCTGCTCCCAGGATTGTTGTGCAGGACGTGTCCTGGTCCCTTGCCTCCGGTGACCTGGAATTCTCTTCCTGGCGGAACGCTTGTTCTGGAACATTGTCTCCTGGCAAGGTCTCCCTTCCCTTGCCGTTGAGGAGCATTTTCTGAACTCGGAATCCCGTCTGCCCTGCAAGGCAGCTGATCCCCTGCCGCACCCTGTGCGATTTCCTTGCCGGCAGGGGCACCTTGTGCGGCAGTGTCTGTCGGAAGCCCCTCCTGAGAGGATACAGCAGGCCTCTTGCTCCCGGCCCTTTTCCTGTGAACAAGGGGTACAGCTGAACGGTCTCAGGAGAGAGCAAGAGTCGGCCTGTCCCGGGACAGGTGACAGGCTGGACACAAGGCTGCCTGCCAGACAAAGAGACGAAGAGGGTGGTCTTCTCTCCTCTCCTCTCCTGCCCAGTCTGTCTCGGAGGCGATCTGCTGCAGCGGACTGCTGCACTCTTCCTTGGGAGAGAGCCCGACCTGAAGAAACCGGGACTTCTGCCTCGTTCCTGTCTGCACAGGACTCCGCGTGTCAGGCGCAAGAGCCATATTGAGCAGGTTTTGGCTTCCGGTCTGCCCGGCAGGCTTTCAGGGGAGCCGGAATCCAGGCCAGGAAGCGCCTGTTCCGGACACGCTTCCAAATCTGTCCCTGGGGAAAAGCTCAGGGCAGAGTCCACAAGGCCGCATACCTTGAACAAGAAGATCTGTGAGCGCAGGAGACAAAGACTGGGTGAGGCTCTCAGGGACGGAGACGCATCCGGCTGAAATTTCGCCCAAAAACGGACTTGACAAAGTGTGGCAGAATGGTCATATAGACGCCAAGCAGACTCCCGATTAGTTAACCATGCGGAGGATGCAGAGTTCCTGTTAGAGAGTGGAACTTGCCAAAATCAGCAGAACTTTTTCCCTCGGCACGATTGGGGAAAGGCGGGATTTGCGCAATGTTCTCTCTCTCTCTCTCTCTCTCTCTCTCTCTTCTCAAGAATATAAGAACGCAGACTGCGTTCACTCTTTATACACGCCCCGTCCCGGCACAGACAACTGCCGGCACGGGGCTTTTTTGCGTCTGAAAATCAGCAGGTAATCCTTCGATATCACTTCATATATACACTTTGAGTCTTCA
>DXHV01000013.1 GCA_019113165.1 Candidatus Desulfovibrio intestinipullorum
GCAACACCGCTCCTTGCCCTCAGAGCTTTTAATCACGGACCGCAGAGCGCGAGACTAGGATCAATATCTCGCGGTGCCTGTATATTCCCTACCAACGTAGTCTGCTTTTCAGCAGACTGAGGCTAGTCAACCAGGCTTGACTGTTACATCAAGCCTCGGTCGTAAGACCGAGGGTAGTTGACCCTCTGGCAAAGAAAAGAAGAAAGAGCGAGCCTGCATCTTGTTGCCAAGACAGGGGGCTCGTCTCTTTGTCAAATCGGGCAGCCTTGCATGGGGCCCTTGTGTTCCGGGCAGGCTACTTCGAGAGTTCCTTGATCATCTGTTCGAAATTGTCTTCGTCCAGAAGCCCGGAATAGGCCCAGGCCAGCTTGCCCCTGGTATCATAGCCCACATTGAAGGGAATGCTGCGTATGGAAAAATTCTGAATGACATCGGCCCCCACCCGGTAGATGGGGTACTTGATGTTCATTCTGGTCGCAAAGGGAAGCACCTTGGCTATGCTGCTTGCGTCGTCCACGGTCAGGCCCAGGAAAATCACCTTGTCCCTGTACTTCTCGTGCATGTCGACCAGCATGGGAATTTCGGCACGGCAGGGCGGGCACCAGGTGGCAAAGAAGTTGATCACCACGGGCTTGCCCTTCTGCTCCTGCACAAGCTTCTGCAGACCCCGCGCATCCAGGGTTTCTATGGCGCCCGATGCGGCCAGGGCGCCGGAAGAAAGGGCCAGAAAGAGGCTGACCAGTACGGCCAGGAAACGGACTACCATATATGCTTCCCCCAAAACTGCTTCCGAAACGGGGACAGGCCCTGCAGGGCTTCCTGCCGTTTCCGGAATGCGGCGCTTCATCAGGGGGCTGCAGGACCCGACGTGTGCCAGGGCCTGCCGCCCGCCCAAGCTGTTAGCACAGAGCACACAGAAAGGCAAAAACATCCGCTGCTCCGTACAGGCCAAGTCTCCGACACTGCAGGGCTATTTTTTTCTGTTCCAGGGCAGGCGCTGCAAGAGTCCTGCCATGGCACAGGAGCCTGTCACGCCGGCATAGATAAGACCGCAGCCCACGCCAAGGGGGATGACCAGGAAGGCCCCGTGCACAAGGGACAGGGCAAAGCCGCACAGGATGATGGAGCCTGCCACCATGCGCACCTGGCGCTCCAGGGAGTACCTGCGTCCGCGCACCACGGGCAGACAGGCCTTTTCCCAGGCATCCATGCCGCCTTCCAGCGTGTAGGCAGGCCCCTGGGCAAGCTCTTCCAGAAGGGCTGCGCTGCTGCGCACCCTGTTGCCCGAATGACAGGTGAAGATGAGGGGCATTTCGGGCGTGGCCTTGGGCAGCTCGGCCAGGCGGACAACGGACAGGGGTGCAGCCACGATACCTTCCACGTGCGCCGTTTCGATTTCGTCGGGTTCACGCACATCTATCAGCCGGGCCTTGCCGGTCTGCAGAAGTTTCCAGGCCTCGCGGGGGAGAATTGGGGACAGCATACAGGCTCCTTCTTGTGGTATGGGGGCGCAAGGGGCATGGCCCCCTGCGCGCCAGGCACTTGCTGGCAGGATTTGGGGGGGCAGGACTGGGACAGGATGCGGGGCGTCCCCCTCTTTGGCAAAAGTGCGGGAACGTCCTTGTTCAGGGGACAGAGGTGAAGCATGCCCCTGCCTGAGGCAGGAGAGGCGTGCCTAGGCCTGTCCGGTCAGGCGCTTGGCCGCCTCCACGGCTTCCACGGCGTCCACGCAGTAGGCATCGGCACCAATGGATTCGGCAAAGCTCCGGGTCACTGCTGCGCCGCCTACCATTATTCTGATGGGCAGGTTCTGCTCGCGCACGGCCCTGATGGTGTCTTCCATGCGCACCATGGTGGTGGTCATGAGGGCGGACAGGCCAATGACACTGGCCTTGTGCTCCACGGCCATGCGGACAATGTCCGCAGCCGGCACATCCTTGCCGGCGTCCAGGACGGTGAAGCCGTGGTTGGAGAGCAGCAGGCAGACAATGTTCTTGCCTATGTCGTGGACATCGCCCTCCACGGTGGCCATGACGATGACGGGCCGGCGCTCCTCGCTCTCCTGCTTCAGATGCGGCTTCAAATAGCCGAAGGCGTTCTGCATGGTTTCGGCGGAACGGATGAGCTGGGGCAGGAAATAGACCTTCTTCTCGTAGAGGCGGCCCACTTCGGTAATGGCCGGGATGAGCTGATCATTGACAATGGCAAAGGGCTCGGTGCCCCTGGCCATTTCCTCGTCGAGCAGGGCCTGCACATGTTCGCGATCGCCCTGGAGCACGGCCTCGTAGGGCGTGGTGGCCACCCTGGCCTGTACGCCCCTTGCGGCAGGAGCTGCAGCAGCCTGCCCGCTCTTCCAGTCGGCAAAGCGGGCAATGAAGTCTTCGGCATGGCTGTCGTGCATGAGCAGCAGATTGACGCTGGCCACGGCCTCGGCGATGCGGGCATTGGAGGGGTTGGCAATGCAGGAGGCCAGCCCCTGGCCGGCAGCCATGACAAGGAAGGAGGCATTGATGAGGTCCCTGGCCGGCAGGCCGAAGGAAATATTGGAGAGACCTATGGTTGTGGCCAGGTTGTGTTCGCGGCACCAGGCACAGAGCTTCAGGCATTCGGCTGCGCCCTCGCTCTTGGAGGAGATGGCCAGGGCCAGGATGTCCACGAGCATGAGCCGTCTCGGAATCCCGAGCTCCTCGGCCTCGCGCACAAGGTCTTCCAGGATGGCCACGCGCTCCGAGGCCCGCACGGGCAGCCTGGCCTCACGCATGGGCAGCAGGATGAAGGGCATGCCAAAGTCCCGGCAGGCTGTGCCCAGCCGCTCCATGCGTCCTTTGGCGCCGTTGATGGAATTGACGAGGAAGGAGGCCGGACACCAGGGCAGGGCCCTCAGCAGGGCCTCGTCGTCCGAGGAATCCAGGGCCAGGGGCACGGTATGCTTGGACACGAGCTCGGCCACCAGTCTGGGCAGCAGGACCTTCTGATCCACATTGTGGGCGCCCACGTTCACGTCAAGGATGCGTGCTCCGGCAGCCACCTGCTCGTCGGCAAAGTCCATGGCCGAGGCAAGGTTGCCTTCCTGCAGATCCCTTGTGAGCTGCTTCTTGCCCGTGGGATTGATGCGCTCGCCTATGACCACAAAGGGCTCGCTTGCGCTCACGCGCACAAGGCTCTGCCTGCTGGTGAGCACAATGCCGCCATGATCTTCCCTCTGCACGGCGTCGGCTGCAGCCTGTCCGCTGTCCAGGACCCTGCGCAGCGCGGCAATGTGGTCGGGCGTTGTGCCGCAGCAGCCGCCCAGCAGGCGGGCGCCCATGGCGGCAAAGGGAGCCGTGAGCTCGGCAAAGCGATCGGCCTGCAGGGGGAAGACGGTGCGTCCGTCGCGCAGCTCGGGCATGCCGGCATTGGGTTCGGCAAAGACCGGCACGGAGCAGACCTTCAGCAGCCTGTGCACAATCTCCCGCATGGACTCGGGGCCCATGCTGCAATTGGTACCTATGGCGGCCACGCCCAGGTTCTGCATGGTCTCGGCAAAGATTTCCGGGCTGGATCCGGTGAGGCTTGTGCCGTCCTCGAAGGACATGGAGGCAAAGACCGGCAGATCGCACACGCGCCTGGCGGCCACCACGCCGGCTCTGGTCTCCGTGAGATCGAACTGCGTCTCCAGCAGGATGAGATCGCAGCCACCGGCAGCAAGGCCGCGTATCTGTTCGGCCAGGCCATTGATGAGCTCCTCGGGATCCAGATCGCCCAGAGGCCTGGCAAAATGCCCTGTCGGACCCACGTCGCCGGCCACGCAGACCGGACGGCCGGCCTCGTCGGCAGCCTTGCGCGCCACTTCGGCCAGGGCCTTGCAGGTCTCGAAGACACTCAGGGACGGATCCAGCTTGAAGGGGCTGGCACCGAAGGTATTGGTGATGACAATGTCTGCACCGGCCTCTATGTAGGACTTGTGCACCCCCTGCAGAATGTCCGGGCGCTCCAGACAGAATTTCTCGGGCGACATGCCGGCCGGCATCCCCCGGGCCTGCAGCATGGTACCCATGCCGCCGTCAAAGAGAAGAGTGCGACTGCCAGCAAGAAGAGTGGAAATACGGGATTGTGCCATGGTGCCCTGCCAAGGTATAATTTTGATATATGAGGATATCTTGATATCAGAAAACAATAAATCACTTTGCTCAAAATTGCAATGCCTTGCCCCAATTTTCCTCTCTTCTGCCCCTGTGTGCAAGCAAAAAAGGGGGTCTGCCTGCGTGTTTTTGCAAGGGCCTGCCCTTTTTGCGCGATCCCCTTGCGCGACAGGCCCTGTCAGGTACCTGTCCCCTGGCCGTGGAAACAGGCCCGCCAGAGCCCCCTGCCCACTCCTTGTGACCTTTTCGTGTCTGGTTGACTTTTGCTGGCCGGGTAGCATTATATTCTGTCCGGCACACGAGGGCAGCGGGCGAGGACAGTGGGCAAGCGCCCTGTCCCAAAAGGGTCCTGGTGCCTGTACGAGGCATGCCCCATGCATTGACAAAGCATGGGCTAACCTCTAGTTCTCCCTTGTGAGACCGACCACTCAGGCCTGGCCTTCACAGGCCATTTTTGGCGTTTTTTTGCCATCCTCCCCATTCCACCCAGGCAGCAATGCCTCCCACCGAACAGCATCCGTGTCCGCGGCTTTCCATCCCGTCTCCACGCCCTTTTCACGCATCGCTCAGCGGAGTTTCACACAAGAATGTCTTCTTCCTCCAAATCTGCTCCTGACGCCATCAGCCCTTCCGCCTCTGATCACAAGGTTCCTGATCATAAGGATCCCGTGGCTTCCGTGGACCCCGTGGTTCGCAACAAGCCGAACGATCAGGCGGAGTCTGCCCGCCATGTGAGCGTGACCCCTGATGTGCTCATGCCCGAGCCCGAAAAGGTCAGAAAAAGGCGTCACCGCAGTGCCCCCACTGTCATCGACTCTGCCGTCGTCCGGCCGTCGGAAGTAACGTCGAAACAGACGAGCCCTGACCAGACGCTCTCTGGCAAGGCCGCTCCTGCCGCGGGCAGGGGCACGCGCTCTGCCCGTCAGGATCGTTCTGCCGATCAGGACAGGCCGGAGACTGCAGGGACGGCCACTGCCGGACGCAGGGCTCCCAGGGTGGAAGTGCTCGCCCCCGAAGAAGTCTCGGCGCTCAGAAAGGGCCTGCGTGGCGGGTCTGGCAGCAGGACTGGCGGCAAAACCGGCAGGGTCCGCGATCTGCAGGAAGAGCGCTTCGACAGCGAGCTTGCCGACGATCTCGGCAACCCCGAACTCAGGGAGGAACTCGGCTCGGAGCTGGACAACGACCTCAATGAGGAGCTGGATGAGGGGCTGGATGACGATCTGAACGAGGATCTCAATGACAATCTGCAGGACGATCTGAAGGACGATCTTGATGAAGGCATGGATGACGGCCTGGGCCGCCGCCGCGAGGTCAGGTATCTGACGTCCCGGGAACCCGGGGAGGACACCCTGCCTGCACCTGCCGGAGCACGGCTTCCTTCGGTCCGCGACAACTTCCAGCTCTATGTGCGCGAAGTCTGCCGCTTCCCCCTGCTCAAGCCCGAGGAGGAGCACGAGCTGGCCGTGCGCTTCAGGGATACCCAGGACAAGGAGGCCGCCTTCAAGCTCATCTCCTCGCATCTGCGCCTGGTCGTCAAGATCGCCATGGATTTTCAGCGCCGCTGGATGCAGAATGTGCTCGACCTGGTCCAGGAAGGCAACGTGGGCCTCATCCACGCCCTGTACAAGTTTGATCCCGACAAGGGCATCAAGTTCTCCTACTATTCGTCCTTCTGGATCAAGGCCTACATCCTCAAGTTCATCATGGACAACTTCCGCATGGTCAAGCTGGGGACCACGCAGGTGCAGCGCAAGCTCTTCTTCAACCTCAACAGGGAACGCCAGAAGCTTGTTGCCCAGGGCTTCAACCCCGATGCGGAAATGCTCTCCAAGCATCTTGGCGTGAGCAAGAACGACATCCTGGAAATGGAGCAGCGCCTCTCCTCTTCCGATGTCTCCCTCAATGTGCCGGTCAATGACGACAATGACTCGGCCTCGCGCATCGACTTCCTGCCGGCCCTGGATCAGGGCATAGAGGAGCGCATTGCCAACGAGGAAATTTCCAGGATGATCCACACCAAGCTCAAGACCCTGCTCCCCAAGCTGAGCGAGAAGGAGCTCTACATCCTGAACAACCGCCTCTTCACCGATTCGCCGGAGACCCTGCGCGAAATCGGCGAGCGCTACAACATCACCCGCGAGCGCGTCCGGCAGCTGGAAATCCGCCTGCTGGAAAAGATCAAGAAGCACCTCGCAGGCGACATCAAGGACTTTTCCGAGACCTGGATTCAGTCGTAAGGGCTCCGGGGACCCGGGCCGGCCTCAGGCCGTCCTGCTTCACCTTCTCTGCCCTCTCCTCAAAAAGGCACACAGTTTTTTCGGACCGTCTGTCGGACACGACTTTCGGACACCACTTCGGACACCACTTCGGGCTTCACCGCAAGGGGCCCTGGCAAAGAGAACCCTCACATCACACTTTCCCTCAAGGAGGACGCAGCGTGACCCTGTCCCCGGGACAGGGTTTTCTGCCCATGCCGCAGGCTGCGCGTTGTCCCAAATGCATCGCCCCGCTTATTCAACCCTGTTTCTGGCCGCCTTTCTGTGCCTCTTCCAGCTGGGCCTTCTCTCTGCCTGTGGCGGCTGCGCCCGGCATGACGAGGAGGGTCCGGGCCCTGCCGTGCACTCCAGCGCAAGGGAAGGGCTCTCCACGTCCGTCCACGGCAGCGCCGGTTCCTCTGCCCAGGTTCTCAATCCGCCCCCTGTTCCGGAAACGGATGTCCGGACCGAAGAGGCCCACCTGTCCCAGGAAGCCCAAATCACGTCTGCCTATCTCATTCTCCTGCAGGCCATGTCCCATGCGGACGAGGACGCGGCCGTGAAGGCTGCCGAAATCCTGGCCACAGGCACAGGGGAACTGGCCCTGCCCGTGGAGCACTGGATAGAGGGCGCCCTGTGGTTCATGGAGCGCAAGTCCGTCAATGCCATTCCCTATTTGCGGGCGGCTCGCCAGGCCCAGCCGGAAGACGTCCATCTCCTGCTCCTCTATTCCGAGGCCCTCTCGGATCACAACTTTGCCAAGGAGGCCCTGGCGGCCCTCAATGCCTATCTGACACGACACAAGGACAATCCCGAAGTGCTCATGCAGAAGGGCATCATCCTCTTCAAGGACAACAAGCCGCAGGAGGCCATTGCCACCTTCGAGTCCATCGGCCGCTTCGAGCGCACGGGCTTTGTGGAATACTACCATGCCCGGGCCCTCATGACCCTGGGCCAGGACGCAAAGGCCCTGCAGCACGTGCGCGCCGCCATCAAGCTCCTGCCGGACTTTGGCGAGGCCCTGGCCCTGCAGGCCTTCTTGTGCGAGCGCACGGGCGAGCTCAAGGAGGCCCGCTCAGCCTACGAGAAACTCCTGAAGACGCCCTACGCGCCCAAGGACATTGTGCTGCGCCTCATCAACATCTCCCTCAAGCTCAACCAGCCAACCAAAGCCCTTGACTACTATCAGCAGGGACCAGGGGAGGACACGGGCTTCAAGCTCATGGCTGCCTCCCTGTTCACGGAATTTCGCCACTACCTGCAGGCCGAGCGCATCCTGAAGAGCGTGGCCGCCAGTCCCGATGCTCCGGCCGAGGTCTACCTCTTCCTGGCCGACCTCACCTACGAGCAGCGCAGGGACCTGGCCTCGGCCCTCAAATGGCTGGACCACATTCCCAACAATGGCGACTATGCCCAGCGCAAGCTTTTGCTCACGGCCCAGCTGCAGACCCAGGCAGGCTCAATGGAGGCCGCCCTGGCCACCATCCGGAGCGGCAAGGACCGCTTCCCGGCCTCTCCCGATTTTGTCAATCTCGAAGCCCGCATCCTCTCCAGGCAGAACCAGCGCGAGGAAGCCATCAAAACGGCCCAGGAAGGGGTTGCCCGCTGGCCCGACAACATGGAGCTCGCCTTTCTTCTGGGTACCCTGCTTGCAGAAAACGGCCAGACCCAGCAGGCCTTTGCCATCATGGAAGGCATCATAGCAAAGGACAACAGCAACTACCTGGCCCTCAACTACGTGGGCTACACCCTGGCCAATGAAAACAGGGACGTGCCAAGGGCCCTCACCCTGCTCACCCGCGCCAATGCCCTTGCGCCCAATCAGTTCTACATTCTGGACTCCCTGGCCTGGGCCCACTACCGGGCCGGCAACCTGGACGAAGCCTGGAAGTACATCCGCAAGGCCGTGCAGCTGGACAGCGACGCGGATCCGGAAATCTGGGAACACTACGGCGACATTGCCCTGAGCAGAGGTCTGCACTCCGAGGCCAGGGAGGCCTACCGCAAGGCCCTGCTCAAGAACTCGACCGAACAGCTGAAGAAGAAGCTGGAGGCTCTCTCCGGGGACAGGTAGTCCCTTCTGCCTCCGCTGTTCCAAACGATCGTCATACCCTGAACTCCTGCCTGCGAGGGGCACAAGCCCATGACACAACGCCTTCTTCTCTCCACCAGGGCCTTCCAGACAGCCTGCACGGCCCTTCCTGTCCGCGTGCCCGTCCTTTCGGCCTCCTCCTGCCTGCCGGGTCTGCTGATCCTGATGATTCTGCTGCTCATGCTTCCGGGCTGTGCAGGCAAGAGACCGGCAACACCCGTGGATCCCTCTGCCGCCTCGGCCGCGTGGCAGGGCATGCAGGCAAACTTTGCCAAAGCTCCTGCTCCCTTCAGGGACAATCTGAGCCTGCGCTTTGGACAAGAGGGCAATACCCGCAGGGTCACGGCCCTGCTCTGGGGCAATGGCGACCGTACCCTGCGCCTGGACGTGCAGGCCGGCATAGGCGCAACCATTGCCAAGATTGCCCAGAAGGACCATCATTTCCTTGTCTACACGCCCCTGGAGGAAAAGGCCTACTTCCATGAGGGCGCAAGCAGCCCGCTTCTGAAGATAGGCGTGCCCCTGCCCCTGGATCTCTTCGGCCTGGACGCCCTGCTGCACGGACGCCTGACCACGGTCTTCGGATCGACCTACACGGCCGTGACCAGGGACGGGGACGATCTCGCCTTCCAGTGCGAAGGCGGCATGGGAGGAACCCTGGTCCTGGCCTCCGACGGCCGCCCCCTGCGCTGGTTCAATGACACCTGGCGCATGGAGCTCACCCTGGACGAGCACAACAGCGTGCAGCGGGTGAACCTTGTCACTGTCCGCGGCGACAGGGCCATTGTGCTTGTGAAGAGCCGCGAGGCCGTGCCGGCCTTCACGGCTGCGCAGATGCGCCTGGAACTGCCCGAAGGCACGCAGCTTCTGCCTCTGGAAGACTTTGTGCGCTAGGCTTGTGCGCTACCCATTCTTTTCATCCTGAACCCATACGTTCAAGGAGCACTCATGCCCAAGACCATTCACCTGGGCTGCGACCATGCAGCCCTTGACATGAAAAATGCCCTCATCAAGGCCCTGGAAGCCGACTACGCCCTCGAAGACCACGGCACCTACACCGCCGAGAGCTGCGACTATCCCGACATTGCCCACGCCGTCTGCCGTGCCGTGGAGCAGGATTCCGAGTCCTGCGGCATCCTGATCTGCGGCACAGGCATCGGCATGTCCATTGCGGCCAACCGCCATCAGGGCATCCGTGCCGCCCTGTGCACCACAGAGCTGCACGCCCGCCTCTCCCGCCAGCACAACAATGCCAACGTGCTCTGCCTGGGCGCCCGCATGACCGGCAGCGTGCTGGCCGAGGCCATTGTCCAGGCCTTCCTGCACACGGACTTCGAGGGCGGACGCCATCAGCGCCGCCTGGACAAACTGGCCATCTAACGGGACATCTTCAAGGATCCATCATGCTCATCTACAATACCGCTTCCCGCAGCAAGGAAGTCCTGACCCCTGTCCGTCCCGGAAAGATCCACCTCTATGTCTGCGGCGTGACCGTCTACGATTACTGTCACATAGGCCATGCCCGCTCGGCTCTGGTCTTTGACGTGCTGGTCCGCCACCTGAGAAAGGCCGGCCTGGACGTCACCTTTGTGCGCAACTTCACCGACGTGGACGACAAGATCATCAACCGCGCCAACAGGGAAGGACGCGACTGGAAGGAAGTGGCCGAGACCTACATCAGGGCCTTCCACGAGGACATGGACGCCCTGGGCATACTCAGGGCCGATGTGGAGCCCCGGGCCACGGAGCACATGCAGGACATTATGGACATGGTCGCTGCCATCATCAGCGAGGGCAAGGCCTATGCCACGCCCTCCGGGGACGTCTACTTCAGGGTGCGCTCCATCACGGACTACGGCAAGCTCTCGCACCGCAGCCTTGACGACATGCAGGCCGGCGCCCGCGTGGCCCCTGGCGAAGAAAAGGAAGATCCCATGGACTTTGCGCTGTGGAAATCGGCCAAGCCCGGGGAGCCCTACTGGGAAAGTCCCTGGGGTCAGGGACGCCCGGGCTGGCACATCGAGTGCTCGGCCATGTCCAAGCCCTACCTGCCTCTGGACATTCACGGCGGCGGCATGGATCTCATCTTCCCCCACCATGAAAACGAAATTGCCCAGACCGAAGCCTGCTGCCACTGCGAGCTGGCGAAGCTGTGGATGCACAATGCCTTTGTGCAGATAAACAGCGAGAAGATGTCCAAGAGCCTTGGCAACTTCAAGACCATACGCGACATCCTGGACACCTGGCTGCCCGAGACCCTGCGCTATTTCCTTTTGAGCAAGCAGTACCGCTCGCCCGTGGACTTCACGCCCGAGGGCATGAATGATGCCGAGCGGGCTCTCGTGCGCGTCTACGAAGCCGTGGCCTGTGCCAGGGAAGCCCTGGGACGCGCCAAGTGGAAGAAGGTGGCCCTGCCTGCCGAAATTGCTCAGGAATGGGAACATCTGGGCACGGCCTTTGGAGAGGCCCTGGAGGACGATCTCAACACGGCCCAGGCCATGGGCCACGTCTTTTCCATGGTGCGCCTTGTGAACCGCCTGCTGGAAGACAAGAGCCTGAAGGCCGCCGAGGGCACACGGGATCTTCTGCAGGCCTTCCTTGTGCGCATCCAGGATGTGGCCGCGGAACTCGGGCTCTTTGGCCAGGATCCGGCCGAATTCCTGCCGGCCATGCGTTCCTGCCGCTGCCGCCGCCTGAAGGTGGACGTGATGGCCGTGGAAGAGCTCCTGAACCGTCGCGCACAAGCCCGTGCCGACAAGGACTTTGCCCTGTCGGACACCCTGCGCGACGAGCTCAAAAACCTGCATGTGGAAGTCCGGGACACCCCTGCCGGCCAGGTCTGGGATCTCCTCCTCGACTGACGGGCAGGCGGTCCGCACGATCCGTTCACATAATCCGTCCATACGATCCGTCCATGAGGTCCATTGCACAGGTCCATCGGAGGAAGACAACGTTGAGACAGCACACCAGACACCTGCGCCTTGCCGCCTGCATCACGCTTGTGCTGTTTTCCCTGTCCCTGCTCTTCCCGGCTCAGGGCCATGCCTTCTTCTTCGGAGGCGTGACCCTGAAGGACGAGCAGGAAATGGGGCGCAAGTTCGACATGGCCATACGTTCGGGCCTGCCCATGGTGGCAGATCCTGAGGTCTCCATCTATGTGCGGGATCTCGTGAACCGCATTGTCCGCTCCATTCCGCCCCAGCCCTTCCGCTTCAAGCCGGGTGTCATCCTGCACCCGTCCATGAACGCCTTTGCCGTGCCCGGCGGCTACATCTATGTCTTCACGGGCCTGCTCATGAACTTCAATGCCGAGGAAGAGGTGGCAGGCGTTGTCTGCCACGAACTGGCCCACGTGACCCAGCGCCACGTGGCCTCCAGGCTTGAGCGGGCGCAGATGATCTCCATAGGCTCCCTTTTGCTGGCCGTGGCCGGCGTGGCCGTGGGCGGCGGCAGTGCCGCGGCCGTGGGTGCCCTGGGAGCCGGCCAGTCGGCCATGCTGGACTACAGCCGGGCCGATGAAACCGAGGCGGATCAGATAGGCATGCAGTACCTCATCAAGGCGGGCTACCCGCCCATCGGCATGGTCAACGGCTTCAAGATCCTGCGCCAGAAGAGCCGCATGATGGGGGCGAGCATCCCGGCCTATCTGTCCACCCACCCGGACATTGGCGACCGCATCAACGGCATCTCGGCCCGCATTCTCAAGATGCCGAAGGCCCTTACGGACAAAAAGGTGGACAACCGCCGCTTCAAGCGCATGCAGGTGCTGCTCTGGGGCCGCTACGGTACCCCGGAAACGGCCCTGCAGCGTTTCAGGGGGCAGGATGCGCTTTCCCTCATGGGCCGGGGCATGGTGCACTCAAGGCTCAACAATGTGAGTGCGGCCGCATCGGCCTTTGATGCCGCCGTGGCCAGGGCGCCGCAGGACAGCCTCGTGCTGCGCGAGGCCGGCATCTTCAACTACCGCAAGGGCAGCATGGCCAAGGCGCGCACCCTCCTGCAGAAGGCCCTGCAGCTGGACGCCAGGGACTACATGGCAAGCTTCTTCTATGCCAGGCTCCTGGACGACGACGGCCTGCACAGGGAAGCCCAGCGGCGCTTTCGCGACGTGCTGCACTTTGTGCCGGACGATGCGGAAGTGCACGAAAGCCTGGCCCGCAGCTACGGCGCGGACAATCGTCAGGATCTGGCCTATGTGCACCTGACCTATTCCGCCATCTATTCGCACAACAAGAAACAGGCCGAACGCTACTTCAACCGCGCCAAGAGCCTCGGATCCTCCACTCCTGAATTCAGGCGCATGGAAAAAGTGTACAAGGAACGCAAGGAAATATGGGAGAAGATGTAATGTCAGCACCCTTTCACGGCACAACCATCCTGGCCGTCAAGCGCGACGGGCACGTCACCATGGCAGGCGACGGCCAGGTCACCCTGGGCCAGTCCATGGTCATGAAGCACACGGCCAGAAAGATCCGCCTTGTGGGCGACGGCAAGGTGCTGGCAGGCTTTGCCGGCGCCACGGCCGATGCCTTTACCCTCTTCGAGCTCTTCGAGGCCAAGCTCAAGGAATTTCACGGCAACCTCGTCCGTGCCGCCGTGGAAATGACCAAGCAGTGGCGCAAGGACAAGTACCTGCAGAAACTGGAAGCCATGCTCCTTCTGGCCGACAGGGAACACATCCTGCTCCTCTCCGGCACAGGGGACGTCATAGAGCCCGACGACGACGTGGCCGCCATAGGCTCGGGCGGGCCCTACGCCCTCTCCGCAGCCAGGGCCCTGCTGCGCCACTCGGAGCTCGATGCCGAGCAGATTGTGCGCAATGCCATGACCATTGCCAGCGAAATCTGCGTCTACACCAACGACCACTTCACCGTGCAGACCCTCTGATTTCAGCTGTCTTCTGCCGCCATCTGCCGTTCTCTCCTGCCGCTTTCAGGTCAGGGAAACAGGCACAAGGGCACACTCCATGAGCACACACCAACAAGCCCCCGTCCTCCTGCGTGCCGGCTGCAAGATAAACCTTGGTCTGGCCATCACGGGCCTGCGCGAGGACCGCTACCATCTCATCGATTCCATCTTCTATCCCCTGCAAACGCCCTGCGATCTGCTGCGCGTGGATGAGCGCAAGGGCCCGGCAGGCCTCACTGTGCACATAGACGCCCACGGCATTGATCCGGAAAACAACACGCTCACCAAGGCCTGGAAGGTCTTTGCCGAACAGACGGGCTTTGCGCCTGCCCTGGACGTCCATCTGGAAAAGGGCATTCCCTGGGGGGCCGGCCTTGGCGGCGGCAGCGCCGATGCCGCCGCCCTGCTGCGCCATCTGAGTGAAAGAAGCCGCGAGAACGGTGTTGTGGTGGACGATCAAACCCTTGCCGCCATGGCCGCAAGGGTGGGCGCCGACGTGCCCTTCTTTCTCTGGAACCGGCCCATGCGGGTCACGGGCATAGGTGACATCCTGGAACCCGTGGACCTGGATCTCTCGCCCTTCTACCTGGTCCTTGTCATGCCTCCCATGAATGTCTCCACGCCCTGGGCCTATAAAAGCTATGACGAGCTCTGCCTCGGACAGCATGCAAAAGGTCGCAGCAAGGTCACCGAAAATTCACATTCTGGTCTGAAGGCATTGACAGACATGGTAAAAGTGCGTAAGGAATGCCTTCCCATACAGTCACCTGTCGAGCTCATCAACGACCTTGAGCCCGTTGTGTTCAGGCGCTATCCGGGCCTGCGCAACATCAAGGAATTGCTGCTCGACCATGGTGCCTGCACCGCCTCCATGAGCGGCAGCGGTTCGAGCATTTTCGCTCTTTTCACTGACAGGGCCCAGGCTCAGGCCGCGGCGCTGGCTCTGGAGTGGCCGGTGCATCTCTCTTCTCTTGCTGGGATGTAGCCAAGCGGTAAGGCAACGGGTTTTGGCTCCGTCACGCGAAGGTTCGAACCCTTCCATCCCAGCCATCTTTTTTTCTTTGCTAAGGACAGGGAGCCCGCATGAACGACTTGAAGATTGTTACAGGTTCTGCGAATCCGGATCTGGCTGTAGCCATCTGTAATCATCTTGGATGCCAGCTCACTCCTACGCTGGCCACGACTTTTAGCGACGGAGAGCTGCGCGTCGAGATCGGTGCCAACGTTCGCGGTGACGATGTGTTTGTCGTCCAGCCGACCTGTCCTCCCGACGTGAACCGGAACCTCATCCAGCTGTGTCTGATGTGCGATGCGCTGAAGAGAGCCTCTGCCGGCCGCATCACAGCCGTCGTGCCCTACTACGGCTATGCCAGGCAGGATCGCAAGGTCAGCCCCAGAGCCCCCATCAGTGCCAAGATGGTGGCTGACTTCATTTCCACTTCCGGTGCGGGACGCGTGGTCACCATTGACCTGCACGCCGGGCAGATTCAGGGCTTCTTCAACTGCCCTGTGGACAATCTTTTTGCCGCGCCTGTTATGCTTGATCCCCTGCGCATGGACATTGAGGGCGATCCTGTTATCGTTTCTCCAGATGCCGGCGGCGTGGAACGCGCCCGTTCCTATGCCAAGCGCCTGGGAGCGCCCCTTGCCATTGTCGACAAGCGTCGTGACAAGCCCAATCAGGCTCATGCCATGCATGTCATCGGTGATGTGAAGGACAAGACCGCCATCATCGTCGACGATATGATAGATACTGCCGGTACCCTCTGCGCTGCGGCAGATGTGCTCCTGGAAAACGGTGCTGTGAAGATCATGGCCTGTGTGACCCATCCCGTTCTCTCCGGTCCTGCCATTGATCGCATCAACGCCACCGACGCCATGAGCGAAATCTTCGTGACCGACACCATTCCTCTTGGAGACAAGCTGGAACGCTGCCCAAAAATCAAAGTGGTGAGCGTTGGCTCCCTGCTCGGAAAGGCCATCTCCAATATTCATACCGGTTCCTCCGTGAGCGTCCTTTTCACGTAAGATTCATTGCTGGCAAGGCTACAAGACTATTCTGCAATTTGTGCGCTTGATTGCGCGTAAGGAGACGTATCAATGACTATCGAAAAAACTCTCTGCGCTCAGAAGCGTGAAGAGTCCGGCAAGGGCGCTTCCCACCGTCTGCGTGCTCAGGGCCTTGTTCCCGGAGTTTTCTACAACAACAAGGGCGCCAACATTTCCGTGGGTGTTTCTGCCAAGGAGCTGGAGAAGCTCTACTTCGAAATCGGCAACACCACCGTGTTCAACCTCGAGATAGACGACAACGGCAAGAAGGAAGTCTATCCTGTCTTCTTCTGGGACGTGCAGAAGCATCCCTACAAGAAGCTGTTCACCCACATCGACTACTACGGTGTGGATCTGGATCAGGAAGTCACTGTGGACGTGCCGGTCGAATTTGTGGGTACTGCCCGCGGCGTGAAGCTGGGCGGTTTCCTGGAAACCTACCGCGAAACCATCGCCGTGGCCGCCAAGCCCATGGATATGCCCCACAAGATTGTCATTGACGTCACCAACATGGGCATCAACCAGCACCTGACCATCGACAAGGTGCAGATGCCCGCCGGTGCCCGCGCCGTATATGACAACGTCTACGCCGTCGTGGCCGTGCTCTCCAAGACCAAGGAAGTGGCCGAATTCGACGCTCTGGAAGCCGCTGACGAAGCCGCTGCCGAAGCCGCTTCCACTGCCGCTGCTGCCGCCGCTGGCGAGAGCAAGGAATAAGTTCACCGGGTTTTGTACGGCGCATGCCGGACAGCAGATTTACAGGACGGCATCTTCCTTTGTGAAGGTGCCGTTTTTTTGTGTACAAAAGCGTGCACACGCACAGGAAGGTATATGGACTACAGGGGAGTTCTGGTGGGCCTGGGCAATCCCGGCCCCAAATACGACGGCACACGGCACAACACGGGCTTTCTGCTTCTGGATCGCCTGCTGGACATGGCCCATCTCGATGGCAGCGTGAGCGAGCAGAACGGCAAGCGCTTTGACTGCGAGCTGTGGCGCGTGCAACTGGAAGCCCTGGGCGGCACCTGGCTTGTGGCCAAGCCCATGACCTACATGAACCTCTCCGGGCAGTGCGTGCAGCCGCTCCTTGCCTGGCACAAGATGAGCCCCAAGGACCTTGTGGTGGTCCATGACGAACTGGACCTGCCGCCTGGCGCCCTGCGCTTCAAGTTTGGCGGCGGCAATGCCGGCCACAACGGCCTCAAGTCCATCACCGAACGCCTGGGCACCCCGGATTTCTACAGGCTGCGCATAGGCATTGGCCACCCCGAGCACCGCAGTGCCGTGGCGGACTGGGTGCTCACCCGCATGAGCGGCACGGATGCCGACATGTGGCAGGAAGCCCTGGACGCAGGACTGGAGACCCTCATGCGCTTTGTGAACAAGGGCCTTGAACAGGCCGTGACCTATGCCAACAGGGCCAGCAAGCGCATAGCCCAGGACTTTGCCGACAAAACGGCCTGAGGGTCAGTCCTTTCAGGATCCTCTCAAGGGCCTCCCAAGAATTTTCACAGGGAGCAGTTTTTCAGACTGCAGTGTCTGTGCACACTCCCCCTTGAGGCAAAGACACACGCGGCAAAGGCACACAGAGCTTGCGCACAAACAAAAAGCAACGTCCCGCAGAACCATTTTCAGGCAATGGTTCTGCGGGACTTTTTTTTGTCCATCTGAAAATCCTGCCCTGGCGTTTTTTTCCAAAGCGGTCTGTACTTCGGACAACGGACTGCATGCAGCTGCCAGTTTCTGCAGGAATCTTGTCTAACTAATTGAATTCATTAAGATGTCCCCACCCCCCCCCCGAAATTTCTGACCGTAGTCGATTGCTGAGCCAGGACGCGTTATCGAGGAGGAAAAATCGTAACTGTAACTCTTCAGTTTTAGGTATGCTGTCCTCCTGAAAATTTGCACGTTCTGCTCCTCTCGGATGCAGTAGTTCCACTCCGAGCCTCTTGGGCCATGACATCAGACGAGGTCTTCCTGGACGTATCTTCG
>DXHV01000014.1 GCA_019113165.1 Candidatus Desulfovibrio intestinipullorum
TCCATCAGGCGCACAAAGGTCATGCGGTTGTACAGGCCCGTCATCATGTCCCTGCGCGCCTGATAGCTCATGCTCACCAGATAGCGCTCGCCCCAGAAGAGCAGGATGCTGGCCACCACAAAGAGGGCAATGATGGTGACCAGAAACTGCAGGCCCACCTGCCAGAAGCGGTCCATACCGGCCGCACTGAGGGCAATGTCGTCCATCCGCAGCACCATCTGCGTCCGGCCGAAGAAGTGGGACCAGGAGCCCAGAGCCAGGACAAAGAAAAGGGCAATGATGAGAACGCGCCAGAAAAGGCTGCGCAGGGGGCTTGCGCTGCGGCACAGGGCCTGGAACTTGAGATCGGCCCCAATCCTGTGCAGTTCCTGCGAGGCAACCAGTCTCAAGACCGAGAGCATGACCAGGGCCGACAGCGCCATGTCGAGGAAGGAGCCAGGGGCAAGGATTCTGGCGGCTATGGTGTCCGGGGTTATGCCTGTGCCCGGAAAGAAGAGGAGCATGCAGCCGTAGACCAGAATCTTGTGCACGCAGTTCGCCCCGATGGCAGCAGCCACCACGGCCGCCTTCCTGAAGTGCCTGCAGCGCAGGGCCAGGAGAAAGAAGACACCGGCGCACAGGCCGAAGAGCATGCGCGTGCCCGTGCTGAGAACAAGGCTTGCCAGGGGCTGGCCGCTGAGCAGGGGCGAAAAGACGATGTCCGCATAGGCCGTGGCTGTGACCGAAGCCTTCCACATGCTGGTGAGCCCGAAGATGCCGCCAAGGAGGAGACCGCCCCTGGGGCCCAGGGCCAGGGCTCCGGCCAGCACGGGCAGATGCATGAAGGTCAGCGAGACGGGCTCAATGACAATGAATCCGAAGGCAGAAAAGGCCAGGATAAGCTCCATGGACGCAAGTATGCCCAAGGTCGGATAAAAGAGCGGTGATCCATAGCGAACGGCTGACTGCATGCACTTCCCCGGAAAAATAAGGTACAAGGGCCTCGCAAGTTTCTACCCGACAGACAGGGGCCCTGCAAGTCCTGCCACGGACAGGACACAGGCTGAACACGGCTTTGCCGGGAGAAATCTGCCTGTCCGCACGGGGCCGCCGTCCCCCGTGTCCTGTACAAGGACACATGCAGGACAGGTGCAGGACAGTACAGGGAGGATCCAGGACGAGTACACGCCACGTTCCTGCCACCCCAGGCATGACGTCCTGGGGCATTGCCCGCTCCCCCTGCAGGGAAGGTCCGTCAGTCCGTTGCCATCATGTGCCTTTTTCAGGCTTCAGGACAGGCCGCTTTCCCCTTGTCTGGCCGCTCTTCTGCTGCGGGGACGGGTCCTTTCAGTCCACTTTGCCCTGCCCATCCTGTCACACCGGCCTTGCCTTTTTTGTCAAAATATGCTTTCTGCAAAGTGTTCAGCGTGGACTCGGGCAGAGTGTGCGCAAAAGTATCAGAGAATTCGGACAGACTGCGCCACTTTCAGAACCTGAAGGCAGCATCGGCAGACGTGTGCAACGACGCGTCAGCCGTGGCATGTCAGGCCCCGTACAATGTCCGGTACACGACTCTGCACACTTTTGCACAGCACACCGGAACAGCGTCTAGACATCAGGGGCAGCAGACGGGCATGGCCTGCCTGTCTCCTTGTGCCTGCCGCCCTCTCCCGCTCCTTCTGCCCTCCCTTTCCAGAAACCCTGTACAACCGGCTCCTTCTGCCGCACTCCCGGGCGCTCCTTCTGTCCCCTCATCTCCTGCAAGAGACAATATGCAGGACGGACAGACAGACGGGTGCATCTCCCGCAAAAGCCCCGGAATGAGTCTTTCCCTGGCTGCAGGAAGAGCCTGCCCGTGCAGGATCCCTCGAAAAGAGAGGCGGACGTTCAGCCTCAAGACATGCTGAACCAGAATGATTTTCACGCCTTTTCAAGGTTTTATCCCGAAACCGAAGGGCTCTGCTTCCTGACCGAAGCGCAGCGCTTCACAAACCAGGCCCCGTAAAACCAGTAAACTCCCCACGTACAGTCACACTCAAAGGCAAGGACATAGACACATTATGGCGACGAAAAAAGCCCCCAGCAGCAAGGCCGCTGCCAAGACTTCCAGTGCCAAAAATACCTCGCAGCTTCTGGATCTGATCCCTGCTCAGGAGACGCAGGCGAACGCAGCTGCCCCGAACACGGCAGATTCTGCGGACACAGCCGATACCCAGGCAGAGTCCCCTGCGAAGACCACCAGAAAGACAGCAGCCAAAACCACCAAAACCACGAGCAAAAGTACAACAAAAAGCGCGACTGCCAGGACGGCGGCCAAGACCACGGCCAAGTCGGCGAGCAAGACTACAGCGAGCAAGACTACGGCAAGCAAGACCGCTGCGGCCAAGACCACCACGCGCCGCACCACCAGAACAAAGAAGGACGCTGCCTCGAAAGCACAAGCCCTGCAGTTCACGGACGAGGAACTTGCGGCCATGACGGCCGGACGCAGGGAAATCGAGGATGTGCGCGTCCACATGATTGCTGCCAGCGCCAACGAAAAGGCCTTTATCGAGGAGCACGGCCTGCCGGAGAAATCCTTTGTCTACGTGCTCGACAAGAACTACGAGCCCCTGCAGCGCGAGGACGAGGAGCTGCCGCCCGAAGGCGAGTACACTGTCCTGCCCATGCCCGAAGAGGGACGGACCGCCGATCGTGCGACTGCAGACACAGCTGACACGCCGGAGCGCCTTCTCCAGGCGTCTTCCGGGCAGGCTTCTGAAGAGACGGCGGACGAGGCCCCTGCCAGGATCCGCAGGCGCGCCACGGCGCCGAAGGAGGCTGCCGGGGTCGCGACGAAGGACGTGGACAGGGAATCTGAAGAGACCGGCGAGGACGCGGGCGAGGAGCTGAACGCCTCTTCCTCCCTCTCTGCCTTCATTGCCCGCGAGCTCAAGAATCACAGGACAACCGCAGGCCGCAGCAAGGACGCCGAACAGCCTCAGGAGCAGGCCGCGTCCACTGCGGAAGAACCTGCTTCCGACACATCCCCGGACGGGCAGCCTGACCTCAGGCCCGCCGCTCATGCCGGCAGCGACACGGAGGAATCCGGGAAGGACGAGCCTGTCGTCGATGACGACGAGGCCGGCGCCGGAGACGAGAGCACCGAACGCTCTGATGACGACACCGATGAGCCGGACTACCTGGACGAAGACGGCGATGGGGACGATGCGGACGAGGAAGACGACGAGGCCCCCGATGCCGGCGACAGGAACGACGACCCCGAACTTGATGACGCGCAGATCGAGGAGCTGGTAAGCCGCAATGTGTCCCTGCAGGAGGCCAAGGCCGGCAACGACGAGGACATCTCGCCCTTCCCGGCCCTCTTCCAGTACGGCGACGGCCATGTGGAGTCCTGCATCATCGGCGCTTCGGATCAGCCCCGCATGACGCCTTCCGAGCCCGAGCGCACTCACAGCTTCTTCCGCACCTGCCGCAGGGTGCAGATTGCCGAGACAAAGGACACGCCCCTGCCGGCCCAGGGCTACTGGATTCCTTCCCATCCGGCGCCGCGCTCGGCCTCGGGCTACAATCAGTTTGCCCATGCCGCCCCGCAGGTCAAGGTACTCTCTCCCGAGCAGGTGGCCCTGGCCCACGACAAGGTGGCGGCCATGGAACATGCCCACATCATCAGCCAGCCCAAGGCCCAGCAGGCCGCAGACGCAGCCCCCGCCCCTGCCCCTGCCGGCGGCAGCGGCAGCCGCATTCTCATCTGCTGGGTGGGCAAGGTGGACGTGAGCGCCGCCCTGCGCCACGACACCATCAACCCGGGCCCCATCCGCATGCTCCTGGAGCACGTGCCGCCCTTTGATCACGTGCTCCTGCTGACCACCATGACCCAGAGCGTGCTGGATACCCTGCGCACCTGGCTCTCTCCCTGCATCTCCGGCGAACAGCTGGAAATACAGCGTACACCCGTGACCGATCTCTCCGATCACGCCCAGGTCAGCCATACGGCCACCGAGGCCGTGGACAGCATCATCGAGCGCTTCCACCTGCCGCCCACGGGCGAGGGCATCACCTTCCACCTCTCTCCCGGATCGCCGGTCACCCATGCCATCCTGATCTTGCTGGCCTGCACACGCTACACGGGCGTGACCCTCATGCAGACCCGCCTGACCGGCCTTGGCAAGGAACCGGACATTGTGACCGTCACCCTGCCCGAGGAAATCGCCGAGGCCCTGGCCGTGCTGAACACGGACAAGGCTGCTCCGGGCGCCAGACGACCGGCCCTCCCCCAGGGCACGGAGAGCGGCCAGGACACCGCCACACGAAACCCTGCCCCCTCCTTCCTGTCCAGGCACAAGACCCGCCAGAAGGGGACAGATCTCCTGCAGCGCTTCAGGGCCTACCGCAAGCCGCACGCGGCACCCAAGCCCGCTCCGGCGCCACAGCCTGCTCCGCAGCCCGTGCCGACCCAGCCCACGGTCATCCAGGCCATTACCCACGATTCCCTGCCCCTTGACCTTGATCTGCCCATGGCCATGCAGGAGGAAAGCAGCCTGCGCGCTCCGGCTGTCAGCATAGGCAAGCCCTCGCGGGTCTCCGCCACGGCCCTGCAGCCCAAGGAAGGCGATCCGCCGACTATTTCCGCAGCTCTTGGCAAGGTCTATGCCAAGATGCAGCGCGTGGCCACCATGTACCTGCCCATTCTCCTGCTCGGCGAGAGCGGCAGCGGCAAGAGCCGTCTGGCCCGCTACATCCACGAGTGGAGCGGCCGCGGCGGCAAGTTCATCAGCCTGGACTGCGCCGGCCTCACGGACGAGATGTTCATCTGCGAGCTCTTCGGACGGGGCAGTGCCAGCGGCGCCAAGCCCAGGGAAGGCGCCTTCCGCAAGGTGCGCACAGGCACCCTCTTCCTGGAGAACGTCAACCGCCTCACGCCCACGCAGCAGAGCATGCTCGTGCGCATCCTGGCCCCTGTGGGCGAAACCAAGATAGCCCTGCCGGCCTCGGCGCCCTTCCCGGCCTGCACGGTGCGCATACGCGTCATCGCCTCGGCAGACACCTCCCTCATGGCAGACATCCGCGCCGGCCGCTTCCGCACGGATCTCTACTACCGCCTGGCCGGCGTGAGCACGACCCTGCCGCCTGTGCGCGAATACAGCTATGAGGAGCGTGAAAATCTGCTGCGCAGCTTCCTTGTGAACCTGCAGCAGAAGCTCGGCCAGTGCTGGAACTTCAGCGGCGATGCCTGGCAGACCCTGCTCGACGAAAAGTGGCCTGGCAACCTGCGAGAGGTGGCCCGCATCCTGCAGCAGATCTGCCTGCTCTCGGATTCGGAAGCGACCATCACCAGGGAAGATGTGCTCCAGCAGCTGCGTCAGGGACGCTGCCCCATGCCCAGCGACCTTGACCCCTACCATCAGTCCTACGGCCAGTCCTTCAGCCAGTCCTTCGGCAGCGTCCTGCCGGGCCATATGGCCGATGCAGCAAGCATGCCCCCCTCGGACTTCGGCCCCATCATTGCCGGCGCTGCCGACGAGGAGGACGAGGACGAGACCGGCGGCGAGGGCAACGGAGACTTCTTTGTCCTGGGCTCCGGCCAGAACCTTGACGATACGCTGAGCAACATGCGCATTGCCAAGATTACCGAGGCCATGAACAGGACCAATGGCAACAGGGTGGAGGCTGCCAAGCTGCTCGGCCTCTCCTATGTGCAGCTCAACTACACCCTCAAGCACATGATGAACCAGAACCAGGGCCGCGACAGCAACGACTAGTCCCGGGCCCCTGACCGCATAAACGCAAAGGACCCCGCCTCCCAAATAACAGGGAGACGGGGTCCTTTGCTGTTTGTGATCCAGAGTCCTTGGGGAGAGCAGCCATGGGATTGCCGGACTGCAGGCATGACGTGCAGATGCGCCTGGCTCGCACTGCCCTGCCATAAGGGCTGCTCAGGATGCTGAGCGGTAACCGGGCAGAGTGCGCAGTATCCTGAGCAGGGAATGACTGGCGCACGCAGTATTGCCCCCCCTGAACGAACGAAAACGGCTCTTCGGGGGTATTTGTGGGTAGAGCCTCAATCCCCCTCATGAGCCATCTTTCTAGGCACTGTGTGCATCTTCTGAGGTCTGCCGCCATTGTCTGCGGAGTAACGGTATTGCCAGAGAATTTATCAATTGTATTTGCTGGTTAGATTTCTTATCCCCTTGGGGTTCTGCATCCCAGCCCATCAAGCCAAAATAGCTCAGGGGCGTGAGCTGGTTGGTTTACCCACAGAAAGCCCCGAAGAGCCAAGAAAAATCTTTCCGCCTGACCAGTGGTGGGACGGCAAGGACGGCTCTTTCCGGCTGCGTGTCGACGGCTCCTGTACAGTACCGGCCACTCTGAAAACAGTGCAGAGCTGCGGGACTGGCAAGGGAACCTCTGTTCCGGGGAGTGCGGCCTTCAGTCCTTCTCTGGCAACGCAAGGGCTGCCTGTTCCAGAAGCTGCCGCCTGGCACGTTTTTTCCCGCGAATGCTCAGGATGATGCGCCTTAACCGGGTATAGTGCTCACTATCCTGAGCATCTGCTTTCTGAATGCATCTTGATTTTTCAATGCATTTCCAGATTCACAAGGAGTTGTTCGAGTCTGCTTCTTTCTTCAGAAGAGTCTCTATTCTTTTTCCTGAAAACAGGCAAGTCCCAGTCTGCAGAGCAATTTCTTTGGCATTGCCCAACATGTTGAGCCGTATTCCAGGACAAAGCTCAATATGTTGAGCACAATGCCTTTCCAGTCTCTCGGATGCATTGAAAAAATTTTTTCGGAAAATTTCTGCTCCATAGCCGCCAGCTTCAGAGTCGGGAGACTCCGGACCAAGGAGAAGCGTGCCTCAGAGCAGATTCAGGATCTGGAGTGCTCAGGATGTTGCGCCTTAACCGGGCAGAGTGCTCACTATCCTGAGCATCTGCTTTCTGGATGCATCTTGATTTTTCAATGCTTTTCCAGATTTGCAAGGAGTTGTTCGAGTCTGCTTCTTTCTTCAGAAGAGTCTCTATCCTTTTTCCTGAAAACAGGCAAGTTCCAGTCTGCAGAGCCACTTCTTTGGACATTGCCAAATATATTGAGCTGTATTCCAGGACAAGGCTCAATATGTTGAGCACAATGTCTTTCAGGATTCTCAGATGCATTGAAAAAATTTTTTCGGAAAAATTTCTGCTCCAAAGCCGCCAGCTTCAGGAGCGGAAAAACCCGGACCAGGGAGAAGCGTGCCTCAGAGATGGGCCAGAACCTGCCGTTCCGCCTGATCCTGTCCCGGCGTGCTCAGGATGTTGCGCCTTAAACGGGCAGAGTGCTCACTATCCTGAGCATCTGCTTTCTGTATTCATCTGGATTTTTCAATGCATTTCCAGATTCGCAAGGAGTTGTTCGAGTCTACTTCTTTCTTCATAAGAGCTTATATCCTTTTTCAAGAAAACAGACAAGTCCCTGCCTGCAGACTTTTTTTGTTGAAAATCTGTCAATATGTTGAGTCTTTTTTCAATAATAATTCTCAACATGATGAGCATGAATCCCCTCTGTACTTCCTGATGCATTGAAAAAATTTTTCAAAAAATTTTTCTGCCAGAAAGGCCGCAGCAGGGGCAGACCCTGTCCTGCCCTTGCCTGCCCCATGCAGACAGCAAGGGACCCCGCCTCTCCTCAAACAGGACCGGGAGAGACGGGGTCCCTTGCCAGACTGTCCCGGGGCCTCAGGCCCCGGACTGCACCGACCCTGCTACTGGGCTGCAGGCATGAAGTTCAGGCGCTCGTTCTTCATGCGCAGGGTGGAGACAATGGAGGAAATTTCGTCGTTTTCGCCCACCAGGAGCAGTATGCCCACCTGCTGGCGCTCTGCATCAATGGTGGCAATAAGCCTGGCAGGACTTTCCTTGATGGTGCCCTCGTATTCCACCCTTGTGTCCGTCTGGGAGACCACGTGCATGACGGCCTCGTGACTGGCCATGTTGGCCGTGCTCTCGGCGGCTATTTCCGCAAGCTGCTTGCCGAGATTGGGCACCACGGACACGGTGATGGCCGAGCGCGAGCCCGAGGCAGCCTTGGCAAAGCCGGCAATGCAGCGGTCTGCCGTGCACTCCATGCCATCGGGCAGGTTGGTGACCCAGCCGTCGGGCAGGGTCAGACTGAAGGCCGGCAGATTCTCCGTACGTGCCTTCATGTTGACCTCGTCACCGGAACAGGCGGCACAGAGAAGGCTCAGGCAGAGGGAAAAACAGAGAAGAAAACGCTGAAAGTACGACATGGACTTGTTCCTCGCGCTCCCTGACAAAAGGGAGGCTTTGTTGTTCGCAATACGGGGCTCGCAAAAGGGCGTTTGCTCAATTGGGCCGGGGCCTGCTGGCCTCATCCGGCCATCTGCCCGTCTGCTCTTCTGCCCATCTGCCCATCAGGCCAGGGGCCGGGTGAACAGGGGCGTATGCTGCGCACCGGCAGACGAGAGCACGCTTCTGCAGAGCACAAGGGAGGACACGGCAAAGGACAGAGTGTCTGGAAGACGAAGGGAACGGACAAGCTCCTGCAGGGCTTTGGCCTCGTGCCCGCGCCCGCCGGAACGGCCCTTTTGGGGCATGGAGCGGACACGCGCCAGGGTACAGTGGGGCGTCCACCTGGCAGTGCCGGCAGTGCTGCTCCTTTCACGGGCCTTGTCCCCGCAAACATCGGGCAGCACCGTGGCAAGGGCCGCAAGCACCTGGTCGTGGAGCCCGTCGAGTGCCTTCGAGGGCGCGCAGCCTGCCCAGAGCACGGTGCGATCCCCGCGGCCAAAGGTCCCCACGTGGGTGAAGGCAAGCCTGAAGGCAGGGCACGTAACCGTGGAGAGCGCCGCTGCAAGGGGCTCAATGAGGGCATTGTCCACATTGCCCAGAAAGTGCAGGGTAATGTGCATGGTCTCTGGCCGCGTCCAGCGCAGGGAGAAGGGCTCTGCCCACTCGCTCTGCAGGGCGGAGAGTGCCGATCGTATCTCCTGCGGCAGAGGCAGGGCCACAAAGAGCCTGGAGACTGCGGACGCGGCCTCCGCTGTCAGAGCGGATGGCGAACGCTGCATGGAACTGTGCCCGGAAGCATGATGGGACATGGACCTGGCCCCCTGTCGGTTTTTTGGGCACTCCTGCCCCTGCAGCAGCGATCCGGAAGCGCCGGAGGCCTCAGGGGAAAGCGTGCACAGGGAAGGAGGTGTCCTCACCAGGAGTCACTAAACGTTTGAGAGCACAACTGCAAGCGAGGCACCCTGCCCTGCTCTGTCGTCCGGCGACGTCCAGGGACTGTCCGGCGACGCTGTCCCCCTGAAACCCTGCAAGCCTCTTCAGCACGCAACAGACCTCCCTTCTGCACAGCTGTCGGCACAAGGGAGGTCTGGAAAGAAGGAGGGACGCTGGGTGCTGCAAAGGGGGATCCCTCCTGGTATGGGAAGCTGTCTTACGGCCTGGAGAAGCCGAACCTGGCCAGGATGGCCATGCCTTCGGGGCTCAGCACGAAATCCACGAACTTGGCGCCATCAGAGGGGTTCTTGCCGGTCTTTGCCACGGCAATGGGGTAGGAGACAGGCTCATGACCGAGGACATTGGCCACGATCTTCACCTTCTTGCCAGCCTTGAGGGCATCGGTGCGGTACACGAAGCCGGCATCCACTTCGCCGCGGGCCACATAGTCCAGGGCCTGGCGCACGGAAGAGGAGTTGATGTACTTGGGCTGCAGTGTTTCCCAGAGCCTGGCCGTGGTCAGGGCATCGCGGGTGTAGCGGCCGGCAGGCACGGAGTCGGGGTTGCCGATGGCAATGCGCTTCACGTCCTTGCTGGTGAGGGATTCCACACCCTTGACGGCGACCTTGCTGTCGGCGGGCACGATGAGGACGAGATCGTTGAGGGCAAAGTTTCTGCGGGTGGCCGGATTAATGAGCTTGCCCTGCTGGGCCTTGTCCATGGTCTGCTGGTCGGCGCTGGCAAAGACGTCCACAGGGGCCCCTTCCTGCATCTGCTTGAGCAGGGGGTTGGAGGCGGCATAGTTGGTCAGGACCTTGATCCCGGGATTCTTCTTCTCGAAGGCCGTCTTGATGGCATCAAAGGCATTGGTCAGGCTGGCGGCGCCGGACACGTAGAGGTCGGCGGCACGGACACCCTGGGCAAGACCAAGACTGAGCACGCAGGCTGCCAGGGCAAGGCAGCAGAATTTTTTGAGACGCAGCATGGACACACTCCTTTGTGGAAAGCCCCTGAAAGGTTCCGGGGAACGGTTGAAGGGAGAAGGTTGATGAATGATGGAGACTGAATGATGGAGACTGAAGGATGGATACTGGAGGACAAGTGACGGGTACGGGCAGCTCATTCCTGCAGGGGCAGGGAAACATCGTGTGCAGTCGTGTGAAGGACAGGGTCTGCTGCCCCATGTTTTGTGCAGAAACGGCGCCGCTGTACTCGCAGAACAAGTTGGGGTATGAGGAAGCGGCATCCGGGAGCCTGGCAGCCTCTGACAGGTTCGCGACGACGCCCAAGACTCCATGATCCGGGAAGACAAGAAAGAAAAACCATGAAGCAACTGACCAGCCAAGAACTGCATGTCCTGACCGAAGCCTGGCAGGAGTGGACGCGCTCCGCCCCCAACGACTCGCAGCTGCGCAGCCGCGAGCGCCTGCTGCTCGTCTTCCTGCTCATCCGCCACGGCGCCCTGCGCCTGAGCGAGGCCCTGGAGATCAACGACCTCAGGGACTTCGACTACTCCACCTGCACCATCAAGATTGGCGGTGGCCGGGGCAGGGAAGTCCAGATCCCGGAAAAGGCCATGGAGGCCATCCGCACCCTCGTCAATTCTCCGCGCATGATACGGCTGCGGGGCACCATCACCCACATGGATCAGGGCTATGTGCGCAAGCGCTTCTATGCCATTGCCGGACTCTGCAATCTCGAGCCTGCGGCCGTGGGTCCGCAGGTCATCCGCCAGTCCCGGGCAAGCGAGCTTCTGCAGGCCAACATTCCCCTTAATATCGTGCAGAAATTTCTCGGTCAGCGCTCCCCTGTGCAGACAGCCAACTTCATCAGCTTCACGGACGATGACGCCAGGCGCATTGTGCACAACCACCTGCGCCAGGAAGCCCTGCGCCGCTCTTCGGCCCGCAATGCCTTCACGGGCACGGTGTCGCGCCTGGAAGTGGGCCAGGTCTCGGCCCTGGTGGAGCTCTCCACCCTGCAGGGCCTGCGCGTGCACGCCCTCATCACCATTGAAAGCGTGCAGCGCCTGGGCATTCACAAGGATCAGCTCCTCAATGCCACGATCAAGGCGCCCTTCATCATGCTGATGGCCGACGAGGGAGACCACAGGGGCACCAACCACTATTGCGGCACGGTGCTCAGCATCAACCGCGGCAGCATAGAGAGCTCCGTGGTGGTCGAGGTGGCCGAAGGCCTCACCCTGTGCTCCATCCTGTGCACCGAGGAGCTGGACGAGCTCCAGCTGGAACAGGGGGCCAGGGCCTGCGCCTTCTTCAGCCCCTTCTCCGTGGTGCTGGGCCTGCCTGAGGAATAGAAAGCGGGGCAGGGAGGATCGGGGCACACGCTCAGGAACTGCCTCAGACTGCAAGGGAGCGAAGGTCAGGCTGTCTTCTGTTCCCTGTCTATGTCCTGCACAAGGCTGAGCAGGGCTTCCCTGGAGGCTTCGCCCCTGCCGCGGTTGGGGGTCCAGTCCTCGCAGCGGCAGATCTGGCCGTCGGAGAAGACCACCAGCAGGTCGGCAAAGGCTTCCACGTCGTCCGGGTCATGGGTGATGATGGTCATGGGAATCTGCCAGTCCGAGAGCAGATTGCGGATTTCGCCGCGCATGCGCACCCGCAGGAGGGGATCCAGGGCCGAAAAGGGCTCGTCCAGGAGCAGGATGCGCGGCTCTGCGGCCAGAGCCCTGGCCAGGGCCACGCGCTGGCGCTGTCCGCCGGACATCTCCGCCGGCAGATGGTCCCAGAGATCGTCCACCTCGAAGCGTTCCAGCAGCTCATGGGCCCTGTTCTTCGCTTCCCTGCTCAGGCGTCCGAAGGTGCTGGACAGGGCAAAGCCCACGTTGTCCAGGGCACACAGGTGCGGAAAGAGCGCGTAGTCCTGCAGAAGATAGCCCACATGGCGGGTCCTGGCCGGCCTGTTGATGCGCTTTTTCGAATCGTAGAGCACATCGCCGTCCACGCTGATGTAGCCCGCATCAGGGGTGATGAGGCCTGCCAGCATCTGCAGGGTCAGGGTCTTGCCCGATCCCGAGGCGCCGAAGAAGACCATGTGGGAGACAGAGGACTCCACGTCGGCCTTCAGGAAGAAAGTGCCGCGGGGACCTTGAAGCTTTTTCTGAACATGCAGGGATATCATGAGGACACCTCGGATCCGGTCGCGGCAGGTCTGCTGCCCCTGTCGTTGCCGCGCCGGGCGTGGGAACCGCTCCTGCCTATGCGGGCGGAGAGGAAGGAATCGGCTGCCACCAGAATGGACAGGCAGATAAAGGACGTCAGCAGCACCAGGGACAGGGCCTTGGGATCGTCGCCCGCCTGGAAGGCATCGTAGATGGCCAGGGCCAGGGTCTGGGTCCGGCCGGGAATGTTGCCGGCAATCATCAGGGTGGCGCCGAACTCGCCCATGCCGCGGGCAAAGGCCAGCATGCTGCCGGCCAGGATGCCGCGCCAGGCCAGGGGCAGGGTCACCAGAAAGAAGATCTTGGCTTCGCTGGCGCCCAGGGTGCGGGCCGCGTCCTCGTAGCGCGGATCCACGGACTCCAGGGCGGCCCGGGCGGACTTGTAGATGAGCGGAAAGACCACCACCGTGGCCGCCACCACGGCGCCCTCCCAGGTAAAGATGAGCTCTATGCCCATGGCAGCGAGCCAGTCGCCCAGCAGGCCGCGCTTGCCCACGAGCAGGATGAGATAGTAGCCAAGGACTGTGGGCGGCAGAATCATGGGCAGCGTGCACAGTGCATCCAGTACCCTGGAGAAGAGGGACTTGCGGCGCATCTGCACACGCGCCACGGCCAGTCCGGTCACAAGGGCAATGAGGGTTGCCAGCCCCGCCACCTTGAGGGAAAGATAGATGGGAAACCAGGGCGGAATGGGCAGATCCCAGAGCATAGACAGGTCCTTTTCAAAAGGCAGGAATGAGACTCTCCCAACATACCACGCCCGGGACTGCATGCAAGGCACACACGCTTTTCGATAAAAGAGGGAATTTTTCTGCGTGACAGAGAACGGAGCAAAACAGATCGTCGTGCGCTAACAAGAGGGCATTGCCTGCCTTTTGTGCCCACTTCTGCAGGGGATCGTTGTTCCTGCCCTGCGTGTTTTTTTGAGCGTGTGCCTCAGGGGCCGGTTCCTGCAGACAAAAAAAGACCCTCCCGCTGCCAGCCTTCACAAGGCCGACAGGGGAGAGTCCTCAAAGACAATGGAGAGGCAGGCTTATGACCTGGCGCCGTCCTCTTCCACCACGGCAAAGCTGTCGTCTGGACGGACCACGCCGCCCTGCAGGATGCGGCAGAACACGCCCTTCTTGGGCATGATACAGGTGCCCACCAGCTTGCGGATTTCGCAGCCGGAGTGGCATTCCTTGCCAATCTGGGTCAGTTCGAGCAGCACGTCCGTGCCGATGCGAAAGCGCGTGCCTATGGGATAGGTGGAGAGCTCCACGCCCTCGGTGGTGATGTTCTCGGCAAAGTCGCCGGGATGCACATCAGCGCCCAGGCTGCGCATGTAGTTGATGTCCTCGATGCCCAGCAGGCTCAGCTGCCTGTGCGTTCCGTCGGCATGGGAATCGCCCACAACGCCAAAATTGGTTTTCAGTTCCACCTCGGGACGGCTGACCTTGCGCATCCCCTTCTTCTCGCTTGTATTGACAGCGACTACACGCATGACGGACCTCGTTGTGCTCCGGTCCCGGGTGGGGATCCTGTGCGCCCCGGGTGTTCACAGGGCAGGCTCCCGGCAAAAGGACTGGAAAGTAGAAAAAATGAACATGGCCCCTGTCCCTGAACGGGAATCAGGTCCGTTCAGGCAGGAAAACCACGCATAGCATATTTTTCGTGACAGGAACAGGGGCTGAGCCGGCCTTTTGTCTGGCCCGGCCTTGAACCAGGCTCAGGGCACACGCCGCACCAGGAGCCAGCCCCCGGGCGTACCAGACGCAGTCCCATTGGACGCAGAAGCACCAGACGCAGGCGACTCGGACGCGTAGACAATGGTCCCGTACCGTTCCAGGAGGTCACGATCCTCCATCCTGCTGGTGAGAAGCCAGAGCGTGCCGGACTCAAGCCAGGCTGTCACGTAGCCTGTGGGCTCTGCCCGAAAGAGGGCCGTATAGTGGAGCCACTGCCTGGCCCGGGCCGGATCCCTGTCATAGAAGGCATTGGCACCGTCCTTGAAGCTGTACACAAGGCCGCGCAGGGCCCGGTAGCGTATGGCGGCCTCGGGCACGTTGCAAAAGACCATGTCTCCTGGCTGTGTGCTGGCCTGCAGGGCGGCCAGAGCCTCTTCCTTGAGCCTGGCTCTTTCGGCATAGTCGTGCATGGTGGCGCTGTGCACGTTGAGGGAAGAGAGGTGCACGGTCTGCAGGCCTGCCAGAAGCTGTCTGTCCGGGGCCAGGACGAGCACGGCCGCCACGGCGGCCAGGGCCGTGGCCCGTCTCGCCATGGGCCGGTTTTCGCAGACACAGGCAAAGCCTGCCACAATGGCCAGCCAGCAGAGGGGGATGAGGAAGCGGGCGCCGCGCACAAGCTCATGCCCCAGGGGCATGTGGCCCTGCTGCCTGGCCCACAGGCCCTCGGCAAAGGAAAAGGCCACCACCAGGGCCATGGCCAGCACGAAGGGGAGAGAGAGCCCGGCCAGACTTTTCAGGCGCGGGCTGCCCCGCCGGACAGCAAGCACAAGGCCTGCCAGGGCCAGGGGAATGAGCGGCACCTGCAGGAGGTAGGTGTGCAGAAACTCCCCGAGGGTTGCCAGGGGGGCATGGTAGTCTGCGGCATAGCGCAGCCGGAAGAGCTCGCTCAGGACTGCCAGATCTGCGCTGTTCAGGACGTGCTCGTCGGAGAGCGTGGGCCAGAGAAAGCAAAAGACCGGCCCAAGGAAGCAGACAAGGCCTGTGAGGCACAAGCCCAGATGGCGTGCGAGGGAGGTTTTGGGATCCCGTGCCAGGAAGAAGGCCAGAAAGGTCATGGCGCCGGCGGTCAGGGCGCTGATGCTGTGCACCCAGACGCTCAGGCCGCAGGCAAGCAGGACAAGGGGCCGAAGCTGCGGACGCGGCAAAGCCTGCAGGGTGCCAAAAACGATCAGGGGCCACAGGCCGGCAAACCATACCCTGGGCACGGGGTCGTCCATGAACACGCCCCAGAAGGTGCCCCAGCCAACCCAGCAGGTGATGCACTGAAAGGCGACCAGCAGCAGGGCCAGGGAGGGGTGCACAAAGAGAAAGCGTCCCAGACCGTACCAGAAAACGAGGTAGAAGAAGATGCCCACGGCGCCTGAGCGCAGGAGACCCGTGGCGTAGGCACCATCAGGGGCAAGCCAGGTGGCAAGAGCCGTCTGCACATTCCAGATGCTGTTGTGATGGGTGACGTTTTTGAGCACCACGTCGTTCACAAAGCACTCGGGATGAGCCCGGGCGGCCATGCCCTGGGCATAGGTGCCCAGGTCCGAGTCCAGCATGACCCCTGCCGCAGACAGATCCACTATGCCCTGCAGGCTGGCCCAGGAGCACAGGGCCGCACAGAGCACAAAGAGGACATCGCAGCGCAGATGCGCCAGGGAGAGCTTTTCGTCCTGCCCTGTTCCGGCAGTGCCCATGAAAGGACGTGTGCTTGCAGGCCACAGGCTCATGCCTGCCTCCTTTCTGCAAAAGCTTCGTCCCCTGCCGGCTGGTCCCGGCCTGTCTGCGGCTCGGGGCCCGCGTCGGCTGCGCAGACGGACGCAGGAGCGGCCGCGTTCTCCCTCTCCTTCGTCTTGTCCCCCTCGGATGCCTCGTCAGTTTCCTCAAAGCCCAGGCGCGAACGGACGATGTAGAGCGGCCGGCCCTTGATCTCCTCGAAGATGCGGCCCAGGTACTCTCCGACAATGCCCAGGGAGAGGAGAATGAGGCCGCCCAGGCACAGGGTGACCACCATGAGGGAGGCATAGCCCGGCACGTCCACGCCCTGCACAAGGGTGCGCAGCACGAGCCAGAGGGCATAGGCAAAGCCCAGCAGAGCCAGGCAGCCGCCAAGGTAGCTCCAGATGCGCAGGGGCAGGCTGGAAAAGCTGGTGATGCCGTCCAGGGCAAAGTTCCAGAGCTTCCAGCCGCTCCACTTGCTCGTGCCCCTGACTCTGGGCGGACGATCGTATTCCACGCAGGCCTGGCGAAAGCCTATCCAGGCGTACAGGCCCTTGGTGAAGCGCACCCGCTCGGTCAGGGCATTGAGGGCCGTGATGCACTTGCGGTCCAGCAGGCGGAAATCGCCGGCATTGCCGACCAGGTGCTTGCCGCAGACAAGATTGTAGAAGCGGTAGAAGAGGGACGCGGACACGCGCTTGGCCAGGGAGTCGGCGGCCCTCCTGCGGCGCACGCCAATGACCGTGTCACAGCCCTCCTCCCACTTTGCAAGGAAGGCATGCACCACCTCCGGCGGGTCCTGCAGATCCACGTCCATGGGAATGGCCGCGTCTCCGCGGGCGAGTTTGAGGCCTGCGGCCAGGGCGTGCTCCTTGCCGTAGTTGCGGGAAAATTCCACGGCCCGGACTCTGGGGTCACGTTTGTGCAGACGCTCCAGGCACGCAAAGGTTCCGTCCGTGCTCCCGTCGTCCACGAAGAGGACCTCGAACTCGTAGTCTGTGCGGGTCAGTATGGTCTGTATGTGCTCGTAGAAAGAGTCTATGGCGTCTTCTTCGTTGTAGACGGGCACAATGAGGGAGACGCATTTGCGGCGCTCCGATCCCGCCTGTCCCTGCAGGACATCCCCGGAAATCCGGTCCTGTCCCGTCCTGTCCTTGTCTGCTTGCATGGGCACACTCTCGATCCTGAAGGGCATGGAGAAAAAAGTACTTGCTGCCCCGGCCCGAAGGGACAGGAGCGCGATTCTTGTAGCCTCTCCCCTTCTTCCTGGCAACCATCTGCAAATCAGCACAATTTTTGCAAGTTTTTCAAGTTTTGCCAAAAAGGGCTGCCTGCCGGTTCCTGAAAAATTCACGAAAACCACCCTGACGCAGGCCCCGGGAGGCCGTTTGCGATCGCACAAGTCCCATTTGTTGACTCGGGTGCCAAAAAGGGGAATAGTTCCGTATACCATGGAGGCTTGTGCACAGGGCATGTCCTGCCCGGTACGCGCCCTTTGATTCAAGGTTGTTGCGAGGTAATATATGATTGGTTCCCTGAGCGAAGAAGAATTCCTGCAGAAGGTTCTGGCCTTTCACGGCCATGCCGCCCCAGGCGTGCTCCTGGGCGGATTCCTGGTCGAGGCGGCCCGGGCCCACATGAAGGAGGGCTGCCTCTTTGACATCATCAGCGAGACCAGGCAGTGCCTGCCCGATGCCGTGCAGATCCTCACGCCCTGCACTGTGGGCAACGGCTGGCTGGTGGTCCAGGACCTGAGCCTGTATTCCCTGGTCATGTACGACAAGCACACGGGCGAAGGCTGCAGGGCCTGGGTGGATCCTGCCAAGCTCGGGAACTTCCCCCTCACCTACGAGTGGTTCTACAAGCTCAAGGCCAAGAAGGAACAGGACGGCGAGGCCCTGCGCCGGGAAATCCTGGATCACGGCTTTGAGATGATCTCCACCCGTCCCGTGCAGATGAAGCCCGAGGCACTGGGCCACAAGAGCAAGGGCGCCATTGTCACCTGCCCCACCTGCGGCGAGGCCTATCCCGTCAAATTTGGCGATACGTGCCCCTTATGCCGCGAGGGCCGATCCTACAGATACTGCTAGAGCCTCCAGATATTGCTAGAGGCCTCCAGATACTGCTAGGGGCCTTCGCCTGCTGCCAGGGGCCTCCTGCCCTCGGCGGCCGGACAGGCCGCAGCATCCCTGTCTCCCGTATCCAGCAGTCACAGTCCGTTTTCCCCTGAAGGGTTTCCTCCAGGGGCAGACGGACTTCTTTTTTTGTCCTTTCCGCAAAAGCGCCTTCTTCGAAAAGCGCCTGAGTCCTGACAGCCCAAAAAAAATCGTGAGACAGGAATTACAAGTAATACAAAAGACTTGTTCTTCAATCAGCCGGTAAAAATCCTGCGAGTACCACTTTTTTGTCGTTTTCGTGTTGCCAGAACTGCTGATTTTGTCTATAGTCCAATTTAATCCTTGCAAACAGTGTTTTCCGGGAATTTCTCTTCCTGTACTAGTTCTCTGGAAAGCCTTTCTGTCTGCACATTTTTTCATTCTGCTTCCTGTTTCAGGCTTGCAGAGGCATGGTTTTTCGAGGCGCAAGCCTCACCTTCCCCGTTGAAGAACAACGGGTTTCTATCAGAGGATACTTATGAGTTCTGAACTGAAAAGCATGCACATGGGCCAGATCACGTCTTTCTTCATTCCCACCGTTACCCTGGTGGGCCAGAACTGCTCCAAGGAAATCCCCAACAGGCTGAAATCCATTGGCGGCAAGCATCCTCTCATCGTCACTGACAATGGCATCAAGGCCTGTGGCATTCTGAAGCAGATCACCGACATTCTTGATGCAGCCGGCGTCTCCTACGCCATCTACCACGACACCGTTCCGAACCCCACCGACAAGAAC